>NZ_JCAXEC010000003.1:0-372766 GCF_059758715.1 Sphingobacterium sp. GQ94
TTCATTTTGAAATAATTGTATGTCTATTTTATCAGAAGATTCCAACCAAAAGGATCTTCAATTTTTCCATAACGCAAATCGTTTAAATAGGTTAGGACTTTATTAGAAAATTCCCTTCCTGCTATTGGGGGTAGAGCATAATCTTTACCATCAAACCCGATTCGATCGATGTGGGTGATCGTAGCGGCTGTTCCTGCAGCAAAGGCCTCTGCTACTTCACCAGTTTGAATGCCTTCAATGAGTTCCTGTACGGATACTTTTCTTTGTTCAGTTTTGTAACCCCATTTTTCAGCTAGTTCCATGATCGTCCTTCTGGTTACTCCATGTAAAATCGTATCGCCGTGTGGAGTAATGATACTTTCCCCAATCCGGAAAATTAAGTTAGCTGTCCCAGCCTCCTCAATGTATTTATGCTCTAGGGCGTCTGTCCACATAATTTGATCATAACCCTCATCGTTTGCAAGCTGTGTTGGATAAAGGGATAATGCATAATTACCAGCATTTTTCGAGAATCCAACCCCACCTTCTGCCGCACGGGTATAATGGGTCTCAACTTTCAAACTTATTGGTTTGCTGTAATAAGCCCCCACCGGACAAGTTATAATTATAAATTTATATGATTTTGATGGATGTACCCCCAAAGCAGCCTCTGTTCCAAACATAAACGGACGAATGTACAATGAGGTCCCTTCTTTTGATGGTATCCAATTTCTATCAATATCAAGTAATTTACTCAGACCATCCAAAAATATCTCTTGAGGAACTTCAGGCATTTTTAATCTATGCGCCGACTTGTTAAATCGTTCCCAGTTTTTCTCAGGACGGAAGATGCTCAGTGTACCGTCTTCAAATTTATATCCCTTTATTCCCTCAAAAATTGCTTGGCCGTAGTGTAGAGCAGACATAGATGGATCGACGGAAAGGTTTGCATATGGGACGATACTTACATCAGTCCATTGACCATTATCGTAATTTGCAACCAGCATGTGATCAGACATTATTTGTCCGAATTTAAGGTTGTTAAAATCTACCTGCGAGAGTCTTGAATGTTGTGTTGGCTCTACGCGAATTGAAATTTGTTCTGTCGCGCTCATATCATTTTGAATGTTTAACTGAGCGCAATTTAGCTAAAAATATTATATTCTAAAGATGTATTTCTAGTAATTAATAGGATTCTTCTTCTGATGGATTTCAAAAAAATATGTATGTTTTGCTATCCATCAGTGTATACTGTTTTATATACTACTTTGGTGGCCCTTGTACCTGTACTTAATGTTAGAGAAGATTTCTGTATTTCGGTACAGTATTTGGAATATAGAATTCACTTAGGAATTAGAATTCTTAGATACAATTTAAGAACTAGGGTGTCGTTTGAAGATTAACCAAGATTAATTGAAATTAGTATCGAATTTTAACTTTTGCTAAAATTAAAACCTTCTGCACGTATAACGAGTTATAAGGTAGTGATTGTTTGATCTAACGGAAAAATTATGGAAAGAAAATATACGAATTTAAATACACACAATAGACAAGAAATAGGAGTTTGGAAGTTTATTCTTGGCTTCTTCGTTTTTCTATATAAAACAGCCATTCGGCCCTAATAATTCCCTTAAATGAAGTTTTAATAAAACGAATTGACTAATATCAAATTAGCTTATTTTGTAATAATTTGGAGAATAGAATCTAAATATTCGCGATTATTAGCTAATCGAGGTACTTTATTCTGTCCTCCTAATCTACCCCGCTGTTTCATCCATTCGTAGAAAGTACCATTTGTTGCATGATGTATAACGGGAAATCCGAGAGCCATGTTTTTATAGCGTTTAGCATCATAATCAGAATTGATCTCGCGTAAGGTCTGATCTAATATTTCACTGAACTTTTGAAAATCATTCGGGTCTTTCTCGAACTCGATAATCCATTCATGAGCACCAGCCTTTTTATCTTTAAAATAAACTGGTCCAGCTGTGTATTCCCTTATGGCT
The DNA here is from genome assembly GCF_059758715.1 of Sphingobacterium sp. GQ94. Classification (NCBI taxonomy): domain Bacteria; kingdom Pseudomonadati; phylum Bacteroidota; class Sphingobacteriia; order Sphingobacteriales; family Sphingobacteriaceae; genus Sphingobacterium; species Sphingobacterium sp. GQ94. The sequence continues at coordinate 1,986 of NZ_JCAXEC010000003.1, forward strand.
GCAAAGGTGGCTTTACTGGCTACCTCTAGCGCTTGATCAGCATTGTCTACAATGAGTTCCTCCCCAAAAGTATTGATATATTGTTTTGTTCTTCCTGTGATTTGAATGCGGTATGGAGAGAGGCAGGTAAATTTTATTGTATCCCCAATTTTATACCTCCATAAACCTGCGTTTGTTGAAATTATAAGGGCGTAATTTTTATCCAATTCGACCTGATGTAAGCTTAGCGTTTTTGGATTTTCATCATGTATATTTTCAATTGGTAAGAATTCATAATAAATCCCATAATCCAGCATTAATAATAGGTCATCTGAATCAGCCCTGTCTTGAATTCCAAAGTACCCTTCTGAGGCATTGTAGTTTTCAAAATAATACATGTTATCAGAGGGAATCAGTTTTTTGAATTGATCTCTATAAGGTTTGAAGCTCACTCCACCATGACCGTAAAATTCTAAATTCGGCCACACCTCTAATAAGTTTTCCTTACCAGTGATCTCTAAAATACGATTTGCCATAACAAGGTTCCACGTGGGAACTCCTGCTAAACTGGTTACATTTTCTTTTATTGTGATTTGGGCTATTTGTTCTATTTTCTCTTCGAAATTAGGATTTAACGTTACTTGAATATTGGGTGTTCTTTTGTATTCCGCCCAAAGAGGGAGGTTACGTATTAAGATGGATGATAAATCTCCGTAGTACGAATCCGCACTGAAATTATTGATTTGCGAGGAACCGCCAATTACAACGGACTTTCCTGTAAACAGTTTATTTTCGGGCTTGTTATGACAATAGATTGAAAGCATATCCTTGCCTCCCTGAAAGTGACATTCTTCCAAAGCTTCAATGCTGACAGGGATAAACTTACTGCGATCTGATGTAGTCCCAGAAGATTTAGCAAACCATTTAATATCCGTAGGCCAAAGAATATTTTGTTCACCATTAATCATGCGATCAACATAACCTTTGATATCATCGTAGTCTTGGATTGGCACTCTATTTTTAAATTCTTCAGGAGTATATATGCTAGAGTAACCATATTTTTTACCCCATTCAGTCGCCTCAGCTGCAGAAATTAAACTTTGGAACCACTCCTCTTGTACATCATGAGGATACTTTATGAAAAGCTCAATTTGATGAATTCGCTTTTTCATTATCCAAGTAAAAAGGGAGTTTATAATGGCCATGGTCCGCTGCTGTAATCTCTAAATTAGAATTTTTTTCGACGTAATTCAAAATGTCTTCCTAAATAAAATTTTCGAGCAAGCTCATTGCTCGCAATTTCTTCAGGAGTACCTGTAAGCATAATTTTTCCTTCCGTTAAAAGGTATGCTCTATCGGTAATCGATAAGGTTTCTTGGACATTATGGTCTGTGATTAGGATGCCGATATTCCTTGTTTTAAGTTTGGCCACTATGGTTTGAATTTCTTCCACTGCTATAGGGTCAACTCCTGCAAAGGGTTCATCCAAAAGAATGAAATTTGGATTAGCCGCCAAAGCTCGTGCAATTTCGGTTCTACGCCGTTCACCACCTGAGAGTAAGTCTCCACGATTTTTACGGACACGGTGTAAACTGAATTCTGTCAAAAGCTCCTCTAATTTTTCCTTACGTTCACCTTTGTTTGGATAATGGATTTCAAGAACTGAAAGGATATTGTTTTCAACAGAAAGTTTTCTGAAAACAGATGCTTCTTGTGCGAGGTACCCTATGCCCCGTTGGGCACGTTTATACATTGCGTCTTGAGTGATTTCCATATCATCCAAAAATACTTGACCATCGTTAGGTTTAATTAAACCTACGATCATGTAAAAAGAAGTTGTTTTACCAGCACCGTTCGGTCCTAATAAACCAACTATCTCTCCTTGTTCAACATGAAAAGAAACATCGTTTACGACAGTTCTTTGTTTGTATTTTTTTATAAGGTGTTCTGCTCTTAGAATCATTTACTTAATCCTTTTAATGCAAAGATATTTTTTAAAATCTAATTGCTTTGATATTTAATTGCAAATTCTTTTTTCCTCTCCATGAATTCTCTTCAATAGAATAGCAAATATCAAATGGTTTTGTTGAATTGATTTCCTGTACATACTCCCCTAAACCAAATCCTATGCAATCAAGGGTTAATGAACCAGCTTGTTTAACGCTGAACTTTACATGTGTGCTACCTACAATATAAGCTGGTGATCCTGCGACTACACCCTTGGTTAAAAAACAAGGCGCCTCATTCTGTGGGCCAAAAGGTTGGAATTGATGAAGAATACGGTAAAACTTATGATCGATATCTAATAAACTGATTTCTTTTTCAATTAGAACTTCTTGTTGGAGCATTTCTGGTTTTATAGTTCTGCTGACGACTTGTTCAAACCGTTCTTGAAAAAGAGCAACATTATCTTTTTGCATCGTTAATCCTGCAGCATATTTATGACCTCCGTATTGATCCAAAAGGTCACTACATTCGCTTAACGCTTCGTAAAGATCAAAACCAATCACTGATCGAGCCGATCCTGCAATATGGCCATTGGTATTGGTCATTATAATGGTTGGTCTGTAATAGCGTTCTGTTAATCTTGAGGCAACAATACCAATTACGCCTTTGTGCCAATCCTCCTGATATAATACAGTGGTTTTACGGGACTGTAGTTGGATATTATTGTCTAATAATGCTAATGCTTCATTTGTGATTTTTAAATCAAACCCTTTTCGCGCTGTGTTTTGATCATCTATGCTTTCTGAAAAAACCTTCGCTTCTTGAAGCGATTTTGAAATGAGTAATTGAACCGCATCCTTCGCATGATCAATTCGCCCTGCAGCATTAATCCGAGGGCCAATTTGAAATACGATATCATTGATAGAGAATTGACCAGATTTATGTGTCGATAAGTTGATTAAGGCCTGCAATCCACAACATGGATTACTGTTTAATTTTTTTAAGCCAAAATGAGTTAATAAGCGATTCTCACCAGTTATTGGAACAATGTCAGATGCAATACTAACAGCCACTAAATCTAGAAATTGATAAGCAAGTTCCATTTTCATTTTATTCTGCAAAATGAATGCTTGAATTATCTTAAATCCTATTCCACATCCGGATAATTCTTTATACGGATATTCACAGTCAGCTCTTTTAGGATCCAATACGGCAACAGCTTGCGGTAATGTGTCTCCAGGTAAATGATGATCTCCAATAATAAAATCTATTCCCTTGGAATTTGCATAATCAATTTTATCTAATGCTTTTATTCCACAGTCAAGCGCAATAATAAGGGTGAAACCATTTTCATACGCGTAGTCTATTCCTTGAATGGAAATTCCATATCCTTCACTGTATCGGTCTGGAATGTAATATTCTAAACCAGTATGAAAATCTCTGAAAAAACTGTAAACTATAGATACGGCGGTTGTACCATCTACATCGTAATCACCGTATATTAAGATTTTTTCCTTATTCCCAATCGCTCTTTCGATTCGAGCAATCGCAAGCTCCATATCTTTCATCAAGAATGGGTCGTGTAGTTGGTCTATAGAGGGTCTGAAAAAGCTGCGTGCTTGTTCAAAGGTTTCAATCTCGCGATTGATCAAAAGTTCTGCAATGATGGGGCTTACACCAAGTTCCTGTTGGAGTTTGTTTGTTTTGTCGACATTCTTTTTTGGTTTTAGGACCCACCTTTTTTGCATATCTTTGCCTACTTAATGACGTGTAAATATACATTATCTCATGCTACTTACCTAATGCTGTAGCTGATGTGTTTGTAAGTATGCACTTAACTCTCAAGAAAACAAACAAATAAGTATGGCTCGAGCATATTCCCTTTTTGAAGGTTCGTATTCCGTTGATATTAGTAAGAAATTCGTTCCTTTTGATCCTAAAAAGGATAATCCAAAGGATAGACCTGGATCTCTTTTTGTTCATGTTCATCCTTTTTTGATTGAAACGAAGGAGGGGCTTATTGTCCTTGATACTGGTTTAGGTCAACGAAATGAGGATGATGAACTGGTCATTCATGCGAATATAAAGAAACTCGGATTTTCAATCTCGGAGGTTCGCTATGTTTTGATGTCTCATTTGCATAAAGATCATGCTAATGGGATGGTTGATGTGAAAAATGGGTCCAAACGCCTTGCTTTTGCGAATGCAGAATATGTGATCCAGGAAAAGGAATGGGAGGCTGCTTATAGCTCAGAATCTTCTTCTTATAAAACGGATGTTTTTGATATCTTACAACGGAGTGGAAATATATTATTTGTCAATGGAGATGGCCAATTGACACCTGAGATAAGCTATCAGGTGTCAGCCGGTCATAGTCAGTTTCATCAAGTCTTTCACATTAAAACCGAAGGTGAACATTTTTTCTTTGGGGGTGATGAATTACCTGAGCCAGAAGAAATTTTCAGAAATTTCATCGCCAAATACGATTATAATGGTAGAAGAGCAAAAGAACTCAGAGAAGAATATTGGGCACAGGGAGCTCCAGAAGGTTGGGTGTTTTTATTTTATCATTCAAAAAGCATTTCTGTTGGACGGCCTGAATTAAAGGAAGACGGTAGTTACAAGCTTGTTGATTCTGAATAATTCATTTGATTTCTATATATTTGAGATCAGACAAGTTGCATTTTTAATTTAAATCTAATTAATATTAATTATTATGTCGATAGTTAGAGAAAGTGACCTTATTGGTATTGGTAAGAAATACCAAATTGAAACGGAGGCTGGAGACAACATGGTAGTAGTTATCCATGATGATGGTCGGAGGGAACTTTACCGTCATGAAGATGAGGATAATGAGACCCATTGTGTGATGACTTTATCCGATGAAGAGTCACGTCAAGTTGCTGGTATTTTGGGGGGCTTGTCTTATAAGCCGAAGGCATTAGAAATTATTGAGGTGGCCCTTGATGATCTGCGTATTGAATGGTATAAAGTTGAACCATCAAATGATGGAGTGAACAAAAGTATCGGAGAGCTAGAGGTGAGACAACGTACAGGAGCTTCCATCATTGCAGCAATTAAAGAAGGAGATACCGTAATCAATCCAGGACCTACTTATATTATCTACCCAGGAACGACACTCGTCATTGCTGGAAAACAAAAAAGTATCAAGTTGTTAAAAGAAATCTTATTGTAATTTTTGTCTATGACTAATACTATAATTATTGAAATTGGAATCGCTGTTTTATTGGTAGCATCGGTTGGTTTGATTGCCAATAAGCTACGTTTTTCGGTAATACCTTTTTTTATTGTAATTGGCATGGTATTAGGAAATGAAAATTATCCTGATTTTTTGGCTGATTTGCTTACCCGGTTAGGGAGTGCGAACTTGACCTCCACAGTAAATTCTGTGTGGTCCTTCCTCACGTTTTCGGAAAGTAAACCTTTCATTGACTTTATGGGACGCTTAGGGGTCCTTTTTTTGTTGTTTTATCTAGGATTGGAATTTTCAGTTGGGCGGTTGATTAAGTCTGGAAAATCCATTGTTACTGGCGGATCGTTTTATGTCTTATTGAACTTTATTTCTGGATTGTTGGTGGGATGGATGATGAATCTGCCCTTTAAAGAAATGATGGTCCTCTGTGGTATCATGACAAGTTCATCAACAGCGATCGTTGCGAAAGTCCTTACTGACCTGAAACGTACTGCAAATAAAGAAACCGAAGTGATCATGGGAATGATCATGTTTGATGACTTATTCATAGCGATGCATATTTCTTTCCTCTCGGGTTTGATCTTAACCGGAGGTGGTTCTTTTTGGACAGTTGCTGGTACTTCATTTTTGGCGCTGGTCTTTATTGTTTCGTTTTTGATTCTCGGTAGAAAATTGGTTCCTTATATTGATAAATTGCTTCACGATAAATCTTCCGAATTATTTATTCTGGTCATCTTTAGTTTATTGTTTACAATTGCCGGCCTTTCTGAAACGATTCATGTCGCCGAAGCTATAGGCGCATTGATGGCAGGATTGGTTTTTGCAGATTCCAAATATTTAAAGAAAATTGAAGCCATGGTTTTACCATTTAAAGATTTCTTCGGTGCTATGTTTTTCTTTAGTTTTGGGCTTTCTATTGATATTTATTCATTAGGAGGTGCTGTTGGGTGGGCGACATTCGCTGCTGTTGTCACAATCATCGGAAATGTTGTTTCAGGATATGTTGCAAGTAAATTCTCTGATTTAAAACCAAAGAATTCAGTAGATATAGGCTTCACGCTTTCAGCTAGAGGAGAATTTTCCATTATCATGGCTAACATTGGTAAAGCTGGGAAATTATTGCCGGTAATTCAATCTTTTGTGGTGGTTTATGTGTTAATTTTATCGATCGTTTCACCACTATTAACAAAAGAATCCCGCAATATTTGGAATAAACTTGCGGGAGAAGATGAGTTGCCTAAAAAACCTAAAAAGAAACTTAGTGACTTAGAGCCTATTGCTCAAGACGCTTAATCTTCATATCCGAAACTTTTCAAATAATTTTTTTTACTTCTCCAATCCGGAATAACCTTAACAAAGAGTTCTAAAAATACTTTGGTGCCTATAAATTCTTCAATATCTTGTCGAGCGTAGGTTCCAACCTTCTTGATCATTGCGCCTGCTTTTCCAATAATTATATTTTTTTGAGAATCACGCTCTACTATAATCTCGGCGGCTATTCTTGTGATGTTTGCTTCTTCTTTGTATGAGGTGATGATAATTTCTGTACTGTATGGTATTTCTTTGTCATAGAGTTTAAAAACTTTCTCCCTAATGATTTCAGAAGTGAAGAATCGCATAGTTTTATCCGTTAGCTCATCCTTGTCATAATAAGGGGCATGAAATGGAAGTTTCTCTTTAATATAATTCATCACAGCCTCTACATTGTAACCTAATAATGCTGAAACTGGAAATATGATTTCTGGATTTATTTTCTCTTTCCAATACTCAATCTTCGCTTTTACATCATCTTCAGTTGACTTATCAACTTTATTTATAATCACTGCGACAGGGGAATTAGTATTGCGAAGTTTTTCAAGCACATCATTTTCATCGTACTTTTCATTAATATCTGTAACAAACAAAAGAATGTCAGCATCTATTATTGAACCCATGACGAAATTCATCATTGATTCTTGTAAAGAATAGTTCGGTTTGATAACACCAGGAGTGTCTGAAAAGACTATTTGATGATCTTCATCATTGACTATGCCAATAATCCTATGGCGTGTGGTTTGAGCTTTAGAAGTGATGATTGACATCTTTTCACCCACTAAAGCGTTCATTAGGGTTGATTTACCTGCATTTGGTTTACCAATGATGCTTACGAATCCAGCTTTATGCGACATTATTTTGTTTTTTATTTGCTTTACAAAGAAACAAATAATATCTTTGTACTCCAATTCGGAGGTAATATAATCTGCTTGTTTGTCGATAGGAGCAAGATTTTTAAAAATATATTGCGGGATGGAGCAGTTGGTAGCTCGTCGGGCTCATAACCCGAAGGTCATCAGTTCGAGTCTGATTCCCGCTACTAGCGGACCAAGTGCGAGACTTGGTCCAAAGACATTAAAAATACATTGCGGGGTGGAGCAGTTGGTAGCTCGTCGGGCTCATAACCCGAAGGTCATCAGTTCGAGTCTGATCCCCGCTACTTTTTAGGTTTCAATCTTAATTGATTGGAACCTTTTTTTATGCCTGTTTCCATGATTTTTGATACATCCGTGTTACGTTAAGGCACTCACAAGAGATGCTTCAATATAACCATCGATTTTTGGTAACAAAAAAAACACGATCTCTATGAGATCATGTTTTTTAAAAAGAAAAAAAAGAAATAGTAATTCTAATCTTTAAGAGCGGTTGTAAACTGCTTCTTTGCTTTCTAAGACACTTGTTCCCATTAAGAATTGATCAACTTGACGGGCACATTCGCGTCCTTCAGATATCGCCCAAACGACTAAAGATTGGCCTCTTCTCATATCTCCGGCAGCAAAAACCTTACTTAAATTAGTTTTATAGTCTGATTCATTCGCTGATACATTTCCTCGGTTATCCAGGTTTACACCCAACTGCTCCAATAATCCATTTTTTTGAGGATATAAAAATCCCATTGCTAATGTGACTAATTCACACGGGATTTCACGAGCCGATCCTTGAACTTCTTTAAATGAAGTAGGTCTTCCAGTTTTGTCGATTTCCCATTCCAAATCAACGATAATAGCTCCCCTCAAATTCCCTTCACTGTCGCCGACAAATTCCTTTGTGCTAATACTCCAATGTCTTTGACATCCTTCTTCGTGGGAAGAGGTTGTTTTAAGCAACATCGGATAGCTCGGCCAAGGCATATTTTCTGTGCGGCTTTCTGGTGGAGTTGGCATGAGCTCAAATTGGGTCACTGATTTTGCTCCATGTCTATTGGATGTTCCCACGCAGTCAGACCCTGTGTCGCCGCCTCCAATGACTAGGACATTTTTGCCTTTAGCGTGTATTTGCGGTTCAGCAATAGGGGAGTTTCCAACCCGTTTGTTTTGTTGTTTTAAAAATTCCATCGCATAGTGAACTCCTTTAAGCTCACGTCCAGGAATGTTTAAGTCTCTTGGTATGGTTGAACCTCCAGACAAGACAATTGCGTCATAATGGTCAAGTTCTTGTATATCGACATTTGCGCCTACTTCTGCGTTTGTTTTAAATTCAATTCCCGACTGTTCCATGATTTCAATCCTACGATCAATGATTGATTTATCTAATTTAAAGTCTGGAATGCCATACCGCAATAAACCACCAATTTTATCATCACGTTCATAAACAATGACTTGATGTCCGGCTTTATTAAGTTGCGCCGCAGCAGCAAGTCCAGAAGGACCAGAACCTATAATAGCCACCTTCTTACCCGTTGATAGATGTGATTTATCAGGTTTTACAAATCCTTTTTTAAAAGCGATTTCAATAATGTGTTTTTCAATTTCTTCAATCGCTACTGGATTTTTGTTAATGCCAAGTACGCAAGCAGATTCGCAAGGTGCGGGACATATGCGACCTGTAAATTCTGGGAAATTATTTGTAGAATTTAAGATCTGATAAGCCTCTTCCCAATTTCCATTATAAACAGCATCGTTAAATTCAGGAATTACATTTCCTAAGGGACATCCTGAATGACAAAATGGTATTCCGCAATCCATGCATCGCGCTGCTTGCGTGTTCAATTGTGAATCTGAGTAAGGGTGGACGAATTCCTGATAATTTTGTTTTCTGCTCTCCACTACATCTTTCTGAGGGAGCATTCTTTCAAATTCTAAAAATCCTGTTGGTTTTCCCATGATTTTATTCCTATTCGATTATGCTATTGCTAATTTTTTATTAATTACGTTTTTATATTCCTTAGGGAATACTTTAATGAAACGGTTTTTCTCTGTCGACCAATTTGTTAAAATATAGTTCGCTCTCTGACTATTACTCAAATGAATGTGGCGCTTTAACAAATTAATAATTGCTGTTTCATCTTCAGTGTCAAGTGGGTCTAGATCCACCGACTCTGTGTTACAGTTGTCTTTAAAACTTCCTGTAAGGTCGTAAATCCAAGCAATCCCTCCGCTCATCCCTGCTGCAAAATTTCTTCCTGTTTCCCCTAAAATTAGAGTCCTTCCACCTGTCATGTATTCACATCCATGATCTCCAATACCCTCCACCACTGCTGTTGCGCCCGAGTTACGAACGGCAAATCTTTCTCCAGCCATACCATTTATAAATAGGTGACCCGAGGTGGCGCCATACAAGGCAACGTTTCCTATGATGATATTTTCATGTGGAGTCAGGGTGCTTTCTTTTGCGGGATAGATTGCAAGCTGAGCTCCAGATAGGCCTTTTCCTACATAGTCATTCGCTTCTCCTTCTAGTTCAAATGAAATACCTTTAGTATTGAATGCGCCGAACGATTGACCTGCTGATCCTTCAAATTTAAAATTGATGGTATTATCTGGAAGGCCTTCCGATCCATAGCGTTTTGAAATTTCATTCGAAAGCAAAGTGCCAATAGTCCGGTCTGTGTTTTTTACATTAAAGGTTCCGAATACAGGAGTTTTTGTCTCTATCGCATTTTTAGCCTGCCTTAATAATCCCCAATCTAAGATCATACTAAGACCGTGGTCCTGTTCTTCTGTATTATGTAGGGTTTCTCCAGTTGAATTTAGGGCAACATGTAGGATGCCCGAAAAGTCTATCTTCTTAGCTTTCCAATGGTCTATATCTTCTCTTTTCTTTAAAAATTGAGCTCTACCAACCATCTCATTGATTGTTTTGAATCCCAATTCTGCCATTATTTCACGCATTTCCTCAGCTAAAAATTGAAAAAGATGAACAATGTCTTCTGGTTTTCCTGAGAATAGCTTGCGCAATTCGGGATCTTGTGTTGCTACCCCAACCGGACATGTGTTTAGGTGACATTTGCGCATCATGATACAACCCCCGGCAATCAATGCGGCAGTCGCTACCCCCCATTCCTCTGCACCTAATAGTGTTGCAATAACCAAGTCTCTACCAGTTTTCATTTGCCCGTCGGCCTGCAGTACAATACGACTACGTAGTTTGTTTTGAACTAACGTTTGATGCGCCTCTGCTAACCCAAGTTCCCAAGGGAGACCGGCATGTTTGATTGAACTAATTGGAGAAGCTCCGGTACCACCATCATATCCTGCAATTAAAATTACATCAGCATGCGCCTTTGCAACTCCGGCAGCTATCGTTCCAACTCCAGCTTTTGACACGAGTTTTACGTTGATACGTGCGTCTCTATTGGCATTTTTAAGATCGAATATTAATTGCGCTAAGTCTTCGATAGAATAAATATCATGATGGGGAGGAGGTGAAATTAGACCGACCCCAGGTGTTGAATGACGTACCTTTGCAATCCATTCATCGACTTTATGGCCCGGAAGCTGCCCGCCTTCGCCAGGTTTTGCTCCTTGAGCCATTTTTATCTGAATTTCATCAGCTTGGGTGAGGTAATTCGAGGTAACACCAAATCTCGCGGAGGCGACCTGTTTAATGGCCGAGCGCATCGAATCTCCATTTGGTAACTTACTAAAACGGATCTCGTCTTCACCGCCCTCACCGGTATTGGACTTTCCTCCAATTCGATTCATTGCAATGGCTAAGGTGCTATGTGCTTCATGCGAAATGGAACCAAATGACATCGCTCCCGTTGCAAAACGTTTCAAGATTTCACTTACAGGTTCAACCTCTTCAATTGAAATCGGTGTACGGTGTTTTGCAAATTCTAATAAACCACGTAGGGTAAACATATGTTCCTTTTGATTGTTGATCAACGAAGCATATTTTTTATAAGATTCATAATCATTTTTACGACAGGCTTGTTGCAGTAAATGTACAGTTTGTGGATTCCACAAGTGACCTTCACCTCTTCTTTTCCATTGATATATTCCACCTTCTGGAAGAAGGGTCGGACTAACTCTAGTGGTTTCAAATCCTCTGCGATGTTTTGCCAATACCTCTTTTGCAAGGTCATCTAAACTTAAGCCGCCAATTCGTGAAACAGCACCACAAAAGTATCGATCTACAACTTCACTCTGTATACCTAATACTTCAAATATTTGAGCACCGTGATACGATTGTAATGTCGAAATTCCCATTTTAGAGAAGATTTTCAGTAATCCATTACAAACTGCTTTCACATAATTTTTCTTTAACTGCTCCCAGCTTAGTTCAGTGTCAAGTTGGTTGGTGGCCTTCATCGTACGAATACTTGCTAAAGCCATATATGGATTAATCGCGGTAGCTCCAAAGGCTAGCAAACAAGCAAAATGATGAACTTCCCATGCGTCGCCTGCCTCAACTACTAATCCAACGGCACCCCTATTTCCCGTCTTTATCAAATGATGGTGTACTGCCGAAACGGCCAATAAAGATGGAATTGCACAATGTTGAGAGTCAATCGCTCTGTCAGACAAAATAATGACTTCAAATCCATCTTTTACAGCATCGTCAGCGTACCGGCATAATCGATCCAATCCAGCCTGTAGTGCTCCGGGATTCCCGTCTGCTCTAAAATAGCTTTGTATTGTTTTGGCCTGAAATACCCCCGTGTCAATTGAGCGCAGTTTTTCTAACTCACTCGAGGTCAGTATCGGATGTTCTAAGGTAACACAATGACAGAATTTTTTATCCTCTACGAGGATATTTCCTGAATTCCCTATAAAAGTTGCTAAACTCATCACCAAACGTTCCCTTATTGGATCGATTGGTGGGTTTGTCACCTGTGCAAAATATTGTTTAAAATAACTTGATATGTGTTGAGGTTGATCAGAGAGAACAGCTAAGGGTACATCTGTTCCCATTGAGCCGATTGGTTCATAGCCAGTTAGAGCCATCGGTGTTAAAATATTGTCAATATCTTCACGAGAATACCCGAAGGACTGTTGATACTTAAATACAGATTCTTTGGATAGGTAGGTGAAAGTAACGCGTGGATTTGCTAACTCTTCTAATTCGATTTTATAATTATTTAACCAATCTCCGTAAGGTTGTTGTCTGATTAATTCGCCTTTAACCTCGTCATCAGATTTGATCTTACCTTCACTCATATCCACTACAAAGATTTTACCAGGTTGTTGTCTTCCTTTTTTGATAATTAAAGATTCATCAATAGGTAATGCGCCTGCTTCCGAGGCGACAATAACTCGGTCATCTGAGGTAACGGCATACCGTAGTGGGCGTAAACCATTTCTGTCTAAGGTTGCCCCAATGATATTTCCATCTGTAAAACATAAAGCGGCTGGGCCATCCCAAGGTTCCATTAAGGTAGCATGATATTCGTAGAATGCCTTTTTTAACGGGTCCATTTGCTCATTTCCGTCCCATGCTTCAGGTACTAACATCAACAAGACATGGGGTAGACTTCTTCCGGAGTGAAGCAATAGTTCCACGACATTGTCTAAGCAGGCAGAATCTGATTGGCCTTTATCAACCACTGGAAGTAGAATTTCCATTTCTTCTGTTGTAAAAAATGGTGAAGAATAGGCCCTAACTCCCGCATAAAACCAGTTTAAATTACCTGTTAACGTGTTGATTTCGCCATTATGTGCAATCATTCTAAAGGGTTGCGCTAACGACCAGGATGGAAAGGTATTCGTTGAGAATCTGGAATGTACCATACCAAAGGCTGATACTACTCTGGGATCACGTAAATCTTCAAAATAACTGCCAACCTGATAAGTTGTTAATTGCCCTTTGTATATGATGGTTTTACAAGAAAGTGAAACAACATATAAGGGGAGAGGATATTCCTGATAATTTTTGATTTTTTGAATAATTAAACGACGCAAGACAAAAAGCTTACGTTCAAAATCCTCCGTATTAACTACCCCTTCGGGTCTTGAAATGAAAAATTGAACAATTTCTGGTTCCGCACCTAATGCGGTTGGGCCAATTCCATCTCGATTTACTGGAACTGAACGGAATCCAAGTAATTCCATTTTCCGATCTGCAGCAGACTCAGCGATAACTTGGCGACAGATTTGATTCATTTCTTTTTCCTTGGGTAAGAAAATCATCCCGACTCCATAATATCCTGGTTCCTGTAATTGAATACCAAGTTTAATACATTCTTCCCACAAAAATTCATGTGGAAGTTGAAGCATAATACCTGCTCCGTCTCCTGATTCTGGATCGCAACCGCATGCCCCACGATGTTCCATGTTTTCTAACATGGTTAATGCGTCTTTAACTTGGTTGTGTGATTTTTGCCCTTTTATATGAGCTACGAAACCAACCCCACAGGCATCATGTTCAAACTCCGGGTTGTAAAGTCCTTCTAACTGCATTGTATTTTGATAATTAGTAATAATAACAAACGAGTTTGCTAATATATGAATAAAATCTCTAAAAAATTGAAATTATAATAAAAAAAGTAAAGATATATTATGGTTAATGTAATTTTTTATTTCATTATTGAGGGAAATCGTATTTGTTTCGCTGGTTTTGTGTAAAAATGAAATTTCATTCGTTACTTTGGTTTTTCCAACAAATTAATTATGGTCATTAAAGAAATAGAGATCTACAAGTTGAGCATTCCGATGGAGCCTTTTGTCATTGCTACTGGGGTAATGGAATATGCACAAAATACGTTCATTAGAGTGGTTACAGACGAAGGATTGTATGGCGTGGGAGAATGTTCTGCCTTCCCTATGATAGTCGGCGAAACGCAAAATAGCTGCATCGCTGTTGCGCAAGAAATGGCTAAAGTTTGGATAGGTAAAAATCCACTGAAAATTCAAGAACGACTTGATGAACTACATCTATTTATTGCAAGGAATGGCACTGTGAAATCAGCCTTTGATATGGCTTTGTATGATTTGGCGGCGAAACAGGCAGGACTACCGCTTTATCAATTTTTGGGAGGAGAGCCAAGGGAAATATTTACCGACATAACTATAGGTATAGCTGAGGCGCATATAATGGCTTCCAAAGCAAAGGAATTGCATCAAAATGGGGCAGTGGCCTTAAAAGTGAAATTGGGAAAGGATCCCAAAGAGGATATCGAAAGAATGCGAGCAATTCGAACAGCGGTAGGATTTGATATTCCTGTTCGTATAGATGCCAATCAAGGTTGGAGCTACGACCAGGCTATAGAAGCATTGCAAGGTCTCGAATCATTAAAAATACAGTTTTGTGAGCAACCCATGCGAACCTACAATGATCATTTACTTGCGCAATTAAGAAGTCAAACGATTGTTCCAATTATGGCTGATGAATCAGTATACGATCATCATGATGCTGAACGATTATGTCGCACGGATGGTTGTGATTATATTAATATTAAGTTTTCGAAATCTTCTGGAATTTCGGAATCTTTAAAGATACAAGCTGTTGCTAAAGAATTCAATATTCCTTGTATGATAGGAGGTATGCTGGAGAGCCGCTTGGCCTTAGCTGCTAAAACACATTTTGCATACGCAGCCCCTAACGTTAAATTCTTTGATCTGGACACTTGTTTGGTTGGACATCTTGAAGACCCAGTAATTGGAGGGGTGATTTATGATGGGTATGCTATTAAATTAACTCCTGGATTAGGAATTGGGGCAGATATTCATCCTACATTTTTAGAAAGCTGTGAAAAATGGGTAATTTCATAAAAAAATAACATTATGCTGAATAAAGACGGATGGAATTTGGGGACAAATGAGATAATTATTCTGGTTATCCTTGTGCTAATTTTGATCTTCTTTGGGTATCTATTTTCAAAACTTCTAAAGAGAAAGTAAATGTGTTTAGCCAAGGTATTATTGAATTTTTGAGTAACTTTGTGAATATATATCAGATTTAATATGAGTACACAAAGAGGACCTATTTCTCAATTTATTGAGAAGAACTATCTTCATTTTAATGCTGCCTCATTAGTTGATGCTGCAAAAGGTTACGAAACCCATTTAGCCCAAGGGGGTAAAATGTTGGTTTCATTAGCTGGTGCGATGAGTACTGCTGAATTAGGGATTTCATTAGCCGAAATGATCCGTCAGGATAAAGTGGCCATTATTTCTTGTACAGGAGCAAATTTGGAAGAGGATGTAATGAATTTAGTAGCACACTCACATTACAAGCGCGTACCCAATTATCGAGATCTTACTCCACAAGATGAATGGGAACTTTTGGAGAATCACTACAATCGTGTTACAGATACTTGTATCCCTGAAGAAGAAGCATTTAGACGCTTACAGTCTCACTTAGAGAAAGCTTGGAAAGACGCGCAAGAGAAGGGTGAACGTTATTTTCCTCATGAATTTCTCTATCAAATCCTTCTTTCGGGAGATCTTGAACAATATTATGAAATAGATCCAAAGAATTCTTGGGTTTTAGCAGCAGCTGAAAAAAACATTCCTATTGTAGTACCTGGATGGGAAGATTCAACTTCCGGCAATATTTTTACTTCGTATGTTATTAAAGGAGAATTAAATGTCCATACTGTAAAGACCGGGATTGAGTACATGATCTACTTGACAGAATGGTACAGAGCAAACTCTTCAGGAAAAGGTGTTGGTTTCTTTCAAATCGGAGGTGGTATTGCAGGAGATTTTCCTATTTGTGTAGTTCCGATGATGTACCAGGATTTAGAATGGCATGATGTTCCTTTTTGGTCTTACTTTTGCCAAATATCAGATTCAACTACATCTTATGGATCGTATTCAGGAGCAGTTCCAAATGAAAAAATTACTTGGGGAAAACTTGACACTGAGTCTCCTAAGTTTATTGTTGAATCAGACGCAACTATAGTTGCCCCATTAATTTTTGCCTGGGTATTAGGTCAATAATAATAAAAGAATTGGACGATAGCAAGGTGTTGAAAAGTAATTTAATTACAGATAATCCGATAGCCATTCAGACTTTAATGTCTGAGACTGTATTTGCTATTGAGCAAAACCACAAATCAGCTGTACAAACCAATTCCAATATACTTACAAATTCTCCTCTGCAAGAAGAGCCATCAAATACTGCAGAGGAGTTTATTTATCAAGGGGATAAATCCACAGGAATTTTATTTATCCTTCGCTATCCTGAATACCCTTACTTTTCCCCAAAAGCGGAAGATGCTTTTTTAAAAACTATTGGAGCTTTACAACTAAATGCGAGTAATGTTGCTGTTGTAAATCTTGCAAATCCACACAATCCAAATATATGGAAGCGAATAATGGAGTACTTTCAGCCAAAAAAAATCATTCTTTTAGGTGTTGAACCTAAGTCTTTAGGTCTCCCTGAAATTGCCCATAACTCCTATATGAAAGGAAAAATTGCGACTGTTTTTAATACCTTCAGTTTTGAACAGATGTTCGATGATTTGCAAAAGAAAAAGATGTTCTGGGGAGAGTTCAAGGTTTTTATCCCATCATAAAAAATCAAAATGGAATTAGTTTTTGCAACAAATAATGTACATAAACTTCAGGAGGTTCAACACATGGTTGGAAAAAAAATTATCCTTAAATCTCTGTCTGATATTGGATGTTTTGATGATATTCCAGAAACAGGGAACACCTTTCAGGCGAATGCTAAACAGAAATCAGATTACTTATTTGAAAAATTTCAGGTGAATTGCTTTGCAGATGATTCTGGACTAGAAGTAGAAGCGTTAAATGCAGAACCTGGTGTATTCTCAGCTAGATATTCAGGAAGTAGGGATATGGAGAAAAACATCGATCTTGTGTTGGAAAAATTGGGTGATTCGCTTAATCGTAAAGCTAGATTTAAAACAGTGATTTCTTTGCAATTTATGAATGGGGAACACTATTTTTTTGAGGGTATTATCGAGGGAAATATTATTGATAAAAGAATTGGGGTTGAAGGTTTTGGCTACGATCCTATATTTATACCTGATGGTTTTGATAAAACTTTTGCAGAAATGAGCTTGGAAGAAAAAAATAAAATTAGCCATCGAGCTCAAGCAATAGCTAAATTAGTCGCTTTTCTAAAAACAGAATAATTAGAAATAATTTCATTTCTTTACTTTTTAAATTAGTATTCTTTCCATCCTTTTATTTGATCCCTCGGGAATCCAATTGACCAGAGTTTATTTTTTTTCAGGAAGCAGTATTGGAGCCTTTAGAGTTTTAATACTATCAGTTTTATGGGGGGTGCTCGGACTAGGCGTCAACAAGTTATCTGTTTTCTTTATTGGTATATTTTCCTTGTTTTTAGTATCGGTTTGAATGATTGACGTATTTTGCTGAGAACCTTGGTTTTTAGCGTCAAGTTCATTTTCATCAATTTTCTTCTCGGTGGTTATTTGTTCAGAAACTACCCCTGTAGAGTCTGGTTCGCCCTCTTGTAGATTTTCAGGTTCAACAAGTGGTTTGGATTTTGCACGTTTTCTATTTAGCATATCCTGAACTGACTTAGGACGATCCTCAGGTTTCCAGAGAAAACCTGGAAGGACCTCATTTTCTTGGGTTACTAATTTAAAAGGGTAGATCTTTTGATCTACTTTACGAATGGAGACGTAATCTATAATTTTTTTATTCTCCATTCTTATTTTTATTCTGCTGCTTCTGTCATGAAACATTTCGGTGATGGTATTGGTTTTATCGTTTGTTGTAAACACCAAATTTTCAGCATTACCATCAACAAAAATCTTTTCAATATTATTGTTTGCAAAAAAAGCAGTAATTTTTCGACCTTTTAATTGATTGAACTTAACTGTGTCCAATACAGCATTGATCATAAATGCATTTTCTTTGAGTAAAGCGTTATCCATTTTACCATTTTTAATTTGCATATAAATGGTATCCGCATTAATTTGGGATCCTTCAGACCAGATCATTGGCGATCCCATAAATCTAAACATAGAATCTACCATCCCATAATAAACAGAGTCGGCTACAGCCTGAAGGTCTGATTTAAAAACACGCACATTATTATAGGCTTTCACAACCCGCGTTCGGGCAGTATCTGCATATATTTCAGTTGAATCTTTGAGCAATGTATCGGCAGTTTGTGCGGTTTTGAGTGCATTATTCATCAGACTATCGGGTTCCAATCCTGTCGGCATAACCGCATTTTTTCGAAGAATACTATCTGTTTTATTTATTGCGGTAATGTTTTCCGAGTCGTATTCAGGTGGCTTTTTAGTGATAGGTTTACTTGATTTTTTTTGAATAACTTTTTCACGATCCTTCTGTGGTATAGTTTGCTT
This sequence comes from Sphingobacterium sp. GQ94, assembly GCF_059758715.1. Classification (NCBI taxonomy): domain Bacteria; kingdom Pseudomonadati; phylum Bacteroidota; class Sphingobacteriia; order Sphingobacteriales; family Sphingobacteriaceae; genus Sphingobacterium; species Sphingobacterium sp. GQ94. Next base: position 20,636 of record NZ_JCAXEC010000003.1, read on the forward strand.
GATTTCCACCTTAGCCGCAGAATCTGCAGGTAGTTTGCTTGAATCGGACGTGTCAAATAATTCTACTTCATCAATACTGCCATAATCAACCTCATTATCCTCTTCCAACTGTCCTCCATTTCGATCCAGTTTAAGATCAAGCGGTTTGTAATCACGAACATAAATAACTTTTGAGAATAATGTATCTGCTGTCATATAAGCTGTATCCACTTTAGTTGGCGTGTCCAATTTGGCCGTAGATGTACTATCGATTAGTTCATTGGTTGGTTTATCTGCTTGGGACACTTCCTTCTGCGGCTGCTGTTTTTGATCATTTTCCTTCTGAAGTTTTTGTTGATCTTTTTTGCTTAATGGCTGCTGGAGGTTCAATGAGTCAATTGTCGTATCAGTTTGTTGTTGTTGGGTTGAGTCGCTTCGAATTAAATATTTTATTAATGGTTTACCGGTCATTAGAATAGACTGATCAATTTGTAAATACTTGCCATAATCACCGTTGGCATAGAATTTATCTAATGTGTCTACAAATATTACATTTCTAAAAGCTTCACCAACTCCTTTATCTCTATCATAGAATAAACTGTCTCCTTTTAAGAACTTACTTCCTTCGGTATAAAGATTGTTTTTATTAAATTTAGCGATTCCAAAGTCTGTATTATAAGTTCCTTTTTCAGTGTATAGTTTTTCACCTTTGCGACCATTGATATTGGTGGGGCCAAAAAATTTAGCATCCCTATACATTGTATTGTATTGCAAGGAGTCAGTATAAATAATGGCACTAGGGGTACGAACGATAACTTTATTGTTAAAATAAGCATCTTTTGTATTCTCAAAATAATATGCACGTTGAGAGGTAATTGTGTCGCTCTTACTCACTATACGACCACCACCAGTATAAGTGCCCTGCTGGTTGCGCATATTATAGGTCATGTAATTCGTTGTTAGGGTTGTCTCCCCATCGATCATTTTTACATTCTGAGTAAGGACTGCATGTTGAGAGGAAGCATCATAATGTAGATGACTTCCTTCAATTGTGGAACCGGAGGGTTGAATTATAATAATATTACCATGTGCTTCAAAGTACTCATTTCCAATGTCATCTTTGTATAAATCTCCACTATCAGCGGCAAGAGTAGAACCTTTATGTTCATAGACAGCATTGTAACTTCTTAATATTTTTTGATCTATAAATCTGCTCGTAGATGAGGATACCAGGCGCATAGGCTCACCTTGAGCTGCGGTTTCTGGTGTTTGACCAAAAGACAAGAAGCAACAAATGCTTAGAAACAAAATTAATAGGTATCTCACAAGGGCAAAAATATGCAATAAATTAGCAAAAAATTGTTAAACAATAAATTTTAATGCTTCAGGTAGAAGATTATTAATTATGAGTATTTTTGAACTATGTACATCGCCGATCGTTTAACTAATTACATCAAGGATGAAAATCTTGTTCATTCTGGAGATAAGATTCTCCTTGCTGTAAGTGGAGGTAAGGACTCGATGTTAATGGCCACCTTGTTTAAAGAGTTGGGCTATGACTGCATTATTGCACACTGTAATTTTAAATTAAGGGGGAAAGAGTCAGATCTTGATGAGGTATTGGTGCGTGAATATGCTGAGGAATTAGGGTTCTTGGTTCATGTTCAATATTTTGATACCCTGCAGTATGCTGCCAAACATAAATTATCTATTCAGATGGCTGCAAGAGAGCTCCGCTATACCTGGTTTGAAGACTTAAGACAAAGATTAGGCTGTTCAGTAATTGCCATTGCTCAGCATCAGAATGACCATCTTGAAACTGTGCTACTAAATTTAACTCGGTCAACAGGGCTGTTGGGTTTAACCGGTATTCAAGCTAAACGAGGAACTATTATCAGACCCTTACTTTTTTTGACAGCAGAAGAACTGGGCGCTGAGGTGAAGCGTTTAGATGTTCCATATCGAGATGATCAATCCAATTTTTCAACTAAATATGCTCGTAATAAAATAAGGTTAGAAGTTATTCCAAAGTTTGAAGAGATTCAACCCGATTTTCAATCTATTTTAACCCAAAACATACGACATTTCCAGGAAAGCTATAGTTTTATTCATGAATATGTTTGCGATTTACGAAATAAGCTTTTTATACCACAAGGGGATTACCTACTCATTAATCAATCATCACTTCTGAAGCACTCTCATAGTCCTTATTTATTATTTGAACTTTTTAAACCCTATGGTTTTCAAAAGAATGTGATTAAAGATATGATCGCAAGTTTTTCGAATGAGATGGGACAGTTGTTTGAATCTCCTTCTTTTGAACTTTTAGTGAATAGGAAAGAGTTGATTCTGAAAAAGAAGCAGGATTATGTTTCCACATATTTGGAAATTTCCAATCTTGAAAGGTCCATCCATATTGGTGATCATGAATTAAGTTTTAATCATCAGTATGCTCTGGACAAAATAAAGGATAAGGATAGAGTGCAAATTGATTTTCAGAAATTAAAATTCCCATTAATTTTAAGAAATTGGCAACAAGGGGACTGGTTTAACCCATTGGGGATGAGAGGGCGCAAAAAGATTTCGGATTTTTTTATTCAACAAAAGGTAAATCGCTTTCAGAAACAAAATGTCCCAATCCTGGTTAATGGAGATGGGGAGGTAATATGGATTATCGGTTTTCGGTTAGATAATCGCTTTAAAGTGACCGAAAATACAAAGAAAGTCGTTACTTTAGTATTTAAATAAAGTTTATGGAAGAACATACACTATTTCACGAAAAACAGTACTTAGGCCGTGATATGACCTGGATTAGTGTAAGGTTGATTTTGGCATTATTTTGTTTTGTTGCCTATTATATAAATTGGGAACACGTAGTTTCTCAACAGTTATTTTTTATTGTTGGAGTTTGTATATTAGGGGTATCCATATTGATGCTCTATATGGTAAGTTACCGTACTCAAGTCAGCCAAACCCATATTATTTTGAGTGGACTTTGGACAACAAGCTTGGTTAAAATAGATTTGAATTCAATTGTAAAAGTTGAAAAAAAGAGGTATTCAAACTATTTTTTTAACAATCCTGTTTATAATCTCCATAAGAATGGTAAGATTCGCTTTTTTTCTGGAGGAAAAGATGCTATTTGGTTGACCGATAAGGATGGACTCATCTATGTGATTGGTTCTCAGCATCCTGATCGGTTTTTAGTAGCGATCCGTCAAGCTATGGGAAAACATTAAAATTTTGTTAATTGAGATTGTCCTGACAATTTGATTTGAATTTCAGTTCAAATTTTTATTATTTTTGATAAAAAGGAAAGACAATGACATTTATATATTTTATTATATCGGTAGTTTTATTTTATTACTTATTCAAATTTGGAATTCGGCTATTTTTGCCTTTCATCATGCGCAAAGTGATGCAAAAGATGATGAAAGGACAGGCGCAATATGCTAATGAAGGTCCAGGACAACGACATTATGGAGATCCATTCTCCACATATAAGAAGAAAGAAACAAAGACTGATGGTAAGATTCGTGTAGAATACATGCCTCCTAAACAAAGTTCAGAAAAAAAAGGTACCCAAACTGCTGGAGAATTTGTTGAATTCGAAGAAGTAAAATAGGTTTTGGCTTAGTAAATAACATATCTTTGTTTGTTATGTGGCTTAAACAACTTTCTGTTTTAAATTTTAAGAATTATATAGACTCTACCTTGGATTTTTTACCTCAAACCAATGCTTTTACAGGGCAAAATGGTTCGGGTAAAACTAATCTTCTTGATGCAATTCACTATTTATCACTATGTAAATCTTATTTCAATCCAATTGATTCTCAGCATATCAAAACAGGAGAGGATTGGTTTATGGTGCAGGGTGAGTTTGATAGGGATTTAAGTTTAGATACCGTCTCTTGTAGTTTAAAACGAAATCAAAAAAAACTTTTCAAAAAAAATAAAAAAGAATACGGCCGGCTTGCGGACCATATCGGTCAATTCCCTTTAGTCATGATATCGCCCAACGATAGCTTTATTATTCTTGATACAAGCGAGGAACGAAGAAAGTTTATTGACAATGTAATCTCTCAAACAGATCATCATTATTTGGACCACTTGATAATCTATAATCGGATTTTATTGCAACGTAATAGTTTATTGAAGAGTATCAGACAAAACGGCGTTTTTGATTTAGGACTTTTAGAAATCCTAAATATGCAGTTGACTGAAGCTGGTATCCGAATCTTTCATAAAAGGAAAGATTTCATGGAAGAATTTTTACCTGAATTTAGGCGTTATTACAAGTTTCTCTCAGAAGAGTCAGAACAGGTTGACTTGGTTTATGAATCTCAATTGTTAGATGGTGATTTCATGGACTTACTTAACAGTAATTTGGATAAGGATCGCCAACTAGAAAGAACCACTGTCGGTATTCATAAAGATGATTTACATTTTAGCATTCATCAAGGACTATCCTTGAAAAAATTTGGTTCGCAAGGCCAACAAAAGTCCTTTCTTATTGCTTTGAAATTGGCTCAGTATGCCTTTTTGAAAAATAAAAAGAAATTCAAGCCACTTCTTTTATTGGATGATATTTTTGATAAGTTAGATGAGCGCAGAACAAAAAAGTTAATGCAATTAGTCTCCGAGGATGAGTTTGGCCAGATCTTCTTAACAGATACTGACCTAAAAAGAATTCAAAGAATTTTCCAAGAAATCGACAAGCCTATTCGTATATTTGATGTTCAAGGAGGGCGAATAAATGGCGAAGTATAATGATGATACTTTTCGAAGGAGTGATGATGTAACAATAAAACAAGCTATTGATAAATTATTAGATGTTTATCGCCTACGAAAAAAATTCGATGAGACATCAGTGGTTAAGGCTTGGCCCGAACTTATAGGTAAAGCAATAGCAAACAGAACACAACAAATATATATAAAGGACAAAAAATTATTTGTTCGTGTTGAGTCTGCGGTCATTAAAAATGAACTTGCAATGATGCGAAGGCAAATTATCGGTCGTGTCAATGAATACGTTGGCCAAGTTGTAGTCGAGGAATTTATTATCTTATAGTTTTCACACTCTTTTAGTTATCACTTTTTTAGCTAAGCCTTATCCATGAAATATTATTTATCAGCGTTGCTGAGCTTTATTGTTTGGGGAACATTTCCTTTAGTTTTAAGACCATTAAATGCATTTGGTGCTTTAGACATTCTGATCTATCGAGTAATATTCGCTTCTTTCTGCATATTGTTAGCTTGTTTTATTTTTCGTAAAAAGCAAACACTAGCTAGCCTAAGGTACATTAAGTCAACGAAAGTTAAGGAAAGAAATATTTTGATAGTTAATGTATTAGCTAGCGCTATATTACTTGGTTTGAATTGGTTTATATTCATTTATATAATGAATAACATTAGTGTGAACGCAACCTCTCTGGGATACTTAATCTGTCCGATACTGACGACCGTAATTGCAAGATTCTTTTTACATGAGCGATTAAACCGTGGACAGTGGATTGCTGTGACCATTAGCGCAATGAGTTGTATAATTCTTTCTTATGGACATTTTATTGATCTCCTATATAGTCTGGTATTAGCCCTAACTTATGCAGTATATATGATTTTACAGAAAAATAAATTCCAAATTGATAGATTTTTTACCTTAACTATACATATTTTGATAAGCACTATTTTACTGCTTCCAATTTTGGCATTTATTGATACTTCGATTCTAAAAACAAATGAGTTTTATATTTTAATTCTAGTTATTGCAATTGGTTATACCATTATACCTCTATTTTTGAATATTTTCGCTTTAAAGGAACTAGATTCTTCAGTTGTAGGGATTTTAATGTATTTGAATCCAATCATTAGTTTTTTATTGGCAATCTTTTATTATAATGAAGCTATCGAGATTCCTCAAATCATAGCATTTGGGTTGATCTTTATTGCTGTAGTTATTTTCAACGTCTCCTATATTTACGAACGAAAAAGAAATCCTCTCTTAAAAACGAATTAAGATGAATCTTAAAAACCAATTGTTTCAATTGTTCGATGTATCTGATAACCAGGCGGAAATTATACTCTCTAAATTGGTAATAGAGAAATTGGAGAAAGGAGATTTATTTCTAGAACAAGGAAAGAAATGCTCAAAAATGAGTTTTATTGAATCCGGATATTGTAGAGTGTATCAGTTAACCGAGACAAAGGAATTTACCCAATGGATCGGTGGGAATGGATACTTTGTGACCGATTTAGCTTCTTTTTTGTTTGATCAAAATGCTTCTTGGAACATTCAAGCGATTACACCTATGCGGTTATGGACTTTATCAAAGGAAGACTATATGGATTTTGAAATGAACATACCGGATTGGAATCTATTTGAGAAAAGATTTATGGCTAAATGTTTTGTACAGATGGAAAATAGAATTTTCGATTTCATATCGCTATCCGCTGAGGAGCGCTATATGAAATTTTTTGAGTTAAATAAGCCCATGTTCCATCATGTCCCATTGCAATATATCGCTTCTGTATTGGGTATGAGTCCTGAGACTCTTAGCCGAATAAGAAAGAAATAGCGACATTGACCCTAACATTCATGATAATAGGCTTAAAAAGACATAACAGTTGTTTTCGCTAGATTTTCGTTATAACTGGAATGACCTTTAAATTTATGCGGGTTAATTGATCTAGATTGCTTACCGAATTATACTCATTCGATTCCTCCCACATCCCTATGATAATGGGGGATTTCTTCTGTCAATTATTAAATTCTTGATAATAGTCAACTCTTTTTAGTTATTTCCAATCTACATTTGATCTAAATATATAAACCAATTAATGGTTTAATAAGTCTGGAAAAAATGAAAGAAGAAATTGAAGCTAGAATAACTATTAATGCAAATATTCGTCAAGTTTGGCAGGTGTTAGCTAATTTTCAAGATTACCCAAAATGGAGTCCCAGTATTAAAGAATTTGAGGGTACGCCAGAAATGGGTAGGCGCTCAAAGGTAATATTTCAACAAGGAGAAAAGATGAAAATCAAAATGAATCCTTTGTTTCTTAATATTGAAAAAGAAAAGGAAATAAGATGGAAAGGGAAATTGTGGTTGGATGGAATTTTTGACGGAGAACATTATTTTAAGTTGGAAGTCATCACAGAAAAAGAAACTTTGCTAATTCAAGGAGAGAAGTTTTCTGGCATATTGATCCCGTTGCTAAGAAAAATGATTCTTGGAGCTACCTTGGATAGCTTTAATGGATTTAATCTAGCTTTAAAAACGAAGGTTGAAACTCATGATTTAAAGATATAATTCCAAATCGCCCTTCCCTTCACGAATTATTTCAAATTCTCCGTTGGTTAAATCTACAACTGTTGAAGCAATGTTATCACCATAACCCCCATCGATCACAAGATCTACCTTTTCCTGATATTTTTCATAGATTAATTCAGGGTCAGAGGAATATTCAACAATTTCATCTTCATCATGAATTGAGGTAGTCAATAATGGATTGCCCAATTCTTTTACTATTTCTCGAACAATGTTATTGTCTGGAACACGTATTCCTACAGTCTTTTTCTTACTGCTTAAAAGTTTTGGTACTTGTCCACTTGCATTAAAAATGAAAGTGAATGGACCAGGTAAGGCTTTTTTGAGTATCCGAAATACGGCCGTGTCAAAAGGTTTGGTATAAGTCGATATGTCCGTTAAATCATAGCAAATAAATGAAAGATTGGCCTTGTCTGGTTTTAAACCACGAATAGAGCAAACTCTTTCAATCGCTTTTTGATTGGTAATATCGCAACCCATTCCATAAACAGTGTCTGTCGGATATATAATTACTCCACCTTTTTTTAAAATGGCAACAGCTTGTGAAATTGCTTGAGGGTTGGGGTTTTCGTTATATATTTTAATGAACATCTACAAAATCTAAACTTGGTTACTAATTAAACAAAAACCGTCAAAATATGTTTGTTTTGACGGTTTTTTTTAAGATATTTTTTATTAAAATTCAGCGTTTTTCGGTGTCCTCGGGAAAGGAATTACATCTCGAATGTTTGTCATTCCTGTTGTAAACAAAACCAAACGTTCGAACCCAACTCCAAATCCTGAATGTGGCACAGAACCAAAACGCCTCGTGTCAAGGAACCATTCCATTTCTTCAACTGGAATTCCAACCTCATTCATCCGGTTGATTAATTTGTCTAAGTTCTCTTCACGTTGAGAGCCACCCACCATTTCGCCAATACCTGGGAATAAAATGTCCATTGCACGCACAGTATTCCTTCCGTTCGCATCAACAGGATTTTGCTTCATATAGAAAGATTTTATTTCCCTAGGATAGTCTGTTAAAATAACAGGTTTTTTGAAATGTTTTTCTACTAAGTAACGTTCGTGCTCTGATTGTAAATCAGCGCCCCATTCCTCAATAATATATTTGAACTGTTTCTTTTGATTTGGTTTGCTCCTTTTAAGGATCTCAATGGCATCCGTATAGGTGACACGCTCGAAATCATTATCTTGTACGAATTTTAATTTTTCTACCAAGTTTAATTCAGAACGTTCAGCTAATGGTTTATTTTTTTCTTCCTCTAATAAACGATTTTTTAAAAACTCAATTTCTTCTGGGCAGTTTTCCAAGGCATAGCTAATCACGTATTTTAATAATGATTCTGCTAAATCCATGTTATCTTCTAATTCATAGAAAGCCATTTCCGGTTCAATCATCCAGAATTCCGCTAAGTGGCGGGTTGTATTCGAGTTTTCTGCACGAAAGGTTGGTCCAAAAGTGTAAATATTTCCAAATGCCAAAGCCGCTAATTCACCTTCTAATTGTCCTGATACTGTTAAATTCGTGGTTTTTCCGAAGAAGTCTTCTTTAAAATCGATTGTTCCATCTGGTGTTCTTGGAAGATTATTTAAATCTAAGGTAGTGACACGGAACATTTCTCCAGCACCTTCTGCATCGGATCCTGTGATGATCGGGGTATGCATGTAAACGAAATCTCTTTCGTTGAAGAATTTATTAACAGCAAATGCGAGGGCATTACGAACTTTGAAAATAGCGTTAAATGTTCCCGTACGAAAACGTAAGTGAGCAATTTCACGCAAGAATTCTAAGCTATGTTTCTTTGGTTGAAGTGGGAATTTATCTGGATCTGAGTCGCCAATAATTGAAACTTCTGTAGCTTTTACTTCTACCTTCTGACCCTTACCTAGGGATTCTATCAAATGACCTTTTATGCGCACTGCAGCCCCGGTGGTAATGCGTTTTAAAATTTCATCTGGTGTGTTTTCAAAGTCGATAACTGCTTGTATATTATTTATGGATGAACCATCATTGATTGCAATGAACTGATTGTTGCGAAAGGTTCGGACCCATCCTTTAACAATTACTTCTTTTCCAAACTCTTCTGATTTTAAGAGTACTTTAATTCGGGTATGTTCCATTTTGATCGAAAAATTTTTTATAGCTTACTTCTCAGCATACAAAAATAGCCAATTTATTGATTTATCCATCCTTTTTCTATGACTTCCTTAGCATGATAAGTAAGGATTGCTGTTGCTCCGGCTCGTTTAAAGCTCATTAAAGTTTCTAATATCACTTGCTCATTTAACCAACCATTAGCAATGGCCGCTTTGAGCATCGCATATTCACCAGATACGTTATAAGCGGCAATAGGCAACTCAAAATTATCACTTAAGGACTTGATAATGTCTAAGTACGGTAATCCTGGTTTTACCATTAAAAAATCAGCTCCTTCTTGAGCATCTAATTGGGCTTCAATTAAAGCTTCTTTAGCATTAGCGGGATTCATTTGGTAGGTTTTCTTATCGCCGTTTTTAGGAGCAGAACCCAACGCATCTCTAAAGGGCCCATAAAAGGAAGATGCATATTTAGCGGTATAGGACATTAATGAGACATTGGAGAATCCATTTTCATCAAGAATTTGGCGAATGTATCCTATACGCCCATCCATCATGTCTGATGGTGCAATAATGTCAGCACCTGCTTCTGCATGTGCTAACGCCATTTTTCCCAATACCATCAGCGTTGGATCATTTAAGATTTCTCCATTTTCAACAATTCCATCATGACCATCTGAACTATATGGGTCCATTGCGACATCGGTTATGATACATGCCTGCGGAAAATTTTTTTTCACCGCTTCTATCGCACTAAGGTACAATGTCCCTTTTCTATAGCTCTCTGTCGCGAATTTGTCTTTTAAAGATTCTTCAACAGCTGGAAATAGATCGAAAGATTGTAAGCCCAATTTCATACAACTCTCAACCTCCCTCAACAAATTATCAATCGAATACCGAAAGATGCCTGGCATTGAAGAGACTTCTACCTTTTGATTATCTCCATCAACTATAAATAAAGGAAAAATTAGATTTGCTGCTGAGATATGATTTTCTTGAATCATATCGCGTATAATTGCAGACTTTCTATTTCTGCGAGGACGTTGTAACATGATTTAATAGTTTTTTTAAATAAATAAAGGGGAAAACTCCCCTTTTTATATCTTGTTAATTTCCATAGTCTAATCCAAATACTGCTTCTGCTAACCCAATTTCGTCTGGAGTGAATGGTAAAGTATATTTCAGGCCTAATTCTTGAATTGCTTTTGCAGTAGAGTGACCTATGCATATGATTTTTTGATCTGGATCCGCCAAATTCTCTCGAAAATAAGCCTCAACATTGCTTGGGCTTGTGAAAATCATAACTTCTGCATTCGTTTTATTCACTTTTTCTTCAATAACAGACTCATAGATTGGCATATCTATAACCTTCGTGTTAGCGGTTAATGCCTTTTGAATGGTCATTAAAGAACCTTCTGCTCTGGGTATTAAGACCGTAAGCCCATCTGCTATTTTGGCAAATTCTTTAGCAATATCCTCTGTTTCAATTCCTAGGTTATCGCCTGAAAAATCTGCTATTCGGTTAAATTTGCGTAGTGTGTCTTCAGAGCCACGCCCCAATACAGCAATCTTTGTTTTCTTTAATATCCAAGGATCTAATTTGAAAAAATGTTCGATAGCATTTTTGCTATTAAAAAAAATCCAGTCAGCTCTTTTTAATATAAAGGAGTCTAATTTATTTATAGTCGGGAAAATGCGAATTAAAGAACGGTCATCTACCTGAATATTATGCTTTTTAAGGTATCTTCCCAGATAGGAGTTCTCGTCTAAATCACGTGTAATGAATATAGATGTCGGAAGTCTTCTGTTTTTTTGAAATTTTGAAAAAATTTGATCAGCCATCCCCTCGGTGGTTTCCGCTTCTAGAAAATAGCGATCCGGGAAATCTTCGTTTGTATCAGCGATTGAAGTCCATGATTGGTATTTATTATCTTTTTTACGACAATATGATCCTAATGGAGCATGGCATCCTGCGTCAAATAAATTTAATACTTTGCGTTCCACTGCTATTGTTTGAGCAACATCTTGATCATGGATTTTTTGCAATAGTTCAAATAACTCGATGTTTGACTCCCGAATTTGTATGGCCAGTACACCTTGAGCGGGTGCGGGTATAACTTCTACAGGAGGAATTTCTTCAACATGAAAATCTGAGACATCCATGTTAACCCTGCTGACCCCAGCCTTAGCTAATATTATAGCATCGTATTTATCATCTCTTAATTTTTGAATACGAGTTTGAATATTACCTCTCAGATCATCAAATTCTAAGTCGGGTCGTAAAGATAACATTTGCGCTTTTCTGCGGTTGGAAGAAGTTCCTACTTGTGCGTTATGTTTTAACGATAATCGTTTGGTGATATCTACACAGTCTTTATGTATAATAAGCAATTCCGAAGGGTCTTCCCTTTCAGAAACTGCTGCAACAATTAGGCCTGTCGGGTTTACTGTTGGTAAATCCTTATGTGAATGGACGGCTAAATCAATCGAGCCGGATAAAAGTTCTGTTTCTAATTCTTTGGTGAAAAACCCTTTTCCTTCTAATTTGTCTAATCGAAGATGTTGTATGATATCGCCTTGGGTTTTTATGATTTTGAGTTCGGCTTGTACACCTATTTCAGCTAATCGATCTTTTACAAAATTAGCTTGCCATAATGCCAACTCACTGCCTCGGGTGCCAATAATAAGATTTTTGTTCACGTTCAAAGATTTACAAAATGAATAATTCGGAGACAAAGTTAATCAAATAGCCTCTTAATTTTGACCTTTCCCTGCCAAAAGCATATGTTTTTGAAAAAAAAGGAATTAATTGTTATCCGAATCTGCTGATTTTACTAAGATCTCCTTAGCCATTACCATGGGAACCTTGATGTATTTTTTCTCAAGATAATTAATGACTTTATTGAGCACCTCGCGTGCAGCAGGGTCTAGTTGCTCGACCTCGTTTGCAAACACTTCAGTCATAGCAATAGATCTAATTTGTTTGATCTTTTCTGGAACTTCTTTCATTGCAACTTCTACACGACGTTGTTTTAGTAATGGAAGGAATTCTTTAATGTTTTGTTCAATTATTTTTTCAGCATTTTCTATTTCCGAATAACGTTCTTGAATGTTTTTTTCGGAAATTTGTTGTAAACTACTTACCTCTATATAATGAACTGGATATTTTGCAATGATTTCTGCGTCAATATCATTCGGGATTGCGAGGTCAATTATAACCTTTTTTTCTTCTTCACCGTTTAATAAAGATTGGTACAGTTCTTCATGAATAATTGCTTCCGGAGCACCTGTACAAGTTATCATCATGTCGAAACCCTTTTTATAGTTTTTAAGCTCACTCAGCGGATAAGCAATAGCGGACAATTCCTCTGCTAGGACCTGAGAATTGGTGAGCGTTCTATTAAAGATTGTGAAGTTTGTGTATTTATGCTTTTTAAGGTATTTCGCTAAATTTTGGTTAGTTTCTCCCGATCCTATAACCAAAATTCTTGGATTTTCTTTTAATTTGAATTCCCGAAGTTTCCGGTAGGCTAACGATACTACTGAAATAGGATTACGTGAAATATTGGTGTTTGTATAAACCTCTTTTGCTGTTTTTACTAAACGATCCATCATTAGTCGTAAAAAATCTCCTGTAAATCCTGCCGCTTTGCAACGATCATATGCCTTGCGAACTTGCGCCAGAATCTCCTTTTCACCTACCACTAAACTCTCCATTGAACAAGAGGTACGGAATAAATGATTTAAAGCTTCTAATCCAGAATACCTGTTTACTTGGCCTAAATAGCATTGCATGCGCTCTTCAGGTACACAGAAATTCATTTTATCAAGAAACTGAGCGACAAAATCATCGTTTAATTCATGTGCTCCATAAAAAACAAATTCCACACGGTTACATGTCCCGATATAAAAGATCTCAGGAATATCTAAACTGTTCTTAAGGTTAATAAGTCGGCTATCCAACTCCTCATTGCATATAACCAAATTGCCAAGATCTTTTAGATCGACATGTTTATGGGTAAACGCTATAACTTTTAAATTCTTCAAAGCCTAATTAATTCGCCAATATTTTGTACTGCAAATGTATACTAAAACCTACTTCCGATTGTCAAGAATCTGTCAATAGAACGAATTTAGAACGATTATAAATAAAGTAACATTCAACATAAAGTGTTGATTTATACAATTTTGTATGTAAAAGCGAAATAAAATACAATTACAAACATAATCATGCGTGTGATAAAATGACGTAGATTATCTAAATTTTGGTTCAAAAATAACAGAACGTATAGTCAATTTGATCGTTATCTTTTTGGCCGATGAGAGATGAAGTGGTCTTTTAATTTGTCTATCCCAATGTTTTCTTCTAATTTATCCAGCTCATACATCCAAGCTTTTTCCGGTAAAATTGCACTATTCTCTTTTGAATTGATCAAATCCAAAGGTTTTATCTTAATTGTTTTATCTATAGGTGGGACTATCGTAGTTTGTCTGTTGCTAGTGCGCAATATCTGAAAAGATAAAGTTGGCCATTTGTGTATGGTTGAAAAATTTGCGGTATAGATCTGATGATATTCTCTAGAAGGCACCATATTCGAATAAATCCCGGTACACTTTGTGCCAACGATTTCAGAAACAGCGACCAACAATTCGTAAGAAGTTTCGTTTACAATATAAAACTTGACTAGTCCCTCTTTTTGTTCTCCTGTTAACGCTAAAAAGATTCCTTTATCTAAGAAAATATCGTTTTGCAAAATGACCTTCGGTAGGTCATCGTCTTTCGAACGCATATTTCCATGAACTAAAGTTACCTTATCCTTTAATACGGGTATTTCAAATCCTGTATCATCTGTTACTCCAAGTATTCCATTCTCTTGAATAGAGGTGATATGACCTTCAATTGGTTCATCCACAAACCTCACTAAATCTCCTATTTTTACGTTTGGGCTCATTTGATTCGATCTAAAATGTTTAATAATAAATGAATATCTTTGATATCATTGTATAGATGTAAACCAATGCGTATTCCACTTCCTCTTGGAAAACATTTTACTCCGTTTTCTATTAATGATGGATATAATGCAGGGTTAATTTGAATATTTATTACCTGTGAGTGTTCCTTGCTTTGATTAATCAAAGGTAAGAGCATATTTCTTTCTCTGAATAAGTTATGTGCTTTTTCGGAGGTTTCCTTAAGATGCCTCTGAATGTTGTCCATTCCTAAATTTTGTAAAAAAAGCAAAGATTGATTCAATGTGCCATGACTTAAATTATCTTGATGACCTGGTTCGAAAAAGGTACTTAATACACTTTTATTTTGCCACATAACTGATTTGGGTCTTGGTATTTCGTAGATTAAATTCTCTAATCTTTTCCTTAGAATATCACTGATCATTAAGAATCCATTGCCAAAACCAGAAAGCAACCATTTGTATCCGCTACTAGCCATGGCATCTAACCCAGATTCTTTAAATGAAAAATGTTCCGTCCCAAGATACTGAGTCCCGTCAGCAATAATGAGGAGTCCCGGATTTGATTTTTTTAATTTCTTTATAAAATTTAAATCTATCTTTAATCCCGATATGTATTGAACTATGCTTAGCACTAATACATCGGGATTATATTCTTCAACAGCCTCGGCTATTGTTGATTCTAAGTTTTCATCAACCTTTAAACTATATCTTTTTAATCTTCTACTAATAATTGGATACTCCAATGATGGGTATTCATCTTCAATCATCATATAAGAATAATGATTTGGTAAAAGATCAATTAATGTCGAATAGGCAAATGAAAAGTTAGGTGTAAGAAATGTTGAATCTATATCTGAATCAAAAAAATCTGAAACTGTTTTCTTTACCTCTTGTATGAATTCTTGTTGTTTATCTCTTTGATCTCCTTTAATATCAAAAAAATGTGCATCCCAGGATTTTCTCCACTCCAGAGTTGTATTTGGAATCAGTCCATTACCCGGTGTGTTTAGATAGAGTATTTCATCTGAGGTATTAAAGTGTTTTTTGAAAGGCATTAGGTTCTATTTGAAATTTGAGTAACTCTTTTAAATATTGTTTTTGGCTAATAAGTTCAGCGCCCATTTTTTTCAGATGGTCTGATTCAATTTGGCAGTCTATTAATTCGATATTAGCTCTTTCTGCTAAATTGACTAAGGCAATTTTGGACGCGTTTGAGACTTTTGAAAACATACTTTCCCCACAAAACACCCTTCCTGCTAATACACCATATAATCCGCCCACTAATTTAGTATCCTTCCAAACTTCTATACTATGGGCATATCCTGCTTGATGCAAATTGATATAAGCATTTATCATATCGGAAATAATCCAAGTCCCTTCTTGATCCTTTCTAGGAACTGATGAGCATTGAAATATGACCTCCTCGAAACATGTATTTAAGGTAACGGTAAACTTATTTGATCTTATTGATTGTTTAAGACTCTTGGAAATACGAAGTTTTTGTGGGTATATGACAAACCGAGTCAACGGGGCATACCATAGGATTGGTGAACTTTCATCATACCAAGGGAAAATACCGTTTTGGTATGCCAATAGAAGCCTTTCCTGTCTTAAGTCACCTCCAATCGCCAATAGACCATCCGGGTTGGCTAAAGAAGGGTCTGGAAAACTAATCTCATTTTCATTGAGCATAAAAACCATCAGAATTCTCGACTTTTACTCCTCTGATTGTCTAGGTTCTTTGCTGATCTTCTCGAAAATTTTTTCCATATGATCCACATATTCATTGGTATCATCTAAGAAAAACTCTAAAGAAGGAACTATTCGAGCCTGATTTTTAATCCGAGTACCTAATTTGTAACGTATTTCATTGGATTTACTGCGGACGTTCTCGAGATCCTCTTTGGCGGTGTTGGTATTTAAGAAACTTAAATACACCCTTGCAATAGCCAAATCTGGTGTAACACGAACTTTAGTTACAGTAATAAAAGCGCCAGGTGCCCAAACGTTGCTTTCACGTTGAAACATTTCGGCTAGATCCTGTTGAATTACTCCTGCAAATCTTTGTTGTCTTTTACTTTCTGTTCCCATCGGATATGAATAATGAAAAGTTGCATTACTTTTCAATTATACAAATATAGGATTTTTCAAAATAGGATTGATTTATTCGTAGTGAGCGAACGTGTCGAAAAGAAGTAGTCCAGATTTGAAAAATATGAAGTATAAAAAAAGACTTGTCGTGGACATCGTGACAAGTCTTTAATCAAAGTTAGTTTATAATTGGATAGAATAATTCTTTTAAAGTTTAAAGACATTTTGGTCTATCATTTTTAGTTTCTTTGGGTGGTTATTACGTGAGTGCAAACTCACTTAAAATTTCTTTTCATCTCCCTTTACATCACAAACATAGGGCTTTAATTATTTTAATCCTAAATGTTTTTTATAAAAAAGTAAGTGATCACTTTTTTGATCAATTTATGCTTTAGAGAGAAATAAAGCTGTATAATATCATACTTCAAGAAACCATGATGGTTAGAATCTGCAAGTTTACTATGAATACTTCACTTTGCTACTCCGCTAAATCGCAATAATCGTTTGTAATATATCTATTCCAGAATCCAGTTTCACTGTGGTTGAGTAGATATGCCAAAAAGACCTTATAAGAAGTTGATGAGTCATTAGCATTTTTCAAAATAGAAGATGGATCACTCAAAACAGTGCAACTTGTATTTTGCTAAGATATTGGTACTTTTGTTCAACAAGAAATTGAAAATGAAGATTTGGCAAAAAAATATTGATGTGGATTCTTTTGTAGAATCATTTACTGTAGGTCGTGATCGTGAAATGGATTTGCAACTCGCCGGAGCAGATGTATTGGGATCCTTAGCACATACCAAGATGCTTAATAGCATTGGTCTTTTAGATGAGGAAGATTTGCAAGTCGTTCAAGCGGAATTAAAAAATATCTACCAAGAGATTTTAGATGGAAAATTTTTAATTGATGATCGTGTCGAAGATGTGCATTCCCAAGTTGAAATGTTATTAACACAAAGAATTGGAGATGCAGGAAAGAAAATACACTCAGGTCGTTCAAGAAACGATCAAGTTTTAGTTGATCTTAAGCTTTATTTTCGTTCTGAAATTGAAAGTATTTTTAAAAATACGGAATTGTTGTTTACAAAGCTGATTGCGTTGAGTAATCAATACAAGGGAGTTTTGATGCCCGGATATACTCATTTGCAAATCGCAATGCCATCTTCGTTTGGCTTATGGTTCGGGGCGTATGCGGAGAGTTTAGTAGACGACATGCACATGTTAAAAGCAGCTTGGAAGATCTGTAATAAGAATCCTTTGGGTTCTGCAGCAGGATATGGATCATCCTTTCCTTTAGACAGAAAAATGACTACTGACTTATTGGGTTTTGAAGATTTAAATTATAATGTAGTGTACGCCCAAATGGGCAGGGGGAAGACCGAGCGCATTCTGGCTCAAGCCATAAGCTCAATTGCTGCAAGTTTGGCCAAGTTTTCGATGGATGTGACTTTGTTCATTAATCAAAACTTTGGCTTTATTTCTTTCCCAGATCATCTGACTACTGGTTCTTCGATTATGCCTCATAAAAAAAACCCAGATGTTTTTGAGTTGATTCGATCTCGGTGTAATAAAATTCAGGCATTACCAAATGAAATAGCCTTAATGACCGCTAATTTGCCATTGGGCTATCACAGGGACCTGCAATTGCTAAAGGAAAATCTTTTTCCAGCATTTGCCTCTTTGAATGACTGTTTAGCCATTGCGCACTATATGTTGGAACATATTACCGTTAAAGATGGGATTTTGAATGACCCTAAATATGATTACCTTTTTAGTGTTGAGGTCGTTAATAATCAAGTTTTAAATGGGATCCCTTTTCGTCAAGCCTACAAAAATATAGGAATAGATATTGAAGAAGGAAATTTTAAACCTGAAAAAAAAGTTAATCATACACACGAAGGAAGTATTGGAAATCTCTGTAATGATCAAATTGAAAAAATGTTTCAAGAAATTAAATCTGAGTTTGGTTTTGACAAAGTCAGTGAAGCGCTGAAAAACTTACTAAAATAGGGTCTAGTGATTTTTCTAAAAAGGATGAAATTTTGCCTCAATAGGTCAATACTTTTGGGGCAAAATTTTTATATATCTTCCTTTTTTATTGAAAATTTATATTTTATTTCACTCGTAAACACTTCTCCGGGAAGTAGGGTGACTTTAGGAAAATGTTCTTGATTCGGGCTATCAGGGAAATGTTGAGCTTCAAAACAGAATCCACCATGTCTCAGGTATTTATGTCCTGATTTCCCTTGATCGGGAGATAAAAAGTTTCCTGTATAGAAGTGTAACCCTGGTTCACTTGTAAAAACATCTAATTGTACACCACTTTGTCTACTAAGAGCAGTAGCAACTGGGCTACTTAAAAATTGTTTATTGATATATGTATGATCATATCCTTGACAGTTGATAATTTGCTCATCTGTACTATCAATCCGGTCGGAAATACGTTGCGGTTGTGTGAAATCAAAACAGCTTTCCTGAACAGGTAGAATCTCACCTGTTGGGATTTGAACCTCATTTACAGGGATAAATTCATCTGCATTTATAGTGATTTCATGGTTAAGTATGTCTCCATTGCCTTCTCCGTTAAGATTAAAATAAGCATGATTTGTAAGGTTTAAGATAGTAGGAGCATCCGAGGTCGCTCGAAACTGAATAACAATTTCATTTTCATTGGTTAGTTCATAAGATACGTTCGTTTTAAGCTCGCTGGGGAAACCTTCTTCTCCGTCAGGTGATACGTAATAGAAGTTAACTAATTTTTGAAAACTGACCTGTCTGTCCCAAACCTTTTTATGAAACGCATTTACTCCTCCATGTAAACTATTTGGACCATTATTCTGCTCAAGAATGTAGTTCTTTTGGTTTAAAGAAAAGCTTCCTTTGGCAATTCGATTACAGAATCTGCCAATACTGGCGCCATGGTATTCCTCATGTGCATTTAAATATCCTTTAATACTGTCGAAACCTAAAACAACATCTACCAAATCGCCGTGTTTGTCGGGTACTAATGCACTAACCAGTCTAGCACCATAATCTGTCAAGGCAATTTGCATTCCAGCTCTATTGGTTAAAGTAATCAAATGGGTGTTTTTTCCATTTAAATTATCTTCAAAGTCCTTAGCCTGTGGTAGTTTATAAGTAGTCATTTGAGTTATCTTTCTCTTATAAAGATAGTAAATAAGGTTTCCCCCTCCAAAGAAGAAATCCATTTATGTTTTTGACTTTTTTATAGTCTATTGATTAGTCATCTCTTGTCTTCATGAAAATGCTGCGGAAACCCACTCATCGCCTAAGCGTGTGTGGGAGGGAAGGCAGCTACCCCTTAAATAAAGCAGCTACCCCTAATTTTAAAATTAAAATATTACTATATATTTTAGTTTAATTAGCTGTTATTTTTAGATATATAGTTAGCTTTGTATACTTCGTATTGTTTAATCAATACAGAGAAAAAAGACAACAGGGTTCGTAGTTCTATTCAAGGCAAAGGCACACGCAGCTCCAAAAGGTTGAGCAAACGGCTTAGTGGCAAAAAACGAACAACATCTGCTATTATCAATCACACCATTTCCAAATCGATTGTAAAATCCGCTAAGGATAAAAGACAAGGGATTGCTATTGAAAACCTGACTAACATCCGTTTTAGTTCGAAACCTAGAAATAAAAAGTTTAGAACAAAACTTGGTCGTTGGTCTTTTGGTCAGCTGCGTTCTTTTCTGGAATACAAATGTCTTTTGTTAAGTTGATCGTTGTAGCACCTCAGTACACCTCCCATACCTGTAATTGCTGCAGATATATTGGTAAAAGAACCAATAAGGTTTTTAAGTGTACAAATAAAAATTGCAAAGTGGATGTGATTGATGCGGACTGTAATGCCGCTCAAAACATCGCCTTGCTTGGGGCTGCTGTAAATCTGCTCGAAAGATGCGATATGTATAGTTGTACTGTGCATTATTGTTGGTTCGGTTTTCTCAAAAATCAACTAAGACAGCCTAAGCTACCAGTTTTAAAACGTATATTTGCCTATCAAAAATCCTATGATTTAAATGAACTGGAAACAATTAATATCCGCAAAAAGATGGGGTTATGAAGGGCGTGAACTGAATGGGCATTTTGATGCTCGTTCTGAATTTCAGCGCGATTATGATCGATTGATTTTTTCGTCGCCATTTCGCCGACTCCAAAATAAGACCCAAGTTTTTCCTCTTCCGGGAGCTGTGTTTGTTCACAATAGATTGACACACAGTTTAGAGGTTGCCTCAGTTGGACGGTCTTTGGGAAGTTTATTTTATAATTTGCTCAAAAAAAGCAATCCCAATATTGATAGTGAGGTCCCCTTCCTTCAGGAGGTTGGGAATATCATATCAGCAGCTTGTCTTTCTCATGATTTAGGAAATCCCGCATTTGGGCACTCTGGAGAAGCGGCGATTTCATCTTTTTTTATTGATGGAAAAGGACAGAAGTATAAGGATTCAGTTACGAGAGAACAATGGGAGGATTTAACGCATTTTGAAGGAAATGCAAATGCACTTCGAATTCTCACACATGCCTTTAACGGAAAAGATCCTAAAGGCTTTGCGCTGACTTATACTAGTTTGGCTGCAATCGTTAAATATCCGTGTGCAGCAATTGATGGTCACCAGAAATCTTCTCACCATAGAAAGAAATATGGTTTTTTTGAGTCTGAGAAAATTACATTCAAAACAATTGCCACTGAATTAGGTCTAACGGAAGATCCATCAAATTTGAAAGGTTATTTAAGACACCCATTAGTTTATCTGGTGGAGGCCGCTGATGATATTTGCTATAATATTATCGATTTAGAGGATGCTCATCATTTAAAAATACTTTCTTATTCAGAGGTTGAAGAACTGCTATTACCACTTTGTGGGAATGAAGATTTGAGAGGACGTTTAGATGCTTTGGCAGACTCAGATAGCAGAGTTTCTCTTCTTCGAGCTAAAGCAATTAATACATTAATTACAGGCTGTGCAAATGTTTTTGTGGAAAATCAGGAGAAATTTCTCAACGGACTTTTTGAGAAATCTTTGATGGATTCATTGGATACTAAAATTGTTTCCCAAATGAAATTAATTTCTGAGATTTCTGTTAAGCGAATTTACAATGCCCCTTCCGTCGTTCAAATTGAAATTGCTGGTTTCAAAGTTTTGAATGCGCTATTGGAAGAGTTTCTTCCAGCGTATTTGAAAGCAGAAAAATCGATGTTTGAGAAAAAAATGGTAGCAATGATCCCTCAACAGTTCCATACAGAGATGACCGATACATATTCCAAAATTAGAGCGGTATTGGATTTTGTTTCGGGCATGACCGATGTGTATGCTGTTGATCTCTATCGTAAAATTAAAGGAATTTCAATTCCTTCATTAGATTAAACACTAGGTAGCAAAACCCTACAACCTTTTATAGTTTTGAATTATAATCAGATTATCAGGAAATGAAAGTAGTAATTGCGGAGAAGCCCTCCGTTGCCCGTGATTTAGCCAGAGTGATGGGAGCGAAAGAGATTAAAGATGGATATATCTGTGGAAATGGATATGCATTTACCTATGCATTTGGACACTTGGTACAACTTTGTACGCCACAAGCTTACGGTTTTCATTCTTGGTCAGTCTCTAATTTGCCTATTGTTCCAGAACAATTTGCATTAGAGGTTAAAAAAGTTCGCAAGGATGGTAAACAGATAGATGACGGAGGCGCGCTAAAGCAATTGAACATAATTAAAAATCTATTAAACCAAGCCGAAGAAATTATCGTAGCCACGGATGCGGGGAGAGAGGGTGAACTTATTTTTAGAAACATTTATCACTACATTGGATTAAAGGTTCCCTTCAGAAGACTTTGGATTTCTTCTCAAACCGATAAAGCAATCAAACAAGGATTTGAAAACTTGAAAGATGGATCTGAATATGATAGTTTATTTATGTCTGCTAGATCCAGATCTGAGTCAGATTGGCTTATAGGGATTAATGCGACTCAGGCGTTAACATTGGCTGCTGGGAATAATGGATTGTTGTCATTGGGACGTGTCCAAACACCGACTTTGGCAATGATTTGCTCACGATTTTTAGAAAATAAAGATTTTAAAGCGAAATCTTTTTATAAGATTCAAGCTGGGTTTGAGAAAGAGGGAATTCGATTTAAGGCAACTTCCAATAAAATAGAAAAAAAAGAACAGGCGGAGCAACTGATAGCAAATATTCATATTGGCTCGCTGACTGAAGTCTTGAAAGTAGACGCTAAGGAGACAAAGGAACCACCTCCCTTGTTGTTTGATTTGACCTCCTTGCAACAAGATGCTAACAAGAAGTACGGTTATTCAGCGGATCAAACCCTAAATATTGCGCAAACGCTTTATGAAAAAAAGGTCATCACTTATCCTCGTACTGGGTCCAGATATATTGGAGAAGATGTATTTGAAAAAGTTGAAGAGCTTTTTGAACATCTGGCAAATACTGCAATTGAAAGTATTGCAGTGGTCAGTAGAAATCTGATAGGAGCGAAGCTAAACAAACGGTCTGTTGATGATAATAAAGTTACGGATCATCATGCACTTTTAGTCACCGACGAAAAGCCATCTTATATGCCTGAAGATCAGCAAAATATATACAATATGATTGCTAAGCGAATGGTTGAGAGTTTTTCAGAGGTTTGTATTAAAGATATAACCACGGTATTAATAAACGCTCAAGGTGTCGAGTTAATTGCAAAAGGGACTGTCATCAAACAATACGGATGGAGAATGTCTTCCGATCAAGTGGAGCTTGCCGAGGATGAAAAAAATAATGAGGATCAGGATAATGAGAATGCGCAACTTCCAAAGCTAGTTCAAGGAGAATCGTTAGAGATCCAAACTTTGGAATTGGCGGAACGGTTTACAAAAGCAAAACCGATACATACCGAAGCCTCGCTCTTAAAAGCAATGGAAACCTCGGGAAAGGAAATCGAAGACGATGAAATGCGTCAGGCGATGAAGGATTGTGGACTTGGCACTCCCGCTACTCGCGCAGCAACTATAGAAACTCTTTTTCAAAGAGATTACATTAAGCGAGACAAAAAGAAACTTATTCCTACTGAAAAAGGATTATCCGTGTACCAACTCGTAAAGGATCGTTCTATTGCGAAAGTTACTTTGACCGGTAAATGGGAGCAAAAGCTCGAAGAGATGCGGGCAGGAAAAGTTAGTTACGATGTGTTTATGAAACACATTAAAGACTATACAGCGAAAATTACAAAGGAATTATTGCAATTGAGGGTGGCGATTGCTCATCAAGAGCTCAAACCATTACAAAAAGGGAAGATAAAATGCCCAAAATGTGAACAAGGAAATATTCAGCTCTATGACAAAATAGCGCAATGTGATCACTATGCGCGAGGCTGTGACTTTAAAATCTGGAGAAATTTGAATGGTGTTTTCTTGGATGAGAAAGAGATGAAAAATTTGCTCGAAAAGGGTAAAACTTCTGTCCTAAATGACATCAAGAATCAGGATGGTCAGGTGGTTTCTGGCGTTCTCGTCTTTGAGAATTTTAAAGTAAATGTTGGCTGATTTTAGGTATCTTAGGTAGATGGAAACACTCTATGTTTTTTCTGGCTTAGGTGCTGATAAAAGAATTTTTGCAAAATTAGATCTATCTGGAATTACTGTAAAATATATTGACTGGTTAAAACCCAGACCTACAGAGGCTCTTGAAAGCTATATATTTCGGTTAGCAGAACACTATCAAATACCAAAACAGGGTGCAAGAGTTATGGGGTTATCTTTTGGTGGAATCTGCATAAGTGAACTTGCTAAATATTATAATTTTAAAAAAATTATCTTACTATCTTCCGCCAAAACTAAAGATGAACTTCCCAGAGTATTGGGAGTATCTAAGTTTCTAAACCTTCACAAGTTACTTCAAAAGTCCTCATTGACAAAAGTTCCTTCAGGAATTTTTAGCTGGTTATTCGGTCTAAAAGACCAAGAGCAAAAGGATTTATTTTTTGAAATGTTAAGGGAATCTGATTCGGATTTTATGAATTGGTCAGTTAAGCAAATTATGGAATGGGCAAATGATCAAGTCCCAGAGAATTGTTTGCATATACACGGTGACAAGGACCGTTTGATGCCAATACAATATGTTGATTACTCAATTCGTATAAAAGGAGCTGGTCACTTTATGGTGTATTCAAATGCAGCTGAAATATCTTTTATCATTCGAAATTTTTTGAAGGCTAAATTTTAAAGTTTTTAGATCGGTAGTGTAATTTTTTTTTGACGCACTTTCATGTGCTATCCCTTTGAATTCTGTTACCTTTACAACCAATATGACAAAAGATCTCTATAATCCATTTTTAGATTTTAATTTTGAAAATAAAACTTGTTTTTTGACAGGTGAAACGCTGATATCAGCTGACGAGCGAATACAGGTCTTTCCTGTATGGATGATGCGAGTTTTCGATTTAGAAGACAAACCTTTCAAAATGTTAGATGAAAGCTTGTGTACCTATAAACAATTGCAATTACCCTGCTCAAGCAATACCGCTGCGTTACTGAATAAAGTGGAGGAGAAAGTAGAAGAGGCCGCTAGTCTGGGATATGAGGCAATTAGTCAACTGGACCAAACGACCTTATTCCAATGGGTAGGAAAGATCCTCTATGGCGTCGTTTTTAATGAAATACAAGCCGGTGTGAAACAGGCTACACGTTCAGGAGAAGAAATGAATTTCTCTCAGGCGTTGGTGCATAAATTTCGTAATCTGCATGCTATGCTGCAATCCGTTACGTGCGCGTTGGAGTTTGAGCATAAAAATCCATTTTCAATTCTAGTATTCCCTGTAGATAATGCTCCTGATACCTTTATGTACCGAGACGAAATAAACACATTAATTTTCTCCTTGAGAATGAAGGATTTTGCTTTGATAGCCACCCTTCAGGATAATGGAACCAACAGAATATTTCATGAGGATATTTTAAATAAAGTGAAAGGTGAAATTTTGCATCCTATCCAGTTTGAGGAAATCTGTGCAAGATTTTTTTATTCAGCATATTTGTTTAATAAATTGCCGGAATACACCTATATGGAAACTAAAGATGTAATTTATGTTGAACCAATGGCATTGAATGACTGGACCATGAAACCGATTTTCGATCCTTGGCAGGTAAAAGTATATGGACAGGTCCTTGAGAATTTTTGGAAACCATGGGGTTTTCTTTTGTTTGAGATTATTAAAGACCCTGATCATCCAATGTCCTTTATTTTAGATGGAAATGGAGAATTCATAACAAATATTGAACTTCCAAAATAATTAGGAAAAGCTACCCCCTCCAATTTACCCAATGTTTACGGTCATCTTGTTGATGATAAAAGGATTATTAGAACGGAAAAATGGAAAGAAGATGTCATTTCTCTCTCTAACTAAATAAGGGGTTTATTTGGAGTCAATCTCAGATATATTAAATAAACAGGAAATAGATATTCCTGTTTATTTTTAATCGTTATTTTGAGTTCATTTCTAATTTTAGAAATCTTCCTGTCTCGCTATTTTGTTGTTGTATCAATCCTTCTGGAGTTCCTTGAAAAAGTAATTGACCTCCTTTTTTACCACCTTCGGGTCCCATGTCAATTACCCAGTCAGCAGCTTTGATCACATCCATGTTATGTTCAATAATCAGAATTGTATTTCCACGATCCACCAATCTGTTGATGACACCCAATAAGACATTTACATCTTCAAAGTGTAAACCGGTGGTCGGTTCATCTAGGATGTAGAATGTTTTACCAGTATCTTTTTTCGATAGTTCGGTAGCTAACTTTACCCGCTGAGCTTCCCCACCAGATAATGTTGTTGAGGATTGGCCAAGGGTTATATAGCCCAAGCCAACATCTTGCAATGTCTTTATTTTCCTATAGATAGTCGGAATATTTTCAAAAAAGGTTACTGCATCATCAATACTCATATCTAAGACATCTGATATAGATTTCCCTCTGTAGCGAACCTCTAATGTTTCTCTGTTATAGCGTTTTCCATTGCATGTTTCACAAGGAACCTGAACATCCGGCAAGAAGTTCATCTCAATAATTTTCATCCCTCCACCTTGACATGTTTCACAACGACCACCCTTGACATTGAAAGAAAACCTTCCTGGTTTATACCCTCTAATTTTTGCTTCTGGGAGCTGTACAAATAAAGTGCGGATATCCGAAAATACTCCTGTGTATGTAGATGGGTTTGAACGTGGTGTTCTACCAATTGGAGACTGATCAATCTCAATAACTTTATCGATCTGGTCCAGTCCATGGATTTCTTTGTAGGGTAGAGGTTTTGCTTTAGCTCTAAAGAAGTGATGGTTTAATATCGGGTAGAGCGTATTGGTAATCAAACTTGATTTTCCGGATCCTGAAACTCCAGTTACCAGAACCAATTCTCCTAATGGAATTTCAATACTAACATTTTTTAGATTATGACCTTTTGCTCCCGTTAGACTCAGTTTGTGTCCATTTCCTTTTCTTCGCTCTTTTGGGATTGTTATTTCCCGAGTTCCATTGAGGTACTCGGTGGTCAAAGTACTTTTTTTCATTAATTCGTTCGGCGTACCTTGCGCAACAACCTGCCCGCCAAAAACTCCCGCAGCCGGTCCCATATCGATGACATAATCTGCTTGCATAATCATGTCCTTATCATGTTCCACGACTAATACGGAATTACCAATGTCGCGTAAATTCTTTAATGCATTGATTAACCTTTCGTTATCCCGCTGATGAAGACCTATACTTGGTTCGTCCAAAATATACAATACATTGACCAATTGAGAGCCTATTTGAGTAGCTAAACGGATACGTTGTGCCTCCCCTCCAGATAAACTCTTTGAACTTCGATTTAAGGAAAGATAATTCAGGCCAACATCCAGCAGAAATCCAATTCTTGTTTTGATCTCTTTAACAATTTCTCTTGCAATGATGAGTTGACGCTCATTTAATTTGTTTTCAACCTCATTAAACCAATCCATTAGCGTAACGATGTCCATTTCTGCCAATTCAGCAATATTCTTATCGGCCACTTTGAAATGCAACGACTCCTGTTTTAGTCGAGCACCATTGCAGGTAGGGCAAACTATTTGCGTCCTGAAGTCATCTAAAGTTTGGTTGCTTTCATGGTATTTGGCACTCATTTCTTCCAGCATCTTGAAAATGCCGGAAAATTGAATATTGTACTCCCGCGCCCCATATGATCCATAAGAAACTGTTAATGGAATTGGTTCTTCTTTTCCAAAAAGCAGCATATCAATGATTTGATCAGATAATTTATCCATTGGAGTTGTAAGGGAAAAATCAAATCTCTTGGCAAGGGCCTTTAAAATTGCAAAATTCCAGGATTCGCGAGCAGGGCCTAATGGAACTATAGCTCCTTTTTGAATACTAAGGCTTCTGTCAGGAATAACAATATTCCTGTCTATTTCATAAATATATCCTAATCCATCACACTTTGGGCAAGCGCCATAGGGTGAGTTGAATGAGAAGGTATTTGGTTGCGGTTCATCGTAAGAGATTCCGTATTCGGCATCCATTAAAAATCGACTAAAAAATTGTTCTTTATTTTCCTTATTAGCAACTTTTATAATACCTTTTGAGGTTTTAAGAGCCTGACCGATCGACGTAAAAAGTCTTTTTCTTGAATCTTTTTCGACCAATATTCGATCCACTACAATTTCTATGTCGTGAATTTTATAACGATCTACCTGCATTTTTGGTTCTAAATCCAATATCTCAGAATCCACACGTACTTTGGTATATCCTTGCTTTCTGATTTGCTCAAAAAGTTCCCTATAGTGACCTTTACGACCTTTAACGACAGGTGCAAGGATGAATATTCCTTCTCCGTCAAATTCCTTTATGATCCTGTCTGTTATTTCTTCATCAGACATTCGCTCCATCTTTTTTCCACTAGCATACGAAAAGGCTTCTCCAACACGGGCATAAAGAAGTCGCAGGAAGTCATAAATTTCAGTGATGGTTCCAACGGTCGACCTTGGGTTTTTAGAAGTTGTTTTTTGTTCAATCGAAATGACAGGACTTAAACCTGAAATCTTATCTACATCCGGACGTTCCATCCCTCCTAAGAACTGTCTGCTGTAGGCCGAAAATGTCTCCATATATCGACGTTGACCTTCAGCATAAATGGTGTCAAATGCCAAAGAGGATTTTCCACTTCCACTAAGTCCTGTTATTACGACTAATTGATTCCTTGGAAAAGATATATCTATATTTTTTAGGTTGTGAACTCGGGCACCAAAGACCTCTAATTCGCTTTGATCACCAAGATCTACTGTTTTACGTATGGTCATTAATATTTCCTCTTTTTTGCAAAGGGCAAAGTTACAGATTTTTATATTGGGAATTAGTGATTGTGTGCTAATATTGTATTATATTGGAATCAAGTAATTAATGTGTATTCAAAAAAAATAAATTTTGAAAAAACTTGATGTAACAAAAAAAGAAAGAGAAACTATAGAACAGGCTCTGTCTCATTGGCAGCAAGAAAATGTTTTAGATCCTGTCAAAGTGAAAGAGCTTAGAGAAAGTCTTGATGATAAGAGTTTTGAATGGGGAATGTTGGCCAGATATGCATTTTGGATTGCCTTGGCTTCACTGATTTTTTCTGTTATTTCTTTATTTTCTGATGGTTATCTTGAAAAGTTGATAGCGAAATTTTATGATACTCCTGACGTTGTATTTTGTGTTCTATTTGCTGGGTTAGCAATAATGTTTTATTTTCTAGGCTTTAGAAACAAACACAGGTTTCCTGAGAAAACCTTTTCAAATGAGACCCTAATGCTTGCGGGTTCATTTTCTACTGCTGCATGTATTGGGTTTCTAGGGCAAGTTTTAAACAAGGCTGAGAGTCATTACACCTTATTGTTCTTATTG
Organism: Sphingobacterium sp. GQ94; assembly: GCF_059758715.1. Classification (NCBI taxonomy): domain Bacteria; kingdom Pseudomonadati; phylum Bacteroidota; class Sphingobacteriia; order Sphingobacteriales; family Sphingobacteriaceae; genus Sphingobacterium; species Sphingobacterium sp. GQ94. Next base: position 50,033 of record NZ_JCAXEC010000003.1, read on the forward strand.
TCAATTATAATTTATGGTGTCTTATCTGTTAAACTAAATTCAAAACTTATTTGGGTCTTTACCTTAGTCGCTTTAGGAATTTGGTTTGCCACAGAAACTGCATATCATAGTCAGTGGGGTTTTAAATTTTGGGGTATGAATTATCCACTTCGGTTTACCATATTTGGTCTGATATTAACAGGATTTGCTTATTTTTTTCAAAGAAAAATTAAAGTGTTAGCCAATTTTCAATCTACAAGTTATGTAATTGGACTATTGTATACGATGATTGCTCTTTGGCTTTTATCCATCTTTGGAAATTTTAGTGATCTAGATAAATGGTCTGAAATTAAGCAATACGAAATTTTTTATTGGGGACTAATTGGTATATTACTTTCATTAGGACTTGCTATATATGGTTTAAAAGTGAAAGATCATGTATCACGGGATATTGGCTTTGTGTTCTTTGTAATAAATCTTTATACTCGATTTGTAGAGTATCTATGGGACAACTTAAATCGAACGATATTTTTCTTGATTTTAGCCTTGTCTTTTTGGTTTGTGGGCAGATGGGCAGAAAAAATTTGGAAAAAGCAAAAATGACATCTTTTAAAGCATCCTATTTTAATCTTCTATTGTGCAGGTTATGTTTGTAGATTAAAAAGAGGATGTATTAAAAGGCTACTGAATTGGACTGCCCCCAATAAGTATCTAACTTTTTGGGGGCAGTCTAAATTTTTACTGTGGTTTATTATAAGTGAAAGCTAGTGCTTACAGGTGAATTACCTCGCCATAAGCGTCAGCGACTGCTTCCATTATTGCTTCACTCATCGTCGGGTGTGGATGAACAGCTTTAAGGACTTCATGTCCTGTAGTTTCAAGTTTACGAGCAACTACAATCTCAGCTATCATTTCAGTAACGTTGGCTCCTATTAGGTGAGCTCCAAGGAATTCACCATATTTAGCATCAAATATAACCTTGACAAATCCATCTTTTGTTCCAGCTGCAGACGCCTTACCTGAGGCAGAAAAAGGGAATTTTCCAACTTTGATTTCGTAACCTGCTTCTTTAGCTGCTTTTTCAGTTAACCCAACTGAAGCAATTTCTGGCGTACAATATGTACAGCCAGGAATGTTATTATAATCGATTGGATCAACATGTAATCCTTTGATTTTCTCAACACAAGTTATTCCTTCAGCGGATGCAACATGGGCTAAGGCTTGACCTTTAACTATATCTCCAATGGCATATACCTGATCAACTGATGTTTTGTAGAAATCATCAACAATAACGCGTCCTTTTTCTGTTTTAATACCAACCTCTTCTAAGCCTAAGTTTTCAATGTTTGGAGTAATTCCAACTGCAGACAATACAATCTCAGCTTCGATAGTTTCGGTTCCTTTATCTGTCTTAATTTGTACCTTACTTAATTCTCCTTTTGTATCAACAGATTGAACTTCAGATTTTGTCAGAATGTTAATTCCAGCTTTCTTTAGAGATTTTTCTAATTGTTTTGACACTTCCTCATCTTCAACGGGTACGATTCGGTCCATGAATTCTACAATGGTCACTTTGGTTCCAATTGCATTATAAAAATAGGCAAATTCAACTCCGATAGCACCTGAACCCACGACAACCATTGATTTAGGTTGTTTCTGTAAATTCATAGCTTGACGATAACCGATGATTTTTTTACCATCTTGAGGAAGGTTTGGAAGTTCTCTAGAATGAGCTCCGGTTGCTAAAATAGTATGTTTTGCAGAATATTCCTTCACCGAACCGTCTTCTGCTTTTACATCAATTTTTCCGCCTTTTTTGATTTTAGCAGTACCCATGATGACATCAATTTTGTTCTTTTTCATTAAGAATTGAATGCCTTTGCTCATGCCATCTGCTACACCACGACTTCTTTTCACAATGGCCTCAAAGTCGGCTTCACCACCACTTACTTTTATCCCATATTCGGCAGCATGATTTAAATATTCGAAAACTTGAGCGCTCTTTAAAAGCGCTTTTGTTGGAATACAGCCCCAATTAAGACAGATTCCGCCGAGTGCTTCACGTTCGATAATGGCTGTTTTGAACCCCAATTGGGAAGCTCTTATAGCAGCTACATAACCGCCCGGACCACTACCAATAACAATAATGTCGTAATTCATAAATATTGATTGTCGTTATGTTTGCATAATAGAATTTATCAAAAATACACAAATTTTATTATAATTAATGAGGAAAACCCATCTGCGGGATAGCAGCCTGAGAAGCTTAAATTTAATAAGGGTATAAGTTGGTGACAATTATTGAATAATGAGACTCTTAAGTAAAACAACCCCATGACGATCACGTATGTTAGGAAAAAGGCTAAGGCATATGTCATAAGGAGGTCACTTCGTGTTTTACATTTTTTTTAGAATAGGGTTTTTCCTTTCTTTGCCCTGATTAATAAAAATTTATATGTTACGAATATTTCAACAAATTGCACTTTGGGAGGCTATTTCTACCGTTTGCTTATTCTTTATAGCTATGCCATTAAAATATTTTGCTGGAATTCCGGAAGCGGTGCGTATCGCTGGTTCCATTCATGGCTTTTTGGTTGTTCTATTTGTTGTTTTATTAGTTGCCTGTTGGCAAACTTATAATTGGAGTTTTAAACGTGTAGCCAAATACATGGTCATCAGTTTAATTCCAGTAGTTTCATTTTGGGTTGAAAAGGATGTTAAGAAAGTGATCGCAGAACAAAAGACGGCTTAGTAATAGAGGTGTCTCTGCTACAATATTTAGGAGCGCTTGTAATTGAGGTATTTGCCTTGTGTTTTAAGATACGTTTATTGCTCAGGATAAGTAATAAGTTATTCTAGGTTTAGGTTTCCTTTTCTAATTATAATTTTTAGCGTTCTAACTTATCCTTAAGGCTTCTTAAGATTGCTTTCAATTCCCATGTAGGCGTAAGTTATTTCAGTTTTCCCATGAGGCATAGGGATCCCATTTTCATCTAGATTTACGAACACTAATTTCTCAATTGATAAGATAACCATTCTACTGATCTTATTTCTTACCACACAGCGCATGGTGATTGAAGTTGTTCCGAAATTTACTGCTTCGATACCTAATTCGATAATTTCGCCGAGTTTCGCCGAGCTAACGAAATTGATTTCAGAGATAAATTTTGTGACCACATTTGGATTCCCCAATTGGACTATGGCATAAATTACTGCTTCTTCATCGATCCATCGTAAAAGTGTTCCGCCAAACAAAGTTCCATTAGGATTCAGGTCCTCAGGTTTAATCCATTTTCTAGTATAAAAATTCATGATCTTATATAAAAAGTTTAATAATGAAAAAGGCAAACTTTACGTCTGCCCTTTTTATTTTTTAAGCGTGTATTGCTCGATTTGCACTAGCGGCTAAAGCGGCTTCTTTTGTTGCCTCCGTAAAGGTAGGGTGGGCATGACAAATTCTACCAATATCTTCTGCCGATGCACGATATTCCATGGCTACTACAACCTCAGCAATCATATCAGCTGCACGGGGCCCAATCATGTGTACACCTAATATTTCATCTGTTTCAAAATCGGCCAAAACTTTTACAAACCCATCTGTATCTCCAGATGCTTTTGCACGACCAGACGCTTTAAATGAGAAACTTCCAGATTTATATTTTGTACCTACCTCTTTCAGTTGCTCTTCGGTTTTGCCAACAGAGGCAACTTCTGGCCAAGTATATACGACACCTGGAATTAAATTATAATCAATATGTGGTTTTTGACCTGCGATGCGCTCCGCTACATAAACACCTTCGTCTTCAGCTTTATGGGCCAGCATAGCTCCTTTTATTACGTCTCCAATCGCATAAATACCTTCAACTGAGGTTTCTAGATGTTCATTTACTGGAATTTTATTTCCTCTTTCTTCTACTTGAATTCCGATGTTTTCTAAACCAAGATTTTCAGAATAGGCGGATCTTCCAACCGCAACAATACAATAGTCTCCTTCTAATTCTACTAAATTATTTTTGGAATCTTCTGCGGTAACTGTTACTTTTTTACCTTTCACAGATGCTCCCGTAACTTTGTGACTTAAAAAGAATTCCATGCCTAGATTTTTTTTCAAAACCCTTTGCAATTCTTTTCCTAGTCCACCATCCATAGTTGCTATAATGGATTTTGCATATTCCACAACTGAAACCTTAGCACCTAAGCGAGCGTAGACAGAGCCTAGTTCTAATCCAATCACTCCACCTCCAATAACGATAAGGTGTTTCGGAACTTCTTTTAGATTTAGTGCTTCAGTTGAAGTAATAATTCTTTTTTTATCTATTGGAAGAAAAGGTAATGCAGTAGGTTTAGAACCTGTTGCAATAATGATTTTTTCACCTTTTATCTCTTCCGTTTTACCATCTTCTTTGGTGATTTTAATAGTATTCTTATCAACAAAGGATCCTAGACCTTGGAAACTGTCTATTTTATTTTTTTTGAATAAATATGTAATACCAGCGGTATTTTGGGCGATAACATCATTTTTACGTTCGATCATCTTGTTCATGTCGAGTTTCAGACCGCTTAAATTGATGCCATGTTGCTCAAAATTATGAGCAGCATTGTGAAAATGCTCAGAGGAATCTAATAATGCTTTTGATGGAATACAACCAACATTTAAACAAGTACCTCCAAATGTACTATACTTCTCAATTACAGCAGTTTTTAAACCTAATTGAGCACAGCGGATAGCGGCAACATAACCACCTGGACCACTTCCGATTACGATTACGTCGTATTGCATAGAAATATGATTTATTTTATTTTACAAAAATACTATTTTAAAGGAGATTCTACGAACCAAAATTGATAAATAACAGGACAAACGTATGTGTTTTTATAGTTTTTGGTCAGGGAACTGTTATTTTATTCTTACAATAATGGATCTTGAGAAAGTCAAAAAAAATGCTCCAAAATTTTGGAGCATTTAAATTATCTTGGTATTTATTTGAAGTTGTATGGAATTATTCTGCAACAATTTTACCTTGCATTATTCCAAAATGACCTGGGAAACTACATAAGTAAGGGTATACACCAGCTTCAAGGGTAATAGTTAATTTATCTTCCTCAGCTGGACCTAACAATTTAGTGTGACCAACAATAGAAGTTAACGCTGATTTTGGAATATATTCATTGTCAGCGGCTGCAGTAGCCTCTCCGCCAAATGTTGCAATATCTACACCTGGTTTTAATACGACTAAATTATGTCCCATAGCTTCTTTTGGCATGGAGCCAACGTTTTTTAATGTAATCTCAACAGGTTCTCCAGCTTTTACACGGATTAGGTTCGTGTTGAATTGCATTTGATCATTTGCCTCTACAGTCCATGTGTTTGATAATGTCACATCCTCAATGCCAGGTACTGTTTCTACAGTGGTTGCAGTCTCGGTACTTGGAGTAGTTTCAGTTGAAGTTCCTTCTTCTTTCTTCTCTGTGTTATTTCCACAAGAAGAGATTCCAATAGCTAATGCTAACGCAGGAACAAAAAATAATTTCTTCATAGCTAATTATTATAAATTTTATACGAATTTACTGTAAATAATTGACTTTAACCAGCTATAATGGTTCAAAATTGAGATTTTAATTCAAAAATAGAGATTAAGAATCTTAAAACTTCCGTAAAATTAAAGATAGTAATACTCAATTCGAATTTCTCAAATATTTTGATTTTAGGTGAGCTTCTGAACCCTATGTTAATAATCAGATTTTTTATCTATCTTTAGTACTGTAGAAAAAATATTAATCTTAAAATAAAATGGAATCTTCAATTCAATTAGTGCTCATCATTGTCGGGGCTGTCGTGGCATTCTTTTTTTTGCTTTACGTGTTACCCGTGAATCTATGGTTTACAGCACAGCTTTCTAATGTAAAAATAAGCTTGTTAAATTTAGTTTTAATGCGCTTGCGTAAAGTGTCTCCCGCTTTGGTTACCAATGCAATGATCACCTCCACTAAAGCTGGTCTAAAAATATCAACCAATGATATTGAAACACATTATTTGGCTGGTGGCAACGTAAATAAAGTTATAAAAGCGCTGATATCTGCCGATAAAGCAAATATTCCTTTAGATTTTAAATTGGCGACTGCAATCGATTTGGCTGGAAGGGACGTGTTCGATGCGGTTCAATTATCAGTAAACCCTCAGGTGATTAATACTCCGCCGGTTGCTGCAGTGGCAAAGGACGGGATACAGTTAATCGCCAAGGCAAGAGTAACAGTACGCGCGAATATCAATCAATTGGTCGGAGGGGCAGGTGAGGAAACAATTTTAGCTCGCGTTGGCGAAGGTATTGTAACCACAATCGGATCTTCCAAAGACCATAAAGAGGTCTTAGAAAATCCAGATAAAATTTCGAAGACTGTACTGTCCAAAGGGCTGGATTCGGGCACAGCTTTTGAAATCCTATCCATTGATATCGCTGATATTGACATCGGTGAAAATATTGGTGCAAAACTTCAAATTGATCAGGCTGAGGCGGATCTAAAAGTTGCTAATGCCCGCGCAGAAGAACGTCGTGCTATGGCTGTAGCTAATGAACAAGAGATGAGAGCTAAAGCACAAGAAGCAAAAGCAAAAGTAATAGAAGCAGAATCTCAATTGCCTTTAGCAATAGCAGATGCCTTTAGGAGTGGAAATTTGGGTATTATGGATTATTATAAATTACAAAATATCCAATCAGATACTGATATGAGAAACTCGATTACCAAACCTCATGGTTCAGATCAAAAATAAAATTTTCTAAACTAGCAGGTAAAATAATTATACCATTGAAAGGATCTATTTTTAATCATTTTTTCAATGGTATTTTTTTGAAAAAATTTTCGGTGTTATTGAGATGTAAATATTGAAAAAACCCTGACGATGGGCGCCAGGGTTTGATACTAACCAATTATAAACCTAAATTATGAAAAGACATTTTAAACGAATTCTGCTTTCTTTCTGAATTCTATACAAATGTACAGCTTGAACGGAGAATACACAAGGATTTTGAGTGTAAAGTTTCCTCTGCAACCATTTTCTGACATTTCTCTGATTTATGTGTTTTAACAGATAAATTACTGTCCGATATTGATTAATTATGCGTGGTAGAGAAATCAGAAACTTTAATTATTTTTGAAAATATTTTATATCTCATGATATTTAAAAAGTTTGCAAAAGTAAAAGTAGTGGTACTCGATGTTGATGGAGTGCTCACCGATGGTACCGTACAGGTGAATCATGAAGGTCAGCAATTCAGAACATTTTTTGTGAAAGATGGATATGCTATACAACTTTCAGAAAAAATGGGAATTCCAATATGGGTGATTTCCGGTGGATATAACCAAGGTGTTCAACTTCGTTTGCAAGGTTTAGGCGTAAAAGAAATCCATTTAGGGGTTGAGAATAAGAAAGAATTGGTGTATCAATTGCTTGAAAAATATGCATTGGATGCTTCAGATTTGTTGTATATGGGCGATGATATGCCTGATTATGAAATCATGAAGCTTGTTGGGCTTGCTACTTGTCCAAATGATGCGGTTGAAGATATAAAGCATATCGCACATTACATGTCGCCCCAAAATGGTGGAGCAGGTGCTGTGAGAGACATACTAGAGAAAATCCTTAAATTACAGGGGAAATGGCCAGTTCTTACTCAAATTAAAAGCATTTAATGATTTTACAGGAAAAACTAAAGAACATCGAAATCATTTTGGGTTCAAAATCACCAAGGAGAAAAGATTTGCTTTTCGCGATGGATATTAATTTTGAGATACTGGTACGGGAAATTGATGAATCTTTCGATCCGGGTAAGGATGCCCAAGAAATAGTCTTAAAAATAGCTGAATCTAAATTAGTAAGTTTTAATGAACCCTCTTTTTATACAAAATTAGTGATATGTGCCGATACAATTGTCGTTAATCAAAATGGAGATGTTATCGGTAAACCGGCCAACAAAGAAGAATCTTTGAAGGTATTAACTGATCTATCGGCCCATGAACATTGTGTTTTTACGGCTGTAGCTCTCTCTTATCAGAACCAAAGGCTTTCTTTTGTGGAAGAGACTAAGGTCTGGTTCAATGAGCTTAGCAAAAATGAAATTGAATATTACGTTGAGAATTACCCGCCAACGGATAAGGCTGGATCATATGGTATACAAGAATGGATTGGCAGAATCGGTATCAAAAAGATTGATGGGTCTTATGAAAATGTGATGGGTCTTCCAACTGCTCGATTGCAGCAAGAACTTAAAGGACTTTTTTTAAGCTAAATCGTATAAAACAATAACCCGCCGGTAACGAGTCGAAAATCGAAGACCAGCGGGTTTTATTGAATTTTTGAATACGAATCCTTAGTTTTTATTTAATATGGTATCGAATTCCTGAATAGAACATTCTCCCAGTTATAGGACCCCATAACATATTGGTGTCGAAATGGGCCCCAAATGGTTGATCAAACCCTAAAATAGGATCTTTTTGATAGAAATTTGATAAATTTTCACCTCCTAAATAAATATCAAAATTCTTATCTTTTCCAAATGTCTTACTTACTTGTGCATTCATCGTGATATATGCCTTCGATTCGCTAGGCAATTGGAACTCTTGAGGATTAGACATCGTGTTTGAAATTCTTTTACTACCTATTACATTTAATGTGTAGTCAAAATTCCATCCAGAATGTAAGCTGTAAGCAAGATTCATAAATCCTCTATGTTTTGCTGTTAATGGTTTTTGCAGCCGGGCGGATGTGTAATCTGTTCGCACATCTAATAATCTATAAGCTGTCTTAACCTCAAAATGTGGTGTCGGCATAAATCTAAATTCGGCTTGTAAACTATTTGAGAAAGATTTTCCATTCAAATTATAAAATGAAATCTTTTGCGGGTCTTCAAAGTCGACGACGATTTGATTTTCAAAATTGCTGTGAAATAACTCAACCGATAGACCGGACTCTCTTGAAAATAATTGAAAACTTTGATCGAAAGTTATTCCGCTGTTCCAAGAAACTTCTGGTTTTAAACCATATGCCTTCGCGCCTTTGGTTAACTGTTCTAAATTTTCGATTGATCGACTTGAGGCGAAAATACCTAAGTTTTCGGCAAAAATGTTTGCAGTTCGCTGTCCCCGACCGGCACTAAGTCTAAAGGTCGAACCGAGTATGGGCTCATAACGAAGAACTGCCCTTGGAGTGGTGAACCATCCATATAGGTTGTTGTAATCTTGTCGGATTCCTAAAACAGCGTCAAACTTTTCACTAGGACTAAAAGTGTATTCCGCAAAAATACCTGCAACAGCTTCCTTCCTTGCAAAGTTTAAGTTCTCTGTGTTGGAAGAATTATGAATGGCTATTTTTTCATTATAATTATCATATTGAGCAGAGGCTCCTACTTTATATTTATGAGCGACGTTTCCCAGAATGTCTTGAAAAAGTAAATTACTATAAATAGATTTCTGTTGATTATCGTAGCCAGTGAGGCCGAAAAAGCTCTCTTGTTTATATTGACTAGCAGAAAGTTGAAGACCTATGCTTCGGTGTTTATTGCTGGGGAAAACATATCCTAATTTACCAAATCCTTCAATTCTTTGATTTTTAAAGCCTAATCCATAGGTATTGGTTGTAAATTTATCGGTGCTTTCATTGAACTCAATTTGACCTCCAATTCGGTCATCATGTAAAAACTTGATTCCGAATTGTGCGATTATCCCTTTTCCGTTCTCGAAATGCCATCTATTTACACCTGAAAATAAATTACCGACTGGAGCGTCCCGGAAACCGTTGTCACTATAATTCATGGTTTTATTAAACATGAAGTTGTCATGTAGAAGTAAACCAACTGACCATTTTTCGTTGATATGGTGTGCTAAATTTAAGTTCACATCAGTTCTCCCCATATTATTTACATAAGCATTGAAGAATAATTTTTCGCTGTTATGCGGCTTCTTAAGCTCAACGTTTATTTGTCCAGCCATATTCTCAAACCCATTGGCTACTGATCCAATTCCCTTACTGATATTGATTGATTCAATCCAGGTTCCTGCAATACTGTTTAGTCCAAGAGGGGAAGAAAAACCACGAGGACCTGGTAAACCTTCTACCGTTAACTGCGTATATATTCCAGAAAGTCCTAACATTTGAATTTGTTTACTTCCGGTTACAGCGTCACTGCTAATCACGTCGACTGAGGCATTTGTTTCAAAACTTTCACTTAAATCACAACAAGCAGCCTTGAACAGTTCTTTTGCTGTGATATTTTCAACACGATTAGGTGTTAATTTTGAAATATAGTTTGATTTTTGGCTTCTAGTGACAACGATTTCTTGTAATACGTTATTTTTCGCCTGAATGACAACTACCTCGTCCAGGTTCTTGACCTCAACAGTGTCAGCGATCATGCTTGTATGCGATACAACGAGTTTTTGGTAAGGTGCTATATGCTTAATTTTGAAAACGCCGTTTTCATTAGTTTTGACTTTTCCAGAGGGATTCTCGAGCCAGTAAACGGTTACTTGGGTGATAGGAGTAAGATCTCCTCTGTCATTTTCATTGACGACAACCCCGGTAACTTCATGGTCATGATCGTGAGCATCGTGTGATCCATCATTATGCTTGTGTGATGCTTTGGATTCTCCTGAATGGGTGCTGGATTCCATGAAGCTATTGTCGTGTTCATCTTTCCATCGATCATATAAACAACATTGATGCAGGGTCTCATAAACTTCATCTGAGGCCTTAAACTCTTTAGTGTCGTGACCAACTTTAGCGATATTTTCTTTGATTTTGTTAACATTTGTTGTCGTGGAATCAAAAGTAACGGAAACATAATGTGTTTCAATATCCCAGGTAGCACTAGTTGCACCTGCTGTTTTTGAGGCATTTTCAATCCTTTTTTTGCACATTGCGCAATTTCCTGCTACCTCGAATTTATCAGTTATTATACTCAACTGAGCATGCAATTGCGAACCGATAATAATTAATATTGATAGAATAAAATATTTTTTTACGTACATGAATTTTGAATTATTGAATTTTAAAAAAAATAACTTTTAAAAACAATAATGAATCAAATTCTGAAGGTACAGTTTATCAAAAAAAGCGGATTTAAATCGACTAATAAGGAGAGTTGCTTTTGTTGTGGTTTAAGAGAATCATTTTTTGGTGTTGTATTCCAAAAATTGTTTAGCCAAGGGATAAGTATAACCGCCGGACTGAAATCAATAAAATTACCGTAAAGCAATTTAGTTTGAAGTTGTTCAGAATCGGTTTTTAGCTCTACCTCGACATCTTTGCAGTCGTCTTGATTGTGACAAGAGGAAAGGTTACCAAACTCGCTGTCCAGTTGAAGGCTTTGATGATCGTTTGAGCACATTGGACAGCCATCATGTGATACATTAACCTCTTGAAGTAAAGAGATTGAAGTATTTTTTCCACATTGATGCATATAGACTGTTGCCCCTGTACTACATACAGAATAAATAAATAATAATAATATGGCAACAATTTGTCTCATATGGTAGACAAAGTAACAAAGAAATTATGAAAATGTGGATAAAATAATTCAAATTTTATTTGCGGATAGAATTATCTGTTTTATATTCGAATTAACTTAATTTATATAAAACCTAATAATTTATGGAAACTTTAGCTGCACACCCAAATTTGCTCTATATAGGAGTTTTCGGACTTTTATTTGCGGCAGGAATGGTCTTGTTTTTATTTAACAAAATTCTTAAAAGAGTGAATTAAAACAAAGGGAAGGATTAATATTTCTGGGGTCAATTGAATCCTAGTTATGTTATATATATTTATAATATACGTTTACTGAAATTTGTTTTTTTATATTACACTAAGTTGGGAAAACCATCTCCAACCTAGTGTAATATATCGATTTTTCACGGTAGGCGGGAGAGTGCTAAGGATTTTTGATTTTCTTTACGAATTCTGGTATTTTCAATAGAAAATTTTCTTCGGCTAATAGTTTGACAAAAGCGGTCCCAATAATTGCCCCATTTGCATAATTTATAGATTTTTGGAATGTTTCATTATTGTGAATCCCAAATCCAATGATTATTGGATTTATTAAATCCATGTCCTTAATACTTTTAAAATAGGCTTCTGATTGCTGTTCAATATCTAGTTTTTTCCCGGTTGTTGCATTAGAGGAAAGTAAATAGATAAAACTACTCGATAATGCATCGATTTTTCGAATTCGTTCATATGAAGTTTGTGGAGTCACTAAAAAAATGTTGCTGAGTTCATTTTTCTCATAGATTTTTTGGTATAGTTCTTCATATTCATACATTGGTAAATCAGGAATGATTGTGCCGTCCACACCAACCTGTTTACAGGCTTCACAAAATTTCTCTACACCAAATTGCAAAACAGGATTAAAATACCCCATCAAATAAACAGGAATAGAAACGAACTTTCGAAGATCTTTCAGTTGTTCAAATAGAAGATCTAAGGTCATCCCATTCTGTAATGCCACCTGGGAACTGTGTTGTATGGTTGGCCCATCTGCAACTGGATCAGAGTAAGGGAAACCAATTTCAAGAAAATCTACACCTGCATTTTCTAAGGCAGAAGCTATTTCAACTGTGCTCTCCAAAGAAGGGTACCCGGCTGTAAAATATATAGATAACAATCCGTTTGCTTGTTTTTTTAATTGCATCATTATTTAAAATCCAAAATAGTTCATATAATTATCAAGGTCCTTATCACCACGCCCAGAAAGACAAATAACCACTGTCTCATTACCTTTAAAAGTCATGTTTTCTAAATGAGCTAATGCATGTGAACTCTCTATAGCGGGAATTATCCCCTCTAGTTGGGTTAATAAGAGCCCTGCTTTCATTGCCTGGTCATCGGTGGCACTAACATATTTTCCTCGCCCGGATTTGAAAAGCCAGGCATGTTGAGGACCAATACCGGGGTAGTCTAATCCTGCAGAAATCGAATAAGGTTCGATAACTTGTCCATCTTGAGTTTGCATCAATATTGAACGACTACCGTGTAAAACGCCTTCTTTACCCAAAACAGTTGTTGCTGCTGTTTCTCCACTTTCTATTCCATGACCAGCGGCTTCAACAGCGATTAATTCGACTTCTGGTTCATCTAAATAATGAAAAAACATTCCAGCGGCATTTGAACCACCACCGACACATGCCATGACGATATCAGGGTTTGATTTTCCGGTTTTTTCTAAAAGTTGTTTTTTAGTTTCTTCAGAAATAATAGATTGAAAACGAGCAACCATATCAGGATATGGATGAGGCCCCACTACCGAGCCAATAATATAATGTGTATCTACAGGGTTATTAATCCAATCTCGCAAGGCTTCATTTGTCGCATCTTTTAAGGTCTTACTTCCAGATATCGCAGGGACAACTTTAGCGCCCATCATTTTCATGCGGGCAACATTCGGAGCTTGTCTTTGAATATCTATTTCTCCCATATAAACGACACACTCCAAGCCTTTCAAAGCACAGACCGTAGCCGTAGCGACACCATGTTGACCAGCACCGGTCTCAGCAATAATCCTTTTCTTCCCGAGTTTCTCTGCCAATAATATTTGACCTATTGTATTGTTAATTTTGTGAGCACCTGTATGATTTAGGTCTTCTCGTTTTAGAAAGATCTTGGCATTGTATCTTTGGGATAAACGTTTAGCAAAATACAATGGAGAAGGTCTACCTACATAATCTTTTAATAGGTGCTCAAACTCTTCTTTAAATTCGGGACTTTCCATTATTTTAAGGTACTGTTCCTGAAGTTCTTGTACGTTCGGGTATAACATTTCTGGAATATAGGCACCTCCAAATGGACCGTAATATCCCTTGCTATCTACTTGATATTTACTCATTATTTATAATTTTCAATGCTTGTTTTAATTTTTCTATATCTTTTATCCCAGGTTCAATTTCAAACTTAGAATTTAAATCTAACCCTATCAACCTTTCGTCTGGAAACTCACTAGCCTCGAGTATATTTTCTAAGGAGATTCCACCACTTAGAAAATAGGGTTTCTGAAAAGGATATTCTTCTAATTTTTTCCAGTTAAATCTTTTGCCTGTACCTCCATGCAATGGACTCTTACTGTCAAATAAAAGGAAATCAACTTGGTCTAGGTAAGGAATAAGAATGTTCCAATCGAATTGATCATCAATTCCAAATGCCTTTATAATTTCAATGGTATCATTTTTTAATGATTTGATTAAAGTTGGACTTTCCTGACCATGGAGTTGGATTGCATCCAATTCATGTCCTCTGATGATAGCTCTAATTTCCGCTAAATCTGAATCTACGAATACACCTGTTTTTTTGATCCTTTTTAATTGCTGATTTTCCAAATCATAGGCGTAACGTTTTGATTCTTTGTAAAAAATATGACCAATATAATCAATAGGAAGACTTGAAAGCGCTTTGATGTTTGATGCGTCTCTCATGCCACATACTTTTATAAATAAGTTATTAACCATTGATCAGTGTGTTGAAACAATTAAGGGCTTTCATTGCTAATAATGATTCCTCAGCCTGATAAAAACAATCTCCGAAACTTAATTCTGGATGGAAAACTTTGATACCAAAGGCTGCATTGGTTAATACAACATTGTTTTGAACATCACTTCCATCTCCCTGTAGAATTTGTTTGAATACTTGGGCTGCTTGAGTAACAGTTTCACCAGCAGCAAGGTCGTCTGCCGCAACGGGCGCGAAGCCTAATTCCTGTGTTGTGTAGTAATTTTCGCCTTGATTACTGATGACTTTAAAATCTCCAGTTAGAGATATTTCGTCGTATCCATCTAAGGCATGGATAATACTATATTGTTTATCTGTGTTCTGATATAAATAGGCATAAAGTCGTGCTAATTCAAGACTGAAAACACCAACTGATTGAAATTTTGGATTAGCTGGATTCGTTAACGGTCCTAACATGTTGAAAAATGTTTTTACCCCCAAAGCACGCCGGATAGGTGCAACCGTTTTCATCGCTGGGTGAAATAATGGTGCATGAAGGAAGCAAATATTAGACTTATCCAATTGCTTTTTCAAAATGTCTTGGTCCGCGGTGAACGTATAACCTAATGCTTCCATAACATTGGATGAACCACATCCAGAGGAAACACCAACATTGCCGTGTTTTGCAACTTTGTACCCTGCTCCAGCCACTATGAATGAGGCAAGAGTTGAGATGTTAAAAGTGTTTTTACCATCTCCACCAGTTCCACACATATCAATTAAATCTTGACCATCAAAATCAATCTGATTACAAAGATCAAACATGGCATCCCTGAATCCTCCAAGTTCTTCTACGCGAATACTTCGCATACCATAAATCGTCATAAATGCCGCTATTTGGTGTGAATCATATTTTCCTGTTGCAATATTTGTCAGTATATCATATGCTTGTTTCCTGCTAAAGGATTTGTATTCGAATAAGTGTGCTAAAATTTCTTTCATATAATTTTTCAAAAAAAAAGGCCTGCCGAAAAGGCAAGCCCACTATTATTTAGTTCGTATAATTCAACCAATAGGTGTCTGCCACAACGTTAATTGTTGTGCCACCACCAAGCTGTATTGAATTGTGTTTTCTTCATCATTAGTAAAACAAATATCTTAGATTGTTTTGATATTTGCAAGGAATCTGTTTAAAAAATGATTTTTTGTTAATATGTTACAAAATGAGCTAGATTATTTCCTTTGGAAACTAAGGTGAATGACCCGATTTTGTTTCCAATTACATAGATGCTGGTTATTAGACGGTTTTTATAATATAAAAAATACATCTGGTCTACGCTTAGATCTTCCGGATCTATATCACGAATTTCTTTTTGAGGTAATTGATGATAGTTTTTATATTCGATTTTATCTAGATCTTTTGACGATAAATTAATTCTTATTTCTTGAAGGCTGACTTCCAAATAGTCGTACCATTCTTCTGTTGGGTTTTGGATTAGTACTTTTTGACTTAGGATAACATCGAGTGGTTGGTTCTGATCGGCGAGTTGACTGATAAATGATTTTACAATTTGTAACCCAGTATGATCAGCTTGATTTGTATCTTGATTCCTTTGAGCAAACAGAAATCCAGGAAAACTAAATAAAATAATATAGACTAATAGGTGCTTCATGGATAATTTGTTTCTCGTTGGACTTGTAAAAACAAAAAAGGATTAAATAAAAAGCGCCTTTATTTCAAGGCGCTTTTTATAATGAATTTAATATTCGTCTTCGTTGAAAAAGAAATCATCTTTTGTAGGATAATCTGGCCAAATTTCCTCGATGTTTTCATATGGTTCACCATCGTCTTCTAAAGCTTGAAGGTTTTCAATAACTTCAACTGGCGCCCCCGAACGTATTCCGTAATCAATTAATTCATCCTTTGTTGCTGGCCATGGAGCATCTTCTAAATGCGAAGCTAATTCAAGTGTCCAATACATATCTCTCTAATTAAGTTTTACGTTTTCGCAAAAATAATATTAAATTTAACTATTACAAGTAAAAACTGTTTATTTCTTTATTAATTATTATAAACGATTGATATACAATTAGATAAAATTATTATATATATAATAATTTTAATTATCCATTCAAAATTCTATTCATTTTTTCATTCACTTCGACTTCAATAGATTTATGATGCTGGTTCTGGCCGAAATGATTCTCAATTGGTTTTAGAATACTAATTTTAATAACACCTGGTTTTGATCCAAATTTGGCTCCATTATCCCACATTATCTCCCAAGCATTGTGAATGACAATTGGAAGGATTGGTGTGTTGTGTTCCATTGCTAAACGGAATGCGCCAGGTTTAAATTTTTGTAATACTGGCGGAAAAGTATTGTCAATTCCCCCTTCAGGGAAAACCACGATCGACTTTCCTTTTTGTAATAATTCAGAAGCTCTTTTAAATGCTTTGAATGATGATATTTTACTATCCCTATTAACAGGTATGTCAATACTTTTAAAAAATATTCTTGTTATAGGATTATGTAACAAATCATCTTTTCCCAAAAAGGTAAATTGTTGAGGACATAAATAGGTTAAAGCAGTTATGTCAAGAATGGAGGTATGGTTGGGGCAAAGGATATATGGTCTACTCCAGTCAATCGGGACTTCATGGGTGATTTTGAACCGAATTCCAACAGAATGAATGCTGATCACAGAGAACCATTTTCTAAAAAAGACGATTGCTGCAAAGTTTTTTTCTGGCCTTTTAGCTAAATAATATAGAAATGGAAAGCTTATTGAAAAGAAAACGAAGGCAGAAAAGAAATACAATACTCTATGCAGTTTTCTTATTAATACCATTGCTAAATTAAAATCTGGAATTCATGATTAATAGTGTAATTCGAGTTTAAAAAGGACTTTAGAAGCACTCCTCTTTAAATTGAAGTTTTTCTAAAGTCCTTGTATTTTACTTACTTAATTCTGCGTAGTATTTATGGAAAAGCGGGATCGTTTGGATACCTTTCAAGTAATTTTCAATTCCATATTTCTCATTTGGTGAATGCAGGTTATCACTGTCTAATCCAAAACCGAGCAAGACTGTTTTAATTCCTAATTCTTTTTCAAATAATGCTACGATTGGTATAGAACCACCTCCGCGAGTTGGGATAGGTTTCTTTTTGAATGTTTCCTCTAGCGCTTTCTCAGCGGCCTTGTAGGCAATACTATCTGTAGGAGTAACTACTGGTTCACCTCCATGATGCGGTTTTACAATCACTTTCACTGATTTTGGTGCCAGTTTTTCAAAATGGTCCTTGAATAATTTGGTGATTCTTTCTGAGTTTTGGTTTGGAACCAAACGCATTGAAATTTTAGCAAAGGCTTTAGCTGGTAACACCGTTTTTGCTCCCTCTCCAATATAGCCTCCCCAAATTCCATTAACCTCTAAAGTCGGACGAGTTCCTGTTCTTTCGATAGTCGAGAAGGATTTTTCTCCCCATAATTCTTCAACCCCTAAATCTTTTTTATAGTCAACGATATCAAATGGAGCTTCATTAAGGGCCTTTCTTTCAGCATCTGTTAAATCAATTACATCATCATAGAATCCAGGAATGGTGATGTGGTTATTTTCATCATGTAATGAAGCAATCATTTTCGAGAGAATGGTCGCAGGGTTCGCTACAGCTCCGCCATAGACACCAGAATGAAGGTCGCGGTTCGGACCGCTAACTTCAACCTCAACATATGATAAACCTCGAAGCCCGGTTTCTAAAGAAGGAGTTTCTAAACTAATCATTGATGTGTCAGAGATTACAATAACATCTGCTTTTAGACGTTCTTTGTTTTTTTGAACAAAAATTCCTA
This sequence comes from Sphingobacterium sp. GQ94, assembly GCF_059758715.1. Taxonomy (NCBI): domain Bacteria; kingdom Pseudomonadati; phylum Bacteroidota; class Sphingobacteriia; order Sphingobacteriales; family Sphingobacteriaceae; genus Sphingobacterium; species Sphingobacterium sp. GQ94. The sequence goes on from NZ_JCAXEC010000003.1 coordinate 68,337, forward strand.
AATTTTCTGACCCGACCTCTTCTTCCCCTTCAATCATGAATTTGATGTTGCATGCCAATTGATCATTTTGCATCATGTATTCAAAAGCTTTTACATGCATATAGAATTGACCTTTATCGTCAGCGGCTCCACGGGCATATATCTTCCCATCTCTAACGGTAGGTTCAAAAGGAGGAGTATCCCATAACTCAATTGGATCGGCAGGCTGAACATCATAGTGTCCGTATACTAATACAGTCGGTAATGAAGGGTCAAAAAGTTTTTCTCCATAAACAATTGGATAGCCTGCAGTAGGGCAAATTTCTACATTATCAGCGCCGGCAGCTTTTAATTTTTGAGCAACAAATTCTGCGGTATTGAGTACACCTTCTTTAAATTGTGGATCAGCACTAACGGACGGAAAGCGCAATAATTCAAATAGTTCTTCCAAGAAGCGTTCTTTATTTGCTTCTACATAATCTTTGATGTTTTGCATTTCAAATGGATTTTGACAAAGGTAACGAAATAAATTTTACAAAAATTGTAACTTTTTGTTTCCTTAGACGACCTATAAGAGTGAAAGTATGCATTTTTGGATGACTTATTTCTTGTGTTAAATTTTTGTTAAAAAAAATGAATGGTTGCTAATAATTCACACAATTATGATATTTTCGTAATGCCTTAACTTAATGGAAATTATATTAAATTTATGAAACTACTAACCAGTATTTTTCTTTGCTTTTTTTTAGGTTTATTCACGCTCGATTCTTTTGCGCAATCAAAAGTCACTGGGGAAGTTGTAGATGAATCAGATAAGTCTAAACTTAGTAATGCGACGGTGATGTTGTTACAAGCAAAAGATTCAATTTTAGTGGATTTTACACGTGTTAACCAAGATGGGAAATTCACTATTAACAATCCCGATACTGCGGATTATTTACTTCTGGTAAGTTATCCAAAATTCGGAGATTTCTTTCAATCCATTGCCAAGGGATCGGGGGATAAACAGATGGGGCAAATCACCCTACAGAGTGCCGCAAATTTAATCGAAGAAGTACTTATTACGGGTAAAATTCCTGTGGTCATCAAAGGAGATACCGTTGAATATGATGCATCGAGTTTTGTCACTGAAAAAAATGCAAAAGTTGAAGACTTATTGAAAGTGCTTCCTGGTATTTCTGTGGATGCAACAGGGAAAATTACTGCTCAGGGTAAAACGGTCGAAAAGGTTTTGGTTGACGGTGAAGAATTTTTCGGAGATGATCCTACCTTAGTGACACGGAATATTCGTTCTGATATGGTCGATAAGGTTCAGGTTTATGAAAAGAAATCCGAAGAATCTGAACGCACCGGAGTTGATGATGGAGAACGTATTCAAACCATCAATGTGAAACTAAAGGAGGATGCAAAAAAGGGAATTTTTGGCAAACTTGAGGGAGCTGGAGGTACCGATGATAACAGTGGTTATTATTTAGGAAAGGCTGCAATTAACAAATTTAAAGGCTCACAGAAAATAGGTGCTTATATAATCGGTTCAAATGATGGAACCGTCGGTTTGAACTGGGAAGAAGAAGAGAAGTTCAATATGTCCTCCATGGAATCTGGTGTGACTGATGACGGTGGTTTCTATATGTCTTTGAATCGCGATGAATTTAGCTATTGGAATGGAAAAGGTCAGCCACGGGCAATTTCTACAGGACTATCTTTTATGGATGCCTGGAAGGAAAAGAAGCATAAGCTGAATTTAAGTTATAAGTATGCAAAAATTCAAAATGATATTTCTGAATCTACAATCAGACAATCTCCTTCGGATTATGGGTTATTGAATAACACAACAAATAATAACAACTCAAGTGATGCCTTCAGACATCGTATTAATACAAAATATGACGTTAATCTTGATTCGCTAACCACATTAACATTAAAGTTTTCTGGTTCAAAAAGTGAAGTAGACAGGCATACCAGAGTTGATGGTACGACCTATCAAGGTGATGAATTATCTTCGGAAAATTTTTCTGATCAACGGTTAAAAACACAGAATAATAACTTTACTTATGATGGTTATTTAACACGAAAATTTAAAAAAGAGGGTCGTTCAGTTTCCTTAAGGTTTGCTGGTAATATTTCAGAAGATAAGGGGGATATGCAACTGAATTCACAAGCGAATTATTTAACCTTAGATAGAATTGATACAATTGACCAATACAAGGATATCCTAAACACAGGAAACAACGTACGTTCTTCTATTGTCTATACTGAACCTCTTAGTAAAAGATTTAAAGCTTCTGTCGGATATGAATTTAATTCTTCAAAATCAAACTCTATTAACAATTCTTACAACAAGGATGAAACGGGGAATTACACAGATTTAGATGAGGAATTCAGCAATGATTTTAATTTCAATACGGTCCGAAATGCAGCAAATGTTTCATTAGGTTATAAAACAGACAAATTTGAGGCAAACCTAACCAATAATCTACGTTTGGATGATATGTTCCAACGTAATAACTACGAGAGCGTAGAATTGAGCAGGGATTATTTTACATATAACCCTTCCTTTTACCTGCGATATAATTTGACTAAGAATAAGCGAATCGGATTGAACTTTAATCGGAACAACCAATTACCAAGCCTTACTCAGATCCAGCCTCTACGTCAGAATACAGATCAAATGAACGTGATCATTGGGAATGAGAATTTAAAGCCTTCAAATAGTAATTCAGTTAGTGTTTATTTCAATACTTACGATATGATGAAGGGAAAATACATTTACGGTAATGTTTCCTTTAATCAAAACAATGACGCGATTCAGCAAAATATTACAATTCATCCGGGAGGACGTACGGAGATGTTTTATGAAAATATGGACAGACCAGCCTACGGTGCTAATGCGTGGTTAGGAGGAGGTTTTGATTTAATTCGTAAACTCCAAATTAAATCTAATATTAGAGGTGGAGGTAGTTATAATAAATACAGCAATTACATTCGAGATTTATCAGATAATTCCTCAGATGGAGCTTCTGAATTGAATGACAATACCAGCTATAATTATAATTTCAGTTATGGGATTAGTAAGAATACCACTAAAAATATAGATTTTAATATCGATTTTGAACCAGGTTGGAGGGTAATGACTACAACCCTTAATCCGGAACGTAATTCTGAAGGTTTTACCTTCAACTCAAACCTATGGTTTAAATGGAACTTACCAGCTAAATTTGCCTTATATGGTGATATGAATTACGCTTACGAAGCACCAACGGATGCGTTCCCTGAAAAATTTGAACGAATTTTATTTAAGCCTGGAATTTCTCGGAAATTTTTAAAAGGTGAAAATTTAATGCTAGATTTTTATGTGAGTGATCTATTCAATCAAAACAAAGGATTTCGTCGTTTTCAATCCGGAAACGCGATTACTCAAAACAGTTATAACACAATATCCAGGTATTACATGTTAAAAGTAACCTGGGACTTTACTTCAATGAATGGAGGAGGAGAATAATGATGAAGAAAATGAAACTATTAATTGTGTCCTTATTATTTTTGGTAATAGGCTCTAATTTTGCACATGCACAGCATGCTTTTTTTCCTGAACAAGGATATATACATTTTGAAAAAACAGTCCATGTGAAGAATCTGATTCGCAGACATCTTTCCAGCATGAAAGACGATGGTTTTTCAAAGAAATATTTTGAAGATTTGATGACCAAAGCGCCTGAAACGGCTGTCTTGGATAAAAAACTGGCGTTCAATAGAAATGAATTTAGTGTAGAGCCTGTGGAGAAGGAACAACCACAAATTATTTCGAATCTATTGCGTATGGGTCTGCTTGATTATGGAGCAAAAATTTATCAAAATTTAGATAATCAGGAAAGTAAAATGACTATGGATATCGGGGGGTCAGTTGTTAATATCTCGGACTCCTTAACCAATGTAAAATGGAAGATTACCAACGAATACAGAAACATCGCCGGGTATGATTGTCGAAGAGCAAATGGGGTAACTCTAGATTCAGTTTATGTAGTTGCATTTTATACCGAACAGATTCCAACATCCGGTAGCCCTAGTACTTTACACGGCTTGCCTGGAATGATTTTAGGTTTGGTAATACCTGAACAACATTTTAATATTTATGCCAAGAAAGTGGAAATGACAGCGGCGAGCTTAAACTCTAATTTCATAAAAAAGAAGGCTGATACAACAACTCGATTACAAACTAAAACCCGCATGAAAGAAATCATGGGACAATGGATGTCTGATAAACAATTTAGTCTGTTTATAGCCGCTATGTTTTTATAAAATAGGATAGAGACGATCGATTGACTAAATTTGGGTAAACATTTAAAAATTAAAAGTTTTATTTATTAAGTAGTTAGACTATGGGGTGTTTGAATGAACACTCCATTTTTATTTTATACATTAGCCGATCTAACTAAGATGTAGTAGAAATGATTCCTTGAAGGAGACACAAAAAAAAATGCATAAATAAACCCGTTACAATTTGTAACGGGTTTATTTATGCATTTTAATAAATGCTACTTATTTAGCAGCATTATTTTTCTGAGCAGTCACTTCATTACGAATATCTTGCGCTAAAGTTTTGATTTCTTGTAAACCTTTACGAACACGTGTTCCTGCAGCAGAATTTCCGTTGTTAAAGAATTTTTCTGCATCAGCTTCGATAGAAGCTACTAGATCTTTTAATTTAGTGTAGTTTTCCATTTTCAATTAATATAATTTTAGTTTTCCTTAATTAATTCTCTAATATATCATAAATATACAAAAGGAAAATATACAAAGCGAATTTTATATTGATTTTTTTGTATATAAACCCCCCTTAGGCAATTCTATTCAACTATTTTTAATTCATCTATGATGTTTTTAGCCCCAGCAAACTTATCAATGATGAAAAGAACATATCGAATATCTACCGAAATAGTCCGTTGTAATTTCGGGTCAAATATCACGTCTCCGGCCATTGCCTCTATGTTTCCATCAAAAGCTAGACCAATTAATTCTCCTTTTCCATTTAATACAGGTGAGCCTGAATTACCACCAGTGATATCTTGGTCACTTAAAAAGTTAACAGGAAGATAGCCGTCTTTATCGGCATACGGTCCAAAGTCCTTACTTTCATAGAGTTCCACTAATTTTTGAGGTAAATCGAATTCTTCATCGCCTGGTTTTAATTTAGCGATTGTGCCTTTTAAGGTTGTGTAATAATTCTTTTTTGCATCATTTCGTTTGTCTTTAGGTAGGGATCTTATGGTTCCATATGTTAAACGTAGTGTAGAATTTGCATCTGGATAATACTTGCCATTTGGATCCATTTCTAAAACTCCTGCAATATATTTTCGGCTAGCCGAAAGAAAAATTTCATTTAAACTATCTAATTCTGGATTAGTCTCACGATATTTTATCATTAACGCCGTTGATAATTTATAGAGAGGGTCTTGTTCTATAATTTCAACATTTGGTGCTTTTAGGAAAGTTTCAAGCCTTTCTTTGGAACCAAAGACACTTTTATCAAAGGCCGATTGAACATCTGATTTAAAATTTCCAGCATTTTTATCCGCCATCTCACGAATCAATGGTGCAATTTGTCCAGCTTTAGCTGCATACAGGTTTAATTCATCTGTCAATACATCGACCTCAAGTGGCATGTAGGTCTCGCTGTAATTGTCGTTGATAAATGATTCTAATCCTGGAGAAAGTTCAGACCGTTTTGCTTCATTGGAGTTTGCGAATTGTTTCAATGCATTCCCTAATGAATAGGGAAGAGCAGCAAAAGTGGAAGATCTCAACATACCAACCAGATAATTGTCATGTCTTGATTTATCATTTGTTTTTGCATAGAAGGTATTGATCTGCTCAATAACATCGCCATATTTTGTCTTGTTATTCGATTTATTAGCCCATTTATCAAACTTCTTTTCCTGTTTACGCTTGGATGCTGCGGTTTTATGCTTTTTCAACGCATCTATCATTCCCTGTCTGTTTTTCCAATAATTGGCTACTCCCGAATATTTAGAAGCATAGTTTAACTTCACGGCTTGGTTTTGATCCATATGTTTTTTCATCGCATCCATTCCGACCTTTGAAGCCTCTACCCATGCGGGGTATGCAAAATTCACATTTTGGTCGATTCCCGAGGCATTCATCCATCGATTAGTACGGCCAGGATAACCTAAAATCATTGAGAAATCACCGTCTTGAAAACCTTTGATACTAATTGGTAGATGATACTTTGGCTTTAAAGGTACATTGGTTTGTGCATATTCAGCAGGATTACCATTTTTATCTGCATATACCCTAAAGATTGAAAAGTCACCCGTATGACGAGGCCATTCCCAGTTATCTGTGTCGCCCCCAAATTTACCAATACTGCTAGGTGGGGTACCAACTAATCGAACATCTGTGAAATCCTGATATACAAAATAATAATATTCGTTTCCGCCATAAAATGATCGAACAGAAACTACATATTTCCCATTCTCATCATTTTCGCTCTGGATTTTTGCAATTTCTTGATTGATAATTTTTTCCCGATCTTTTTCTGACATTGAGTCATTTACCAAACCCAAGATTCTTTTAGACACATCGTCCATTCGAACAAAAAAGCGTACATACAGTGATTTTGGCTTTAATTCTTCGGAGTGATTCTTAGCCCAGAATCCGTTGGTCAAATAATCGTTTTCAGGTGTCGATAATTCTGCAATGGCTCCATAGCCGCAATGGTGATTAGTGAATACTAAACCTGTTGAAGAGACAATCTCGGCTGTACAACCACCATTAAATTGCACAATAGCATCCTTTAAACTTGAGTTGTTAATGCTGTAAATCTCCTCTGCGGTCAATTGCAGGCCCTTTTTTTGCATGTCGGCCTCATTCATGCGTTTTAAGTGCATTAAAAACCACATTCCCTCATCTGCGAACGAAAAGGTACTCAAGATTGTGAGTGCACATAATAATACTATTTTTTTCATCTTTTTCTTTTTAGTAGACAACAAATTTGGTGGAATTTAGGCATATATCAAAATGCTATTTCGGGAATTCAACTTCTATCTTATGCCAGATTATAACTATCTTTGCCGGGATGGCATCATTTGAAGACTTTAAATTTAACAAACAAATTCTCAATGCAGTAGCAGAAGCTGGATACACAACAGCTACTGAGATACAAAGCAAGGCAATAACCCCAATTCTTGCAGGACAAGATATCATGGGAATTGCTCAGACTGGGACAGGTAAAACAGCTGCATTTGTGTTGCCTTTATTGATGAAGTTGAAATATGCTCAAGGTGATCATCCTAGGGCATTGATTTTAAGCCCAACTCGAGAGTTGGCTATGCAAATTGAAGAACATATCCAGTTATTTTCGACCTATTTGGATTTAAGAACGATTGTGCTTTATGGTGGCTTAGGCCCAAAGACACAAAAGGAAAAGTTGGCTAAGGGTTGTGATATTATTGTTTCAACACCTGGACGCTTTCTGGATCTTTATCTCGAGGGAGATATAAATACAAAAAGTCTAAAATTTTTGGTTTTGGATGAAGCTGATAAAATGATGGATATGGGGTTCATTGGAAAGATCCATCGGATCTTGGAAGTGGTTCCTAGAAAACGTCAAAATTTATTGTTTTCAGCAACAATGAGCGAGTTAGTCCGAAAAATTGCTGGAGATTTTTTAGCGTTTCCAACCGTAATTGAGGTCACCGAACAAGCGACTCCTGCTCAAACTGTGGAGCAATCCTTATACATGGTACCCAACCAGAAAACAAAATTGAACTTACTTCAACATTTCTTTCAAGATGATGAAGTTTTCTCAAGAGTTATTGTTTTTTGTAGAACTAAAACAGTTGCAGATAATATATATAATTTTTTAGCCCGTAAATATGGGATAGAGGATGTACGTGTTATTCATGCTAATAAGGGACAAAATACCAGGATTAATACCATTAATTCATTTAAGCAGGGAAGTATTCGACTTTTGGTAGCTACAGATGTTGCCGCTAGAGGATTAGATGTTTCTCAAGTTAGCCATGTTATCAATTTCGATGTGCCAATTGTTATTGAAGATTATGTACACAGAATAGGTAGAACAGGACGCGCATTTCATACCGGTGCTGCCATGACTTTTTGTAATCCGGCTGAGGAATACAATTTACGTAAAATTGAAAAGCTAATTCGGCAGACCATTCCATTAAAAACAATTCCAGAATCGGTAACGATCGAAAAAACACCATTTGATGAAAAACAAGCAATTGCTCGGGAAATTGATAATCAAATGAAAATGAATGATCCTGAATTTAAAGGTGCATTCCACGAGAAGAAATTTGCTAAGAAAATTAATAAAAAGAAACCTATAGGTAACGGAAAGGGGAAGGTGGGTAAAAAAACTTCCTCTAAACCTTTTAAAAAACGATGAAACTCACTCCGCTAAACATCACCTTGGCTTGTTTACTTTTCTGGGCAATCCCCGAGATAAGTTATAATGAGGTTCCGACTTTTTCATGGATTTGGCTTTTGATTTTGTCGTTGGTACTTGTGGTTGTGGATATATTGTTTCGGGTTTGGACTAAGAATATTAAGCGATTGTGGATCATGGAAATTGGTTTTATAATAGTGGTTGCTGTTATCACATTATTGATTAAATTACATAATAAAATATGAAAAAAGCAGAAATAAATCTCAAAGTTGAGTTGGATGATTCAAATGTGCCTGAGCGGATTCAATGGAGTTCATCCGATGGCCAAAGTACTGAAGAACTCCCAGCAAAAGCCATGTTTTTAGCGCTTTGGGATTCGCAGTATAAGAATTCGATGAGAATAGATTTATGGACTAAGGATATGCCATATGATGAAATGAAAAGATTCTTTTATGAAACCCTGCAAACGCTTGGGGATTCTTTTTTAAGAGCATCTGGTGGTGATCCAATGGCAGAAAAAATTGTAGGCGATTTACGTGATTATTGCGCTCATTACGCGGATAAAATGGAAATCTTAGAAGAAAATAGCTAAAATACTTTTCCTTTTTGGATCCATGGGTATTCTATTGTAAACAACTCTAAAAGCATGAATTATTTTTTAGTAAAATCAGAACCTTTTAAATACAGCTGGGACCAATTTAATAAAGACAAGGAAACTTTTTGGGATGGTGTACGTAATTACCAAGCCCGAAATAACCTAAAAGAGATGAAAAAGGGAGACTTAGTCCTTTTTTATCACAGTAATGAGGGTAAAGAAATTGTCGGTATTGCTAAAGTGGTAAAGGAATTTTATCAAGATCCCACAACCTCAGATGAACGTTGGGTAGTTGTAGATTTGGCTCCAGTGGAGAGTTTTCGAACTCCGGTAAATCTAGAAACTATTAAAGCAGATCCTTTTTTACAAAACATTGCTTTGGTTAGACAAGGAAGATTATCAGTCATGCCTCTAAAAGCTGAAGAGTTTGATAGACTCGTTGAACTAGGCAATTCTTGATTGAGCTCGAACTTAATATATTCAATTGAGTTAACTAGAACATAAGATTAAAAAAATGAGATCATTTGATGCTCACCCCTTATGTTCTAGTAACTGTGATCATAACTGAATTGGACAAACGAGTCTTTATATTTTATTATATAGGTTGACTAGATCCTTAATTTTAGTGGCATTTTCTGGTTTTAATTTTCCAGCTAAGAGTAGTCGAAGCTCTCTTCGTTGCAATGCCTCCTCAAATAACACTTTTTCGACCTCTGTTTCAGGAATTAAAGAAGGAATTGGTTTAGGTTTATTATGCTCATCTATTGAGACAAAAGTATAATAGGCCTCATTTGATTTTACTTTTGTCCCTAAGGGTAAATTTTGAGCAAATATTTCCATTCTAACCTCAACAGAGGTGTTGAATGCACGGGTAACTTGAGCTTCAATAGTAACGACTTCTCCTAACTTAATGGATCTCCTAAAGGATACATTATCCACCGAAACGGTAACAACCTGGTTTTTACAATGCTTTTGAGCAGCCATTGCTGAGCAAATATCCATCCAATACAGTAACCGACCACCCATAAGATTTCCAAAGGTATTGGTATCATTAGGAAGAACAAGTTCATTCATTTCTGTGTAGGATTCTTTTGCGAATACGTCTTTCATTTCTATTGATTTATTTTTTTTATTTGCTGGTCAATACGAGCTAATGATTCTATAAATGGGGTGGGTTGGAATCCTAAAACATTTTTTGATTTATCTAATATAAAACCAGTTTTCTTTGGACGATTATCTTGTTGTCCAATTTCGTCAGCGGTAATTGGATGAATGAGAGCTCGATCTAGCTTCCAATAATCCGCCACAAGATAAACTGCCTCTATTATTGAATATTGTTTATCACTTGAGATATGAAAGATTCCCTGAGCATTTTTTTCTACTGTCAATAGACACGCCATTGCCAAATCGTCGACCCAAGTAGGCATTCTCCATTGATCTTTAACGACATGAATGGATTGCCCCGATTGAAGTTTATTCTTAGCCCAAAGGACCAAGTTGGACCTGTTTTTATCAGCAATAACACCATAAACTAATATGGTTCGCAATATTGCTGCTCTGGTATTTGAGGATAAAATCACCTTTTCTGCATCCAATTTGCTTTGGCCGTATGCATTGCAAGGATTGCATTCTGCAAGTTCATCATATGGTCCGTTTTTACCGTCAAAAACAAAGTCAGTGGAAAGGAAGGTAAGGTGAATGTTATATTCTTTGCACAAGTTCACCAATAAGCCGACAACATCAACATTCATTTTTTGACAGAGTTCGGGCTGTTGTTCACAAATCTCCACGCTGGTTATTGCTGCACAGTGAATAATATGGGTGGGACGGAAGTTTCTGATTAGTTCCCTTAGCGCTTGGTGATTTAATAAATCCAATTGGACAAATTGATGCTTACGCTTAGTTGGATTTTTTTGGATGGAGTATGAAGTGCAACAGAGCTCATAGTTTGTAGTCTCCAAGATTAAATCGGTGCACTTTTGACCTAAGAACCCATTTGCACCTGTCAGAAGTATGCGTGAAGTTTGATCCATTAGTTCGTCCATATAAAATCCATTTTAGATTGTTTCATTGAATTGTCAATTACATCTATTTCTAATTGAAGGATTGCCTGCATGGCTTTGTAATTTATTTTTGCTTCATCGTCAGTCGATTTATGATAGTCCTCATGCCCTCCCGTATGAAAGAATAAAACAGGGATATTTTTTCGATAGAAAGAGGTTTGATCTGATCCACCATTTCCATCTCTGCTTTTGTTGAATTTAATTGAGCTTTCTACATTCTGGAAAATTTCCGGAAATGCTGAACTCGTCCCATAACCAATAATGGCCAGACCATTTTCAGGGTTATATCTACCAATCATATCCATGTTTAACATCCAGTGAATGTGCTCTAATGGAATGGTAGGATATTGGGTGAAGTGTTTGGACCCCAATAAACCAAGTTCTTCCGCTCCAAAGCCTATAAATAAAATATTGAATGCTTCTTTTTGATGATTAGTTGCATAATGTCTAGCTAATTCCAATAGGCCAGCAACCCCAGATGCGTTATCATCTGCGCCATTATGTATTTTTCCAACGCCATCCGGATCCTTGCTGCCACCAATTTGGGCACTACCCAGATGATCATAATGGGCACCAATGACTATAGTGTATTGCGCTTGATTATCTAAAAATCCTATAATATTATCAGATAGCCTAACACTGTCTGCTAGTTTGACTTTGGTAATTTTGAATTGGAAAGGTTGGCGGTATGTATCATTTGTTCCTTTAGGTTCAAGGCCATATTTTTTAAAGTATTTTTCAACGTAATTTGCCGCTTTGAATGATCCAGGTCTGCCAGTCTCTCTTCCTTTCATTTTATCTGCCGAGAGAAACTTGACATGTTTCTCTAGATTTTTCAGATTGATTTGGGAAAAAACTACGTTTGGTACTCCTAATATCAATAGACTAAAGGCCAAAAAGATTGGGGTTCGGAAATTTTTCATGTCCAAATATAAGGATAAAGCAAGAATTGTATCGGTAGAAAAGTTATTATAAGGTTATCCTTAGTCTTCTACAATTTCATTGTGTACATTTGATTTTTCTTCGTGTTCTTCTTTAAAGTAACGTTTTTGAAAAATTAGTATCAAAATAACACCTATTGAAATGGCTGAATCGGCAATGTTAAAAACTGGTCGAAAGAATAAGAAATCTTCTCCAGCCCAAATTGGGAACCAACTTGGGAAAGTTCCGTCTATTATGGGGAAATAAAACATATCTACAACCTTTCCATGTAGGAAGCTCGCATATCCACCCCCTTCAGGAAATAGAACGGCTTTTTGAACATGAGTACTTTCACTAAAAATGACTCCGTAAATAGCAGAATCAATTATATTGCCTAAAGCTCCAGCAAAGATCAAAGCTACATTTAAGGTAAAACCTCGATTGTATTTGTTTTTTATCATATAATACAAACCATAGCCAATCCCCATCACTGCTATAATTCGAAATACACTCAAAAATAATTTTCCATATTCACCACCAAATTCCATTCCGTACGCCATGCCTGGATTTTCAATAAAGTGAATTAAGATTTTATCTCCTAAGACTTTGAAATCTTGACCGATGGTCATGTTCATTTTTACCCAGAATTTAGAAATCTGGTCCACCAATAAGATGACAATAATTAATAGAACGGGCTTTGAGTATCCTTTCATAGTATATAGAAATGGTCTTTGTGTATCCTACAAAGACCATTTATTAATCTTTTACTTAATATTGTTTGTTTTTAGCCTCAATACTCAATGTAGTATGAGGTACTGCCTTTAACCTTTCCTTTTGGATTAATTTGCCAGTTTCTCTACAGATTCCATAAGTCTTGTTTTCAATACGAATTAAAGCAGCTTCTAGATTATCAATAAATTTTTTCTGACGGGCAGCTAATTGATTTGTTTGTTCCTTTTCCAAGGTTGCAGACCCATCCTCTAATGTCTTATAAGTGCCGGCTGTATCGTCTGTGCCATTCGCATTGCTATTGCTAAGAGATTTTGTCAATGACGACAACTCTTCTCTGGCAACACGTAATTTCTCAAGAATTATTGCTTTAAATTCTTGTAGCTCATTGTCACTGTATCTTGTTTTCTCTGTGTTTCCCATGATTAAATTTTATCAATAATTAGCAATAAATTCTTCTCATCTATTTCAATTGCATCCCCGTGTGCCAGCGTGTTATCAAATTGAAAAGTGTCAGCTAAAATTTCCGTACAAATATACGACAAATTATTATCTACAGCTTTTTGAATTTCAGTATTTTGACTTAATATCACTTTTATGCGATCGGTGACCTCAAATCCTTTTTCTTTTCGTAAGTTTTGAATTCGATTAATCAACTCTCTAGCAATTCCTTCATTTTTCAATTCCGGTGTAATTTGTATATCCAATGCCACTGTTAACTTGCCTAAATTGGCGACCTGCCACCCTTCAACGTCCTCTGCAATGATTTCTACATCTTCAAGGCTTATTACATATTCTGTGCCATTCAATGCAATTTTGCCTCTGTTTTCAAGCTCACTGATTTGTTGGATATCTAAACGTTGAATTGCACTTGTGACAATTTTCATATCCTTTCCAACTTTTGCCCCTAAAGCTTTAAAGTTTGGTTTAATTTTCTTCTTTATAATTCCAGTGGTGTCAATGATAAACTCGATGTCCTTTATGTTTGTTTCAGAAAGAATCAAATCTTTTACACGCTCTACTTTCTGCTGAAAACTATTATCCAAAACTGGAAGTAATATTTTACTTAAGGGTTGGCGAACATTTATGCTTGATTTTTTTCGCAAAGACAAAGCTAACGAAGAAATTTGCTGTGCAAGTTCCATCTGCTCTTCAAGGTCTTTGTCCACCAGGTTTTTATGGTACTCTGGAAAGTTTGCTAAGTGAACTGACTCGAAAGATTCTTTTTTAGTAACTGCATTTAAATCCAAATACAATTGATCTGCAAAAAAAGGTGAAATAGGAGACATCAATTTAGCAATGGTATCCAAACATGTATATAAAGTTTGATATGCTGAGATTTTATCAGCAGAATAATCACCTTTCCAGAATCGTCGACGGGATAACCTTACGAACCAATTACTCAGATGTTCATCTACAAAATTTTGGATAGCTCTTGCCGCTTTTGTTGGTTCGTATTCTTCAAAATATGCGTCAACTTCCTGAGTCAAACTGTTTAAGAGAGATAGTATCCAACGATCGATTTCAGGTCGGTTGGCAACTGCAATATCTGGTTCTGAATAACTGAATTTGTCGATATTTGCGTATAAAGCAAAGAATGCATAAGTGTTATAGAGGGTTCCGAAAAATTTGCGTCGAACCTCATCCAAACTATCTTCATTGAATTTTAAATTATCCCAAGGTGCAGCATTGCTAATCATATACCAACGAGTAGCATCAGCCGAATATTTGTCAATCGTTGTAAAGGGGTCTACTCCATTTCCCAAACGTTTTGACATTTTGTTGCCATTTTTATCCAGTACTAAACCGTTGGATACAACATTTTTGAATGCAACTGAATTTTGTACCATTGTTGAGATGGCGTGCAGCGTAAAAAACCAACCCCTTGTCTGGTCCACCCCCTCAGCAATAAAGTCAGCTGGGAAAGAAGATTCATATTGCTTGTTAAAAGGAAGCGGATCGCCTTTTTCTAATTTATCGTAATCCAAGCCCCATTGTGCATACGGCATTGCTCCTGAGTCAAACCATACATCAATCAGATCAGGCTCACGATACAACTTTTGAGATCCTGGGGAAACCAAAATGATATCATCAACATACGGTCTATGGAGATCCAATTTTTCCGTTCCGAATTTATCTAGGTAGGCTTGATTGGTTGATTTTTCACTCTCTGTTAGAATTCCAGACTGAATAGATTCCTCTAACAAAGACTTTAGTTCAAGCATTGAGCCTATACAAATTTCTTCATTTTCATCTTCGCTCCTCCATATCGGAAGGGGAGTTCCCCAATACCGAGAACGTGAAAGATTCCAATCGACCAGATTTTCTAACCAATTTCCAAAACGACCTGATCCGGTAGCTTCTGGCTTCCAGTTGATCGTTTTATTTAAAGCGACTAACTCATTTTTTTTCGCAGTGGTTTTGATAAACCAACTATCCAGTGGATAGTAGAGCACGGGTTTGTCAGTACGCCAACAGTGAGGATAGGTGTGTTCGTATTTTTTTACATCAAATGCTTTATTTTCTTCCTTCAGTTTAATAGCAATTAGTACATCCGTTGGTCTAAAATCCTTTTGTTCACGCTCCTGAGGTGAATAATATTCTTCTTTAACGAAACGGCCGGCGAAATCTGATATTTCTTTTACAAAACGTCCGGTTCGGTCTACGGTGGGGACTTCCTTGCCGTTTTCATCCTGGACCATGATTGCAGGGATGCCGTTCTCTTTAGCTACACGGAAGTCATCAGCACCATAACTTGGGGCAGCATGAACAATCCCAGTACCATCCTCAGTCGTCACGAAATCACCGATAATTATCTTAAAGGCTTTTTCCAGCAACTCTTCAGAGGTAATATAAGGTAATAACTGATGGTAGCGTAAACCTGCTAAATCAGCCCCATTAAATTCTGCAGCAATTTCCCAAGGTATTATTTTATCCCCTAAATTGAAATCTTGAAAAGATTTTTGTTGACCTTCTGCTTTGAAATGCTTTGAAATTAAATTTTTTGCTAATACAACCGAGACAGGAAGACCGGTGTATTGATTGAAGGTTTTAATTTTTACGTAATCGATATTTTTTCCAACAACCAAAGCTGAATTACTGGGTAAAGTCCAAGGTGTAGTTGTCCAGGCTAAAAATACAAGATCCTCTTCCGTCGAATCTAATAGAAGATCGACTGCAGGATGAATTTGTTGCTTGTCTAATCTGAACTGCGCTACAATTGTGGTGTCTTTAACATCTTTGTATGTTCCTGGTTGATTAAGTTCGTGTGAACTCAGTCCTGTACCAGCAGCAGGAGAGTAAGGTTGTATTGTATACCCTTTATACAAAAGGCCTTTTTTGTATAGATCCTTTAACAAAAACCATAACGTTTCAATATACTTGTTATCATAGGTAATGTATGGATTTTCCAAATCCACCCAGTATCCCATTTTTTGAGTTAAGGTATTCCAAACATCAGTGTATTTCATTACTTCTTTGCGGCAGGCCTCATTGTACTGCTCAACAGAGATTTTTTTACCAATATCTTCTTTAGTAATACCTAAGGTTTTTTCAACAGCAAGTTCAATAGGGAGTCCATGTGTATCCCATCCGCCTTTACGCTTTACTTGGAATCCTTTTAAAGTTTTGTAACGACAAAATATGTCTTTTATAGTTCTCCCCATTACATGGTGAATCCCAGGCATTCCATTTGCCGAAGGAGGTCCTTCATAGAAAGTGTATGTCTTACTGCCAGGACGATTGGAAATGCTTTTTGCAAAAATATCCTCTACTTCCCAACGTTTTAATATTTCCTTCCCAATTTCTGGTAAATTTAACTGCTTATATTCCTTATACATTACGCTCTCAAATCAGATTTTTAAAGGTCGCTAATTTAGTGAATTAAAAGTAAAGGTGAAATAGTGCTGATACTTTAGATAAAGATTTAAAGATTACTTCACACTGAATTGCCTAAAGTGTTTAAAAATGACTGCACAAAAGGTCACATTATTACAAAATAGTGAGTGCGTATCTAATCACATCAAGGTGGGATGGTTAGACTCATCGTTAGCATTTCTGTAGAAATGGAGGAAATTATTTTAACCTCCCGGGCAAATCATACAATAAAATACTCTTCAGGAAGCCTGGATGAATCCGGCCCAATTTAACATAATGGAATTGTCATTCCAAAAGTTCCCAAAGAGGATTGATGTTTATGCGGAGAAACTACTACCACATCCACAAGTGCTAGAAGCATTTGGGTTGTTGAAGGTGAATCCACGAGCTTCAAGACCATTTTTAAAATCAATTTCCATTCCAGCAAGATAGAGACCGTGTGATTTATTCATAAAAACACGGATTCCTTGAATATCATATTCAGAATCGCCTTCTTTTTTTTGATCAAACCCTAAAATATAGCTCATCCCTGAACATCCTCCGCCCTCAACACCAACTCGTAAACCAAAATTCTCACTGATTTCCTGCTGGTCAATCAGTTTTTTTAATTCTTTTAATGCACCCTGGGTCAAAGTTACCGGAGCTGCAACTGTCAAATTTTCTGAAGCCATATGAATTCCTTGTATTAATTATTCCTACAAAAATACATAATTTTAAGTTTTCTTTATTGATATAACATTTTTTGACAAAGAACAAACACACTCCCAGGGCTTTTGGTGGAAATAATGTTCAAAAAATCTGTAATAGAGTTTCATTAATAGGTTTTTTGATTTCGGGCGACACAGACCCGATGTTTAATGTGGTTTGGAAAATAGTATCAAAACTTAGAATGTGTAAACTACCCACGCACACTTTGTGATGGCATGGGCTTTTGATATCAATAATGCACAGTACAACTATAGATATTGCATCTTTCGGGCAGATTTACAGCCGCCCCAAGCAAAGCAATGTTTTGAGCGGCATTACAGTCCGCATCAATCACATTCACTTTGCAATTTTTATTTATACACTTAAAAACCTTATTGGTTCTTTTACCAATATATCTGCAGCAATTACAGGTTTGGGAGGTGTACTGAGGTGCTACAACGATCAACTTAACACCATTCAAAAGAGATTTGTATTCCAGAAAGGAACGCAGCTGACCAAAAGACCAACGACCAAGTTTTGTTCTAAACTTTTTATTTCTAGGTTTCGAACTAAAACGGATGTTAGTCAGGTTTTCAATAGTAATCCCTTGTCTTTTATCCTTAGCGGATTTTACAATCGATTTGGAAATGGTGTGGTTGATAATAGCAGATGTTGTTCGTTTTTTGCCACTAAGCCGTTTGCTCAACCTTTTGGAGCTGCGTGTGCCTTTGCCTTGAATAGAACTACGAACCTGTTGTCTTCTTTCTCTGTATTGATTAATCCATGCGACTTCAGAAATCGCATCGCAAGCAAGGTTTGTTTCCCGAAAGGTTTCCAGAAGCAAGGCTGCTTGTTGAGCTGTTGGAAGCAATTTTACTTTCAATAGGCAATATTTTAATTTTAAAATTAAGGGAAAGCAGCATTTTTATGAATATCGAAAATCAGGTTGTTTGATTAAAAAAATTGCAAAATCGGAATTTAACATATAAAAGTTAGTTAATTATAAAAGCAATTCTTTGTAATTATCTATATTTGCAACTAAATCGAAATAATTAAATATTCCCTATAAATGAGTTTCAATATGGAAAGAGATCAATCCATTTTTAATCTAATTGCTGAAGAGCAAAAACGCCAAGAAGAAGGTATAGAATTAATCGCTTCAGAAAACTTTGTTAGCAAGCAAGTGATGGAAGCTGCTGGCTCAGTTTTAACCAATAAATATGCTGAAGGACTTCCGGGTAAGCGTTATTATGGTGGTTGTGAAGTAGTTGATAAGATTGAAACTATCGCAATTGATCGTGCTAAGAAATTGTTTGGCGCAGCATGGGTAAATGTTCAACCTCACTCCGGTGCGCAAGCCAATGCAGCTGTATTTTTAGCCATTTTGAAACCTGGAGATAAAATTTTAGGGTTTGACCTTTCACATGGTGGTCACCTGACACACGGTTCACCTGCCAATTTCTCTGGAAAACTTTATCAACCCTTATTTTATGGTGTAAAACAAGATACTGGTTTAATTGATTATGAACAACTAGAAGAAATTGCATTAACAGAGAAGCCTAAGGTTATTATTTGCGGTGCTTCTGCTTATTCTCGTGATTGGGATTATGCAAGAATTCGTGCCGTGGCTGATCAAATTGGAGCTTTAGTTGTAGCGGATGTTTCTCATCCTGCAGGACTCATTGCTCGGGGATTATTGAATGATCCAATTCCTCACTGCCATATTGTAACAACAACAACACATAAAACCCTACGTGGACCACGTGGAGGAATGATCATGGTGGGCGAGGATTTTGAAAATCCATGGGGAATTAAAACTCCAAAAGGTGAAACTCGTACCATCACTCAACTTTTAGATCTTGCCGTATTTCCAGGAACTCAGGGCGGACCTTTAGAGCATACAATTGCTGCAAAGGCGATTGCTTATGGTGAGGCGCTTTCCGATGATTATTTAACATACATTACCCAGGTCAAGAAAAATGCTGCAGTTTTAGCGCAATTTTTCGTTGACAAAGACTATAACATTATCTCGGGTGGAACTGATAACCACTTAATGCTTGTTGACTTAAGAAATAAAGACATTTCTGGTAAAGAAGCTGAGGCTGTATTGGGATTGGCAGGAATTACCACCAATAAAAATATGGTTCCTTTCGATAGCCGTTCGCCGTTTGTTACCTCAGGAGTTCGTTTTGGGACAGCCGCAATCACCTCACGCGGAATTAAAGAGTCTGAAATTATTCAAATTGGTGAATTTATTGATGAAGCTTTAATAAATCGTGGAGATCAAGCTGCTTTAGAAAGCATCCACAATAAGGTTCGATCTATGATGGCTGAATTTCCATTGTATAAATAAAAAAAATAACATTTAAAAAAATGGCTTCAAAGGAAAACTTTGGAGCCATTTTTGTTGTTCCTGTTGTGTGAAGAAATGTTAAAAGAAAAACGTTTTTTTTGAATACCCGGAAATTTTATTTCTCTTTGATTTCACTATTTAAATAAACTGCCTATTAAACACAAATACGCTTAAACTAAAATATTACAAAGACATAGAAGACTCTAACAGGTTTTGTGGAGGAAAAATTATGAAACTATTGAATAAAATGAGTGACCAGGAATTGGTACAAGCGTATGTTAAGGGGCAGGAGAGAGCTTTGCAAGTTCTATTGGAACGGTACAAGACCAAAGTCTATTCCTCAATTTATCATCAAGTAAAGGATCAATATCTCGCAGAAGATATTTTTCAGGAAACTTTTATTAAAGTTATCAATACCTTAAAAGCCGGACGCTATAATGATGAGGGTAAATTTTTACCTTGGGTTATGCGTATAGCACATAATATGGTAATTGATCATTTCAGAAGAGAAAAAAGAGCGCCTAATATCGTGAGCAATGATGGCTTTGATATCTTTGAAGTCCTTCAATTTTCAGATGAGAATGTGGAAACAAAGATTCTAAAAGATCAACGTGATGTGGACCTGAAGAAAATCATACAATTATTGCCTGATGATCAAAAGGAGGTGCTGATTATGAGGTTATTTTGCGACATGAGTTTTAAAGATATTGCAGATATCACTGAAGTTAGTATCAATACCGCACTTGGACGAATGCGATATGCTTTGGCTAACCTTCGTAAAATGATAGAAGAAAATAATATGTTGTTCCAATTAGGATAATTCTGGAATCACATAGTTAAGATCGTGGATTACTTCTTCAAATATGAATAAGTATTCATTTATAAAAGATCAAGTAAAAACAGTTTTACTTGATCTTTTAATGTAAAATAACTCTTCTTTAGTGATGATTTACCAAAGCTATTTACAAGCTATTCTCTTGAATTCAATAGTAAAAAAAGAAAAACTTTTCTTTTTTTTGATTCCTTCGCGCAATATTTTGCTTCATGGTGTGAATAACTCTCGAATTAAAGAACGGATATGCGCTAATGCAGGATGTTTGTTTTCTCTGGCGTGTGCTAAAATAATGTCCGTTTTTAATGTGGAATCTTTTAAGCTTAAAAAATTTAAACTAAGATGTTCATATTGTTGGATTAAAGATTTTGGGACTACACTGATACCTAAATCAAGCTGAACAAATTCTATAATCGATGACATATTATTGCATTGATGACGCATCAACGGTGAAAAACCGAGTTCCGCGCAATACGCTAACATATGATTGTGGTAAACAGGTGCATAATCGGCATGGAAGGAAATAAAGGATTCAGAAGATAATTTGGATAGATCTTTGGGTAATGTGAATCCTTTTGGATAAACAAGAGAAAATCCATCGTCGTATAACTTCTCTGTCTGGATTAATGGGGAGGAGATGGGCGCACGAATGATCCCTATGTCCATCTTCTGATCAATTAAAGCCTCCAATTGTTGATTGCTCGATAACTCAAATAGTTTTGTTTGCAAAAAAGGATATTGACTGTTTAATTTTTTGATCAGGAAACCTAGAATTTTCTTGTTGATTGAGCTGATGTAGCCTATTCGAATTTCCCCAGCCAATGAATGATGGATTTGATTGGTCTGAAATTTTGCTAACTCAAGATGTTTGATTATAGCTAAAGATTCCTTTTGAAAGTGTTCGCCGGCCGTGGTGAGCGTGACCCGTCGGTTTTCTCGTGAAAACAATTGCACACCTAGTTCTTGCTCAAGCTCTTTGATTTGTCGACTTAAAGGAGGTTGGGAAATGAATAGCTTTTGGGCTGCTTTACCAAAATGAAGTTCTTCAGCAAGAGTCAGAAAATAGCGAATATGTCGTAATTCCATACTTATAAGGTATCAATTTGTGATAAATTTAGTATTTTTATTGCATAAGTGATATGTGTAGTTTTGAGAAAAATTAATGCTATGAAATCAACAATTAAGGAAATTGAAGAACGATTCAACAATGATGTCGAGCGATTTTCAAATCTTGATACCGGGCAGCAAACAACTTTAGATGCTCTATTTAATATGGAGTTGATTACTCAGGGAATCACTCAAAATTATCCTGAAAAGATCAACCTTCTAGATATCGGTTGTGGAGCAGGTAATTATTCGGTAAAACTTCTGACCAAGAAAAATAATGTGAATTTCACTCTTTTGGATTTAAGTCAACCAATGATTAATCGTGCATTAAAGCGAGTGAATGCCTACAAACCGTTGTCAGCAATTGGTATTAAGGGAGATTTTAGAACTGTTGATCTAGTGGAAAATAGTTACGATGTATTGATCGCAACCTCAGTTCTTCATCATTTGCGTGAAGAAGAGGACTGGTACAGCACATTCTCAAAATTATATAGATTACTTAAAAAAGGGGGGAGTATTTGGGTGTTTGATTTGGTTTTCCAAGAAGATAGTAAGATGCAAAATTACCTATACAAGGATTTGTATGGAGCGTATTTGAGCTCACTTGTTGATGAGAATTACCGTAACCATGTATTTAATTATATTGAAAAAGAGGATAGTCCTCGTTCAATCACATTCCAATTAAACCTATTGCAAGAAGTGGGATTTAATAAGGTGGATTTGCTGCATAAAAATCTTTGTTTCGCATCATTTGTTGCTTACAAATGAACCTTTTTTGTTCACTAGCTCGCCAAGCCTATCCTTATTCAGTGCTTCTTAATCATGGCTAGATATGTTCATCAACTCAAGGAAAATGTTTGTATGCTCCCAATGGAGGAAGCGGTTCTTCGGGTAGGATTCTGTCCATTCAATTCGTTTGATTAGTAAAATGGAATCTATTAATTCATCTGTTTATGACAGTTTGTCTATTTATCTGTAAAAAAGGCTTATTTTCCGTCTGTTTTTGATTTCTTTGTCGTCATATCACTAATGGAATTAATTTTGATAGTGTATATTAGAGTTACAAAAAAACAGAAAAATAAAATATTATAGATATGTATTGGATTCTTTTTATTGGTATCATGTTGGTGAGCTGGATAGTTCAGTTCAGATTCAAAAGTAAATTTAAGAAATATTCAGAGATGCCACTTTCATCCGGACTCTCTGGAGCCGAGATTGCTCAGAAGATGTTAAATGAGAATGGAATCACAGATGTACAGGTTATTTCAGTTGAAGGACAATTGACGGATCACTACAATCCTGCTAATCGTACTGTAAATCTTAGCCCTGATGTTTACCATGGCCGTAGTGTTGCCGCGGCGGCAGTGGCTTCTCATGAATGTGGACACGCCGTTCAACATGCCGCGGCCTATTCATGGTTACAGTTTCGTTCATCCATGGTGCCGATCGTATCAGTAGCCTCTAAGCTGACAACATGGGTGTTGTTAATTGGTGTGTTATTGATGGCATATAGTCAAAATCCAATTGTTTTAGCAATTGGTGTTGGGGCGTTGTTTTTAACGACAGTGTTTAGTTTTATTACCTTGCCAGTTGAGTTCGATGCGTCAAATCGGGCCCTTGCCTGGTTGGATTCTTCAAGGATAACAAACAGTACTGAAGAACATGATGGAGCAAAAGATGCTTTAAAATGGGCTGCTATGACGTATGTTGTTGCTGCTTTGTCGGCTTTAGTTACCTTGCTTTACTACGCTTCCATTTTGTTCGGAAGAAGGGACTAAAAAAAATATAAACATTAAACGGGGTGAGGAATATTTCCTCATCCCGTTTAATGTTTAATCGCAATTGATTATACATATCTGATTTGCTTATTATAAGATTATTTTCGTTTTTTTAATTTAAAATACGTTTAGTGAGAAGTTTAAAGAATGAATTGATAAGCTTTCGATTGGATTTATTAACTTTGTGACTTAGCAAGGATTTTCAAGAGATTATACGATGTTTTCAAATCTACAAGATAAATTAGACAGAGCCTTTAAAGTACTTAAAGGGCAAGGCAATATTACAGAGATTAACGTTGCAGAAACGATGAAAGAGATTCGCAAGGCATTATTAGATGCCGATGTGAACTACAAAACTGCCAAAACGTTTACTGACGATGTAAAAGAAAAAGCTTTAGGCCAAAATGTATTAACGAGCATCTCTCCTGGTCAGCTCCTGACTAAAATCATGAACGATGAACTTACTCAATTAATGGGTGGTTCTGTTGATGAGTTGGAAATTGCCAAAAACCCTACTGTTATTTTAATAGCAGGTTTAAACGGAGCTGGTAAAACTACTTTCTCTGGAAAATTAGCTAATTATTTAAAGACTCAAAAGGGTAAAAAACCTTTGTTAGTAGCTGGAGACGTTTATCGTCCTGCGGCAATTGATCAACTAGAAGTTCTTGGACAGCAGATTGGAGTACCCGTTTTTGTAAATAGAGAATCTACTGATCCCATTGCTATTGCAGCCGCAGGGGTAGATGAAGCGAAAAGATCCGGTCATAATGTTGTGATTATTGATACAGCAGGTCGCTTAGCCATTGATGAACCTTTGATGGAGGAAATCACTGCTGTTAAAAATGCTACAAATCCGCATGAAATATTATTCGTTGTGGATTCGATGACTGGTCAGGATGCGGTAAACACAGCTAAAATATTTAATGATCGCTTGGATTTTACAGGTGTAGTTTTAACTAAACTTGATGGTGATACCCGTGGTGGTGCGGCCTTATCGATTAAATCAGTTGTCAATAAGCCCATTAAGTTTATCGGTACCGGCGAAAAGATGGAAGCCCTGGATGTGTTTCATCCAGATCGTATGGCTTCTAGAATTTTGGGTATGGGTGATGTGGTTTCCTTAGTTGAACGTGCTCAACAGCAATTTGACGAGAAGGAAGCAGCCGAACTTCAGAAAAAAATACGTAAAAATAAATTTGATTTCAACGACTTTAAATCACAAATCCATCAAATTAAAAAAATGGGTAATATGAAGGATTTGATGGGTATGATTCCTGGTGTTGGTAAAGCAATTAAAGATGTCGAAATAGACGATGATGCTTTTAAACCAATTGAAGCGATTATTGATTCTATGACTCCTTTTGAACGCAGCAATCCAGATGTGATTGATCAAAAGAGAAGACTTCGTATTTCCAAAGGATCCGGTACAGATTTAAACGAGGTAAATAAATTAATGAAGCAGTTCGGCGACATGCGTAAAGTGATGAAGCAAATGTCAAACCCTAGTATGGCTGCTAAAATGATGCGTAATATGCCTAAAATGCCTGGTAAACCATTTTAAAATAAATTTTATAGAAAACTTCTTATGGAGGACCCCGGACAGATATCCCAATACGGTAAAATATTATTGATGGCAATCATTGGTATTGTGTTGGTTTGTGCAACCATATTACTGGCTCGTATTCTCTCTCCGAAAAATCCAAACCCAATTAAACAGAGCACTTACGAATGTGGTGAAGATTCACTAGGGACTTCTTGGGTTCAGTTTAATCCTAGGTTTTATGTGATTGCTTTGGTTTTCTTGTTATTTGATGTGGAATTGATTTTTATCTTTCCATGGGCAATAGTATTTGGTCATGCTGAATTAAATGCGATAGATCCGCGCTGGGGATGGTTGACTTTAATCGAAATGGCCATATTTATTGGCGTTTTAATTATAGGACTAATCTATGTTTGGAATAGAGGAGACATTAATTGGATAAAACCTAGACATGTAACTCCTGTGGTGAATGTGAACATTCCGAGTGCTGTTTATGAGAAATTAAATCAAAAGAAATACGCGGTTATTGATTATAAAGTACAGCCTTTGCTTGATAATTTAGAACCAAAAGTTGCAGCCCCTGTAAAGATGGGATTCAGACCTAAATTTAAGAACCCAAATTCGTAACCATGAGTATAGATTCAACATTACAACAAAATAATGGGGTAATCATCGCCAAAATGGACGATTTGCTAAACTGGGCGAGATTGTCCTCCATGTGGCCTGTTAGTTTTGGAATAGCTTGTTGTGCAATTGAAATGATGGGAGCGATGGCTTCTACATATGATTTAGATCGTTTAGGCGTATTTCCACGTCCTTCACCAAGACAAGCAGATGTAATTATAATTGCTGGAACAGTTACCTTTAAAATGGCTGATCGAATAAAAAAGCTTTATGAACAAATGCCAGATCCGAAATATGTTATTTCGATGGGATCTTGTTCTAACTGTGGTGGTCCTTATTGGCAACATGGCTATCATGTGGTCAAAGGAGTTGATAAAATAATTCCCGTTGATATATATGTACAAGGATGTCCACCGAGACCTGAAGCCTTGATTGGTGCGTTCTTAGAATTACAACAAAAAATAGAAAAACAGTCTTTACTTCAAGGCAGGATATTTCCTGAGGCAGTACAGCAATAAAATAATTATGGCAAAAGATTTTTACGGTGATTTGCGCTTAGGAATATTAGGTGGCGGCCAATTAGGACGCATGCTTATCCAAGAGGCAATAAACTTCAATGTAAGTATACATGTTTTGGACCCAGACCCCAATGCACCTTGTAGACGCTTGTGCAATCAGTTTGAAACAGGGTCTCTTTCGGATTTTAACACCGTGTATAATTTCGGTAAAGATTTAGATTTGATCACAATTGAGATTGAAAAAGTAAATGTTGACGCCTTAGAAAAACTTGAAGAACAGGGTGTTGTTGTTTATCCGCAATCTCGTGTTATTCGGTTAATTCAAGATAAGGGCTTACAGAAACAATTTTTTAAACAAAATGATATCCCAACATCTCCTTTTCAATTTATCAGCAATAAACAAGGACTCTCAAACAGTTTAATACCGTTTCCCCTTATTCAGAAATTGCGTAAAGATGGTTATGATGGAAAAGGAGTGATGCGACTAAACGATGCGACAGACTTGACAGGTGCTTTCGAGGAACCCAGCATAGTAGAAGAAATTGTTGATTTCGAGAAAGAAATAGCAGTTATTGTTGCGCGTAATGATAAGGGGAATTTATCGTGCTTTCCAATGGTTGAAATGGAATTTAACCCAGAAGTTAATTTAGTTGAATTTTTGATTTCACCCTCGACTTATTCGAAAGAAATTCAAGAGAAAGCGGAAAATATTGCTAAAAAGATAGCAAACGATTTACAGATTGTGGGTGTATTAGCTGTTGAGATGTTTCTAACCAAATCAGGCGAAATCTTAGTTAATGAACTTGCTCCTAGACCTCATAATAGCGGTCATCAAACTATTGAAGGGAATTATACCTCTCAATTCGGTCAGCACCTAAGGGCAATTTTTAATTTGCCTTTAGGTGACACAGCATCCAGAGGAAATGCCATTATGGTAAATCTCTTGGGAGAACAAGGTTACGAAGGACTTGCTAAATACGAAGGACTTGAAGATGTCCTTCAATTGGAGGGTGTATATATCCATTTGTACGGAAAGAAATATACCAAACCCTACCGAAAAATGGGGCATGTTTGTATCATTAATCAAAATAGAGAAAAGGCTATTGATATTGCACGAGAAGTTCAAAAAATCATTAGAGTTATTGCATAATTTATATTAAAAAAATGGAGAATCCGAAGGTAAGCGTAATTATGGGAAGTCAATCAGATCTTCCTGTTATGCAAGATGCTATTGAAGTTCTAAAATATTTGGGCGTAAACTATGAGATAAGTATCGTTTCTGCACACCGTACACCTAAGCGGATGTTCGATTTCGCAGAACAAGCTGCCGATCGAGGAATTAAGGTAATTATCGCTGGTGCGGGTGGCGCTGCCCATCTTCCGGGGATGGTAGCCTCAATCACTCATCTTCCAGTTATTGGAGTGCCTGTGAAATCCTCAAATTCGATAGATGGTTGGGATTCTGTTTTATCTATCCTACAGATGCCTAATGGTATTCCTGTTGCTACAGTGGCTTTAAATGCAGCTAAAAATGCCGGCATATTGGCTGCGCAAATATTAGCGACTTACGATGATCATTTGGTTAGCGAAATCATCAAGTTTAAAAACGAATTAAGGGAAAAAGTGGAAGAAAGTGCAAAAGAAGTAGAGCGACTTCGTTTTTAATTTCCAAGATTTAAAAAGTATAAAAGGATATAAAATCCAAATGGCCAATGAGTTTTTCGCTGGCCATTTGGATTAATAGCTATTTAAAGTTCTTTTGCATATAATCATAGCTCTTTTTGATGCTATTGTATTTATCCGGAGTATAGATTTCATCCTGTTCGACAAACGCATATTTTAATCCGCTCTCATTAGCGAATGTTGCTAAATTGATAAAATCAATACTCCCTGATCCCACCTCAGTATATCTAATATCTTTGAGAACCTGTTCTAAATTCAAAGTGTCTCGCTTACCAGTTCTAGGGTCAAATTTATTTTGCTCAAGTGGATTTGAGACCGCTCTATCCATATCCTTGACATGCCATAACGGGAATCTACCAGGATATTTTGAAAAATAGGACTGAGGGCTTTCTCCCGCTTTTTTAATCCAAAATAAATCCAACTCAAAGACCACAAGATCAGGTTCTGTGAATGCCAAAAGAATGTCTAGTCCTTTGGTCCCATTTCCAAAGGCTTTAAATTCCCAAAAATGGTTATGATAACCGATTTTAACACCTGCTTTTTTTGCCATTTCACCTGCTTTGTTAAGCTGATCCGCCATATATTGATAGTCAGAAACAGTTAACGAATTGAGTTTGTCCATAGGTGGGACAGGAGCGATTATATATTCTTGGCCGAGGTTATGAGCAATCTCAATATACTTTTCGAGGTTTTCTTTATCTTGATGATCTTTACTTAGGTATTTTCCTAAATCATAATGTCCACTATGTGTCTTTAAATCATTATCGTTTAATAATTTTTTGAGTTCGTCTACACTTAACCCCCAAAAAGTGCCATTTGTTGGATCTGCTCCGTAGGTTTCTACATGGCTGTATCCGATGGTGGCTACTGATTTAATAACTTCTTTGGGATTTTGTGATAATAGCTCCCGAAGCGTATATAGTTGAAGACCTATACTTTTTAAAGGTGAGCCCGATTTAGAATTCATGCTGTCGCAAGAAATCAAATGTGGAGCAACTAACCCTCCAACTAAACCTAGGCTAGCTAGTCTAATAAAATTTCTTCTTGAGTGTGTCATTTAGGATTCTATTTGAGAATGAATATACCTATTTTTTTGAAAAAAAAAGGATTCTTTACTCAAGAATCCTTTAATAATATTTTTAGATTGTTTTTATTAAACAGTCATGATATCTTTCTCTTTTAGCTCTGCTAATTGGTCGATTTTTGCAATGTAAGCATCAGTTAGTTTTTGAACTTCAGCTTCACCTGTTTTAATTTCATCTTCAGATGCACCATCATTTTTTAACTTCTTGATGGCCTCGTTAGATTCTTTACGAATGTTACGGATTGAAACACGACCTCTTTCAGTTTCTTCTTTAGCTTTTTTTACTAAATCTCGGCGACGTTCTTCGGTTAATACAGGTACAGCTAAACGAATAATAGTTCCGTCATTTTGTGGATTCAAACCGATGTTTGATTCCATGATAGCCTTTTCTATAATAGAAAGAAGTTGTTTTTCCCATGGTTGAACCACAATCGTTCTTGCATCAGGAGTATTAATGTTACTTACTTGTGCAAGTGGAGTAGATGTGCCGTAATAATCAACATAAATTCCATCAAGCATTCCAGGATTTGCTTTTCCAGCACGAATTTTTGTTAACTCGGAATCTGTATGAGCTACTGCTTTGGCCATACCGTCTTTGCAATCTTCCAGTTGAAGTGAAATTAATTCGTTCATATCGTGATCTTGTATTACTTAAAATATAATTTTAATTAGCTTACTATAGTACCAATCTTATCTCCATTGGCCAGTTTTAATAAGTTGCCTGGCTTATTCATGTCAAACACAATAATTGGTAAGTTGTTTTCCTGACATAAGGTAAATGCTGTCATGTCCATTACATTCAATCCTTTGGCATATACATCAGTAAAAGATATATGATCAAATTTTTCAGCAGCGGGGTCCTTTTCAGGATCGGCTGTGTAAATTCCATCTACTCGAGTTCCTTTTAGTACCGCGTCTGCATTAATTTCAATTGCGCGTAATGAAGCAGCTGTGTCAGTTGTAAAATAAGGATTTCCTGTTCCAGCGCCAAAGATGACAACCCGACCTTTTTCAAGGTGTCTTACAGCACGTCTTCTAATAAATGGTTCGCAAATTTGTTCCATTTTTATCGCTGTTAATAATCGCGTCTTTATTCCTTCTTTTTCTAGGCCATCTTGAAGTGCCATGGAATTGATCACAGTTGCTAGCATACCCATGTAATCTGCTTGCACACGGTCCATTCCTGATTTTTCTGCACTAAGACCTCGATAAATATTTCCACCACCGATGACAATCGCGATTTCCATGCCTAAGCTATGAAGCGCTTGGATGTCTTTAGCATATTGTTGAACACGATTAATATCGATACCGTAGCTTTGCTCACCCATCAAAGATTCGCCACTCAGTTTTAGTAGGATGCGTTTATATTTCATATTTTATTCTGGAATATTTCCAAAAGCCAAAGATATGACTTTTTGCTTTTGAATAACTAGATTAATTTCCTTTTTTTACCTTCGTTATTATCCTTGCATAAAATTCTTCATAAATTGGAACTATTTTACAGAGCTCAAAATCCTTTGCTCGAATTAATGCATTTTCTTTAAACTCTTGTAGTACATCGTCTTTATTTAAAATATGGATAGCTTTGTTTGCCATATCATCAATGTCCCCAATTTCACTTAAATAGCCACTAAACCCTTGTTGATTTAATTCAGGTAACCCACCAGTATTGGTCGAAATAACGGGCACTTTACATGCCATTGCCTCTAAGGCGGCCAATCCAAAACTTTCCGAGCCTGAAGGCATTACGAATAAATCAGCAATGGATAGAATTTCCTCTATAGCGTCTTGTTTACCTAAAAAACGTATGTTGTCTGTAATTCCTAATTCACGAGCTAATTCTTCTGCATTGCTTCGTTCAGGACCATCTCCAACCATTAATAGTTTACTCGGAATTTCTAGGGAAATTTTATGAAAAATACGTACAACATCCTCTATCCGTTTAACCTTACGGAAATTTGAGGTGTGTACTATAATTCGCTCATTATTCGGTGCAATTGCTTTTTTAAAGTGTTCGTGGTTTTTATTTTTAAATCGATGAAGATCAATAAAATTTGGAATAACTTGAATGTCATTGTCGATCTTAAAATAACTTAAGGTTTGTTCTTTTAAACTCTCAGAGACAGTGGTAACCCCATCGGATTGATTAATTGAAAATGTTACTACAGGGCTAAAACTTTTGTCTTTACCTACCAAGGTGATATCTGTACCATGGAGGGTGGTCACAACAGGAATATTTATCCCATAAGTGGTTGCTAAAATTTGTTTTGCTAAATAGGCAACAGAGGCATGTGGAATTGCATAATGCACATGTAAAAGATCCAAGCCTTCAAATCGGACTACATCTACAAGTTTGCTAGCAAGGGCTGTTTCATAAGGGGGGAAATCAAATAATGGATATTGGTTTATTGCTACTTCATGGTAAAATAGATTTTCAGAGAAAAAGTCCAAGCGGGCCGGTTGGCTATACGTGATAAAATGGACTTGGTGATTATTATTCGCAAGAGCCTTTCCAAGTTCTGTCGCGACCACACCGCTCCCACCAAAGGTAGGATAACATACAATGCCTATTTTCATAAATTGCCTTAGTTGCTGAATTTGTACACTAAAGATAAGGATGCTTTTATAATTGTTGTGTAATTATTTTATTAGTTTGCAAAAAACAGTAATTTCACAACAATGAATGCGAATCAAGAATTACTATTAAGGGAGCTGATTTTTAAGGCCTCAAGATCGTCAGGTAAGGGTGGTCAGAATGTTAATAAGGTGTCTTCCAAAGTTTTATTGATTTGGGACTTGATGCAATCTTCTGTATTTAATGAAGAACAAAAAAGTAATTTGCAAAAAAATCTTTCAAATAGACTTACAAAGGATTCAAAACTTCTCTTAGAGTCTTCCCAAGATAGGAGTCAGTTGAGAAATAAAAAAATAGTAATTGAAAGGTTTTTCGAGATTCTTCACCAAGGGCTCCAAACAGATAAACCCCGCATGATTACAAAAGTTCCTAAATCCGTTATCTTGGAAAGACTTGATCGAAAAAAGAAACTATCTGCTAAAAAATCGGATCGAGGCTGGAAATATGACTCTTAGTTTAAATTAGACGATCACTGTTTGTCAATTTAATTATCCTGCAATATATTTTTTTATCATCAATAACTAAGAATATAGTTGTATAACTAAATATTTAGTTATATATTGTGGTCAGATTCAAGTTATTCGATTTGAAATATGAAGGATTTAAGAGAACTTACTAAGGCTGAAGAATTGATTATGCACGTCCTATGGTCGATTGAAAAGGGGTTTGTAAAGGAAATTATTGACCAATTACCAGAACCAAAACCAGCCTATAACACTGTGTCAACAATTGTTAGAATTTTAGAAAACAAGGGATATCTTCAACATACTGTGTTTGCAAAAAGTCATCAGTATTATCCGTTAATTCGAAAAGAGGAATATAAGAAAGTGATCACAGGCAAACTATTAAAAGGTTATTTTGAGAATTCCGCAAGCCAAATGTTATCCTACTTTTTAGAGGAAAAGCAAATGAAAGTTTCTGATTTAGATGAAATTTTGGAATTGATCAATAAACACAAATCGTAACAGCAATATTTTTTTTATGATTTATTTAATTCTTTCCAACTTAGGTTTGTTGCTATTTTTTTCAATCTATCGATTGATTTTAAGTAAATTAACTTTTTTCAACTTTAACAGATGGTATCTTCTTGGTTCGGTCGGGTTAGCTTTTGCCATACCCTTGGTTTTATTTAGTAAAAATCAGATCACTGAGTTGCCTTTAATTTATTTGCCTGAGGTTAATTTAGGAAGTTCCAAATCAGCAGAGTTAGTTAAGATGTATACAAAAACAACATCATTAAATGCATTTGATTGGGTGGTGTTCGCTTATTGGGTCGGTGTATTGATTTCAATGATTATTTTAATTATCAAATTTTATTTTTTATATAAAAAAAAGAACACTATACATGATTATGAAAGCTATTCCTTTTTTGGAAAGGTCCGTTTGGGTTCATTCGTAAAAGAAAATGAAATTATAAATAACCATGAAAATATCCATATTAAACTTGGTCATAGTTATGATTTGCTTTTTATGGAATTAGTCCAAGTTTTTAATTGGTTTAATCCAATTATTTACTTTCTTAAGCAGGCTTTAAAATTTCAACATGAATGTTCGGTTGATTCCTTTTTTTCTAACAATAAAGTGCAATATGCTGAATTATTATTAGCGCAAGCTTTGCAAGTGAATAGTTCAGTTTTAGGTCATAATTTTTCTGAAAAATCAATTTTAACACACAGGATAGAGATGTTATTTAAAAAACAGTCTAAATCCTGGGCTAAGTATAGCTATTTTATTATCCTTCCGCTATCTTTTCTAGAACTTACCCTAATTTCAAGTTGCAAAGGAAATTTTGATCAAATGGTGGGTCCATCTGACAATCAAGGCTTAAAAACCATGAATTATTCATCTTTGAATACTCAATCTGCTAATGTTCAAGTTGATAAAGACAGTATTTTTACTTTTGAGGATGTAGAGATAAAAGCAGAATATCCCGGTGGAATTAATAATTTCAGGAAATTTGTCAATAATAAATTTGAATATACGCAAGAGGCTCTTGATAATGAGATCAAGGGGACAATCGAGATAAGTTTTGTGATCAACAAGGATGGAGCGGCACAAGATTTTAAAGTTCTTAGGAGATTAGGATATGGTTTGGAAGAAAGCGTTATTAAAACCATAAAACAGGCTCCGTTATGGATTCCGGCACGAAAAAATGGAGATTTTGTTGCTGTGAGATATAACTTACCTATTCGTCTAGATTTATCAGCCATGTAACTCAATCTCTAAAATTTTACTTAAAATGGAACCATATAAATCTCGAATTGCTAGTTGTCGTATTTTTTCTATGAAAAGTGAAAATCTTGCAATAAAGGCATGCTTCATACTTTTTTTTCTTCTTTGTATTTCTTCTTGTAAAACGCAGAAAATGGCTGAAGGCGGATATTTTTTCGAAGATGTTGATAAATATTTCAATCAAGAGCATGGCGTTAATGTTTGGGTATATAGATCGTTTGTTCCGAAGGAAGACTTTAAAAATGGTGTTCGCCTTACGAGTTTGTACCCATTGGATGAACGGATGTTGCAGTTAACAGATTTGAAAAAAAGTACCAACAAAGTTTTATTTTCCGCGGTTCCTGAACGGAAGCCGTTCTATAATTTCATTGCAGTAGTACATGAAAAACGTAATGTGAATCTTCAGGGATATAACGAAGTCGACTACAAGGGAGCTAAATATTTTCAAAAAGATTTTTCATTCGATGGAATTGATGTGCGACATGCCTATATCCCTTATGGAAATAAACAGGCATTGTCATTACTATATTACACTCTTGCTGTGGAGCATCGAAATTGTCCATTCTGCAAATTTGATTACCTTGCTAATATCAATGCTTTAGAACGGAAACAGGATACCACTTATTTAAATACATGGCAAATTTTTGATTGCGAACCTCAAAATAGAAAACAACTAACTATTGTCCCAAGAACGGAACTTTTAAAGGATAACAAAACATTATTTTTGAAGTTATATGACATCAATGGAATGAACAAAAGTATGTCCTTTTTTAAATTGTTTACTAAAAAAGATAAAGATCCTATTGAATTAAAACTATGTCCTAACTTATATGTACTTGAATACTTATCTGCAAGTAAGGAACTTTTGGTCAGAGATACACTGCTAGTTAATTAATCTCTCAGTACTTTGTGTTGAGTATTTTATCCTTTTAGGATTCTTATCTCGTTTTGCAACTCTTCAATTTTTTGAAGTAGATTACTAACAACCTCAATTCCTTGCATATTTATTTCAAGGTCATAATGCCAAGTTGAAAAACGTTCTAAATGAACAAGCTCTTCTTCTTCTATAAATTCTTGCTCTTCAATCACTGTTATTTCTATCAGTCCGTTTTGGTGCAACTCTTTGATAAAAGTGCTCTCGATATTATTGGATCTGCAAATATCGATCACTTTGAATAATGTCTTTTCCATGATCTATTTACTTAAATCTGCTAGTTGTTGAATCAATTCTTTTTCTTGTTCGGTTAGATTGGTTGGAAGTTTTACCAGAACCTGAGCATACAAATCGCCAAATTCTCCTTCTTTTTTGTATACCGGAAAACCTTTTGATTTTAATCGAATTTTACTTCCAATTTGGGTCTCCGGTTTGATCTTTACTTTAATTTTTTCTGTTAAGGTCTCCACAATGGTTTCTCCCCCTAACAAAGCGGTATACAAATCGATATCAATCTTGGTGTACAAATCATTTCCTTTACGTTGAAAATTAGGATGTGGTTTAACCGTGAAAGTAATGTATAAATCTCCATTAGGACCTCCATTAGTTCCTTGAGATCCTAGTCCTTTTAGTTTGATTTTTTGACCATTATCTACACCTGCCGGAATGGTGATTCGAATATTTTTCCCATTGATATTGAATGTTTGCTGATGGGTATTGGATGCTTGCAACAAGGTCAGTTCTAAAACAGTTTCAAAATCACTACCTCTATAGCTGGTTCTACGACCCGATCTTTTTTCACTTCCAAAGCGGGACCCAAACATTTGTTCAAAAAAGTCTGAATATTCTCCAGTTTCGTAATTTCCATCGTAATTAAAATCAAAACCTTCAAATGGATTATTTCTTGTATTAGCCCTAGATGTATCTTGGGTTTGATTCGCTTTTTCATATTCCGCTCCACTCTTCCAATTTTGGCCATATTGATCGTATTTTTTACGCTTATGCGGATCAGTCAGTACTTCATTTGCCTCATTTATCTCTTGAAATCTTTTTTTAGCCTCCTGGTCATTGGGGTTCAGATCCGGATGATATTTTCTTGCCAATTTTCGGAAAGCCTTTTTGATGTCCTCTTGGCTTGCGGATTGCTCCAAGCCCAGTACTTTATAATAATCTAGAAATGCCATCGTGATTTATTGATTTATACTAAAAACAAGAAGTTCTAAGTTTTGTTTAAGAAAAGATTAAAGTCAGAATATCGATTCTGCATTTCCATTAGCAAAATCTGAGTGGTAGGTTATCGGTAAGAATATTAAGATATTATTTATTGAGTTATTGGGTCCTCAACACAACAAAGGACCGGAAGTATATTTCCGATCCTTTCTTTGAATATGATATAACAAAAGTTATTTTATTTTTTCAGGTGTTTTGTCAACAACTAAACGTTTATCACGATTTGCAATTTCCCAAGCGGTATGGAAAACTAATTTTTCTCGTTTAGCCATCATCGGAAAATCTATTTTCTCGACCGTGTCATTCGGAGTGTGGTAATCTGGATGCAACCCCGAGAAGAAGAAAATTACTGGAATACCATGCTTAGCCAAATTGTATTGATCAGAACGGTAATAAATACGCATCTCATCTTTGGGATCATCGTACATATAATCCAATTCCATCTGCGTAAACTCTTGATTTGCTTTTTCATTGATTGCCTTGAGTTCACTACTTAACATTCCCGATCCAATAGCGTGGATGTAATTATGATTTCCTTCCAAATGTTTGTCGTCGATTCGTCCAATCATATCCATATTCAAACAAGTAACAGTATTGGCCAACGGAAATATTGGGTTTTCAGAATAGAAATTGGATCCTAGTAAACCTTTTTCCTCCGCTGCAAAAGCCATAAATAAAATTGTTCTCCTTGGTCCTTTTCCATCTTTCTTGGCCGCGGCAAAGGCCTTGGCTAATTCCATCACGCCAACAGTACCTGAACCATTGTCATCAGCACCTGGAAAAAAAGTTCCGTCGGGTAAGATTCCATCATGATCGTAATGACCTGATATGATAACAATTTCATCCTTCAGGTCAGAACCTTCCACCAATCCTAATACATTTGGATCATTGTGTTGTTCTTTTTTAATGCCCATAGTGGCCGATAATTTCGCCTTGATCTGAAACGATTGAGGTTTTAATGTCGTTGAAATCTTTTCCTTAATTTGAGAAATGGTAGTTTTATGCGCAGATAAAATCTCGTTTGCTCTTTCCTCTGTAAGATTGACCACTGGGATAGCCATGCTTGGATCTGTCGGCTTATTTTCAGATCTTAAACTAAACCTTCCACCTGTTAACCTATTCCCGAAACGTTCAATCATTTTAGAATTTTGAGAACTAGTTGCAATAATCAATTGTGGTTTTAATTTGCTTAATTCTTGTATTTTTTTAAATCGACTTGTTGCCCATTCTGAAGATTCTTTTGTTCCTGATATGATAGATAGACCAGTTTTGTCAGTAGGTTCACCCTCATTTATAAACAAAACTACTTTTCCGGTTATATCAATACCCGATAGATCGTTGTATTTTTCCGATTGAATTCCATAACCAATAACGACAACCTCATCAGCTTTGAAACTTTGAAGATTGTTATCACCTTGGATGAAAAAATCTATCCCGTTTTTAAAGTTTTGACCATTGAGGGTGAAGTTGTCCACCACATAGGATGTTTTCTCCAAAGCAACGGGTTGATAATAGGATCCATTCACAGCTGGTTTTAATCCTAGTTTTTTAAACTCATTTGCGATATACTCGACTGTCTTTTGGCCACCTGGTTGACCAGTTCCACGACCCTCGAACTCTCTAGAGGCTAATATTGTTAGATGTTGCTTGGCAGATTCTTCAGTTAGCAGTTTTGCATATTTTTTCTGAGCAATGTCCTGTCCGACTGAACAGCTAAAGATCGTCGGAATTAAAAGTGAAAGAATTAGATATTTTTTCATGAAACTATTATCATTGATTAGATACAACTCATTTTATTAACTCGATTTGCATGACGACCACCTTCAAAATCAGTTGTTAAGAAGGTTTTTGATATACGTTTAGCCAAATCTAAATCAATAAATCGAGCTGGAATACATACTATATTTGCATCATTGTGTTGACGAGCTAAAGCTGAAATTTCCTCTAACCAACAAATTGCAGCACGAACGCCTTGGTGTTTATTCGCTGAGATAGCTACACCGTTTGCACTGCCACATATCAATATGCCAAGTTCATTTTCTTTCTTCTCAACACTCATGGCTACCGGGTGAGCATAATCAGGATAATCTACTGAGTCAGCTGTTGAGGGCCCAAAATCTTGAACCGTGTAACCTAATTCATTTAAGAATGTGATTAATTCGGTTTTGTATTCAAATCCAGCATGATCACTGCCAATTGCGATTTTTTTAGACATGGTATTTTTATTTTGTGTTGTAAAACTCTTTTTCAGCTTGTTCTTTAGCTCTTTTCACCTTTGCAGACACCATTATACTCAATTCATACAGGAGAAACATGGGGGCACTTACTGTCAATAGGGTTATAATATCTGCAGTAGGAGTGATAATTGCAGCAATTACCAAAATGATAACCACAGCATATCTACGGCTAGCCCGCATAAACTCAGGAGTCATTATGCCAATTTTTGAAAGAATAAAAATCAAAATTGGTAATAAAAATATAATTCCACAACCTAAAGTTAATGTAGCAATTGTTGATAAATACGAATCTATAGTGATTTGATTCGTAATTTCAATACTTAGAGATACGTTTGCCAAGAAGTTAACCGAAAGTGGTACTACAATATAGTATCCAAATAATGCCCCAATTGCAAACAACAAAGTGGCGTAGAATACAAAACCTCTTGCTGACTTCTTTTCTATCTCACTTAAAGCAGGTTTGATGAACAGCCACACCTCAAATAATAAGTAAGGGAAACCTAAAGCGACTGCCATTAAAAGACAAGAGTTGATTTGTAACATGAATTGTCCCGCCAATTCTGTATTGATAATGTTGAATGGAATCTGTTCTACGCAAAATCCTTCCAGATTTAGTAAAGCGCCAACTTTACACATCATTCTGTAAGTCCAAAAATCGAGGCTTTTTGGGCCCATAATGATTTCATTAAATACAAAATCGTAAAACGTGAAGGATAGGATTGCAAATACGGTTATAGCAATGACGGAACGTATGATGTGCCATCTTAGAATTTCTAGGTGATCAAAGAATGACATTTCAGATTCTAAGTTCTTCCCTTTATTTTTAATTGCTTCAATAAGTTTAATATTTCTGGACATGTATTTTTGGTGCGCTTTTAATATTCCTGAGAAACAAAAATACCATTCTTCAGCAGAAGAATGGCATGTTTTAGTTATGTAAAGTAAATTTTATACAACTTCTTCATCTGGATACTCTGTAAGGTCAAAAGTTTCCATAAATTTTGTTGTGAAATTCCCTGCTCTAAAGTTCGGATCACGCATTAAACGCAAATGAAGAGGTATGGTGGTTTTCACTCCCTCGATAACAAATTCACTTAATGCGCGCTCCATCGTATTGATTGCTTCTTCGCGTGTTTGTGCAACACAGATCAACTTGGCAATCATTGAATCGTAGTTAGGAGGGATGCTGTATCCAGAATACACGTGAGTATCTACACGCACTCCATGACCTCCTGGGGAATGGAAATTCGTGATTTTGCCGGGTGATGGACGAAAATTATTAAACGGATCTTCTGCATTGATTCGGCATTCAATAGCATGCATGGTTGGCTCATAGCTTTTTCCAGAAATTGGAATACCTGCAGCTACTTTTATTTGTTCTTTTATTAAGTCAAAATTGATTACCTCCTCAGTAACTGGATGTTCTACTTGGATACGGGTATTCATTTCCATGAAGTAGAAGTTACGGTGTTTATCAACCAAAAATTCGATTGTTCCAGCACCTTCATACTTGACTGCTTGAGCTCCTTTAATTGCGGCTTCACCCATTTTGGATCTTAATTCAGCTGTAATAAATGGAGAGGGTGCCTCTTCTACCAGTTTTTGATGGCGTCTTTGA
This sequence comes from Sphingobacterium sp. GQ94, assembly GCF_059758715.1. NCBI lineage: Bacteria > Pseudomonadati > Bacteroidota > Sphingobacteriia > Sphingobacteriales > Sphingobacteriaceae > Sphingobacterium > Sphingobacterium sp. GQ94. Next base: position 108,020 of record NZ_JCAXEC010000003.1, read on the forward strand.
ATTGAGCAATCACGTTCAGATAAGTGGCATACGGTTCCGTATTGATCCCCAATGACTTGAATTTCAATATGACGGGGATCCTCCACATATTTTTCCAGATATAATCCAGCGTTTCCGAATGCTGCTCCTGCTTCTTGACGGGCAGAATCCCATGCAGGTTCAAATTCTTCGTCTTTCCAAACGATGCGCATTCCGCGGCCACCGCCACCTGCAGTTGCTTTAAGAATGACCGGATAACCAATCTCATTAGCGGTTATTATACCCGTTCTTATGTCTTGAACTAATCCATCGGAACCAGGCACAATTGGAACTCCAGCTAACTTCATTGTCTCTTTAGCGGAAGCTTTATCTCCCATTTTTTCAATCTGGTCTGCGGTTGCACCGATGAATTTGATGCCGTACTCAGCACAGATTGCAGAAAACTTTGAGTTTTCTGATAAAAACCCATATCCTGGATGAATTGCGTCAGCGTTTGTTAGCTCTGCGGCTGAAATAATATTTGGGATATTTAAATAAGAATCTTTACTCGCAGGAGGACCGATACATACCGCTTCATCAGCAAAACGAACATGTAAACTGTCGCGATCAGCTGTTGAGTAAATCGCCACACTTTGAATTCCCATCTCTTTACAAGTACGGATGATTCGGAGTGCGATTTCACCTCTATTGGCAATTAATATTTTTTTAAACATAATTTTGACTAATGTAACACTTTATTTTTTGTATAGTTAAGTTCAGTTATCTGAAAATTAACTAGGATCTACCAAAAATAAAGGCTGGTCGTATTCTACTGGTTGTGCATCATTTACTAAAATTTTGACAATTTTACCGGCAACCTCAGATTCAATCTCGTTGAATAATTTCATTGCCTCAATAATGCAAATAACCTTCCCACTAGTCACTTCATCGCCTACGTTTACGAATGCAGGTTTATCTGGTCCTGCTGAACGGTAAAACGTTCCAATAATCGGAGATTTAATGGTGATGTATTTTGCAGTATCATCCGCTACAGCTACTGCTGGAGTTGGTGTGGCGAGAGGAGCTGGTGTAGGAGCTGGTGATTGTGCAGAAGCTACAGGTACAGCTTGTTGTGTTGGAACTGATGCCGTAACGTAAGTAGGTTCCTGATTGGTTTTTATTGTTATTTTAAAATCTTTTTCTTCGATTGCTACTTCATTCACACCCGATTTTGAAACGAATTTTATCAGGTCTTGAATTTGTTTAATGTCCATACTCATATGCTAGCAGGTTTGTTTAATTGTTGAAAAAATGATTAGCTATAAAGGTAATAAAATCTTGTGGATTAGTAGGCCCATTTTAAATAAATTGAGCCCCATGTAAAGCCTCCACCAAAAGCGGCTAATATTAGATTATCGCCCTTTTTTAGTTTGCTTTCCCATTCCCATAAACATAATGGAATAGTTCCACTAGTTGTATTTCCGTATTTTTGGATATTGACCATTACTTTCTCTTCTGGTAATCCAGCACGATCAGCTGTTGCATCAATAATCCTTTTGTTCGCTTGGTGAGGAACTAACCATGCCACGTCTTCTGAGGATAGATTGTTTCTTTCCATAACTTCCGCGGCTACGTCAGCCATGTTCGTTACTGCGAATTTAAAGACTGTTCGACCTTCTTGGTAAGCATAGTGTAGTCCTGCATCTACAGTCTGATGTGAAGCTGGATTTAATGATCCGCCTCCTTTAATATTTAAGTATTGACCTCCCGATCCATCTGTTTTTAAAACAGCGTCAATTAATCCATTTCCTTCTTCATTGGGTTCTAGCAACACAGCGCCACACCCATCACCAAAAAGGATACATGTGTTGCGGTCTTCGTAATTGACAACTGAGGACATCTTGTCTCCGCCAATAACCAAAACTTTTTTATGTTTCCCTGATTCAATAAACTGTGCTCCAGTATTTAATCCAAAAATGAATCCAGAACAAGCCGCTTGCAAATCAAATCCCCATGCATTTTTCGCACCTATTTTATCAGCTAAAATATTTGCTGTTGCAGGGAATAACATGTCTGGGGTGCTTGTACAGAAAATAATTAGATCTATGTCTGTTGCTTCAATTCCTCTTTTTTTAAGTAAGCCTTGTACCGCGGGTACAGCAAGGTCAGAGGTCGCTTTCGAAGGATCTTTTAAAATCCTTCTTTCACTGATTCCAGTACGACTTACAATCCATTCGTCGTTAGTTTCGACCATGGTTTCCAACTCTTTGTTGGTTAAGATATAGTCAGGAACATAGCCATTTACAGCAGTAATGGCTGCATGAATTTTCGACATATTTTTTTAATTAAATGCTGATCTGATTTTTTCAATAAAATTTGAAGAAATCATATCTCTTGACAGTAAAACCATGTTTTTTATAGCCGTAGGCGTTGAGATGCCATGACCGATGAGTACAGGTGCGTTTACACCTAAGATTGGGCTTCCACCATATCTTTCATAGTCAAAACGATCAAAAAATTCGTCTTTAAAGCCTTTTTTAAGAGTTGCTACATAAAATGATTCAGCAAGTTTTAAAACTACATTACCGGTATAACCATCACAAACAATTACGTCAGCATGGTCATTGAATAGGTCACGACCCTCCGTATTTCCGATAAAATTTATTTTGCTGTTTTCTTTTAATAAGGGGTAGGTAGCAATGGTTAGGTTATTTCCTTTTTCTTCTTCTTCACCAATATTCAATAATCCCACTTTTGGAGAAGGTATTCCGTATACATATTCAGCGTATAAACTGCCTAAAATAGCAAATTGATTTAACATTTCAGGTTTACAGTCTGCATTTGCACCTACATCCAATAAGATTCCAAAACCTTCTTTTAATTTAGGAACGTTCGTCGCAATAGCAGGTCTTGACACTCCAGGAATTGTTTTTACGCTAAACATGGCTCCAACCAACATAGCTCCTGTATTGCCCGCTGAAGAGAAAGAGTCAATCTCTCCGGATTTAAGCATCTCAAAACCTCTTGCAATAGAAGAATTTGGTTTGTGTGTGATCGCTTTAGTGGGATGTTCATGCATGCTGATTATATCAGGCGCATGGACAAAATCAAATTTTGAAGAATCCGATCCGGCCTCCTCAATCGCTTTTCTATTGGCAATTTCATCGCCAAAAAGCACGATACGCTGGGTCTCTTCCAACAATTTTTGAGCTTCAATTGCCCCTTTTATATTCGAATCAGGTGCAAAATCTCCTCCCGAGACGTCTAGTCCAATCTTCATTCGTTATTATTTAGAATATTCAATAATACGCAAAAAACATCCCAAGTTAAAGTGAATATTTTAAAATATTACACTCTTTTGGGATGTTTTCTAGAAAATTGTCTTTAGACAACGGCGGTATTCTCAATGATTAATTTACCGTTGTAGTATAAGTTACCGTCTACTGTATAAGCACGGTGAGGGATATGTACCGCACCAGTTTCTTTACAAACAGTTAAGCTAGGAAGTTCTGCTTTATAATGAGTTCTTCTTTTGTCTCTTCTTGATTTAGAAGTTTTCCGTTTTGGATGTGCCATCTCGTATTTGTGTTTTAGTTATTTTTAATATTTTTTAATGCTTCCCAACGTGGGTCAATGCTTTCATTTTCCTCAATTGATGGAGAAGTGTCTTCTGTTTCGCTTTTAATCCAGTTTAGCATTTCAGGGTCACAGCTAATACCGTTCCCTTGTTCACTACATTTGGTGTAAAGAGGTACCGCTACATTTATGTATTCATAAAGCAGAGGTGCAATATCCAATTCATAGTCGTTTTTTGAAAGAACAACTATTTCTTCGCTATCCTTATTCCAGTCTTCCTGAACGAACTTAACGAATGCACGTTCTTCTATATGGACTGGGGAGTCAAACGTTGACAGGCATACATCGCAAGTTAGTTTTAGGCTACCCTGGATGTCAAAATTTGCAATCAACATGTCTTCCTGTTTCTGGAGTTGAACTGCAATTTTTAAATCGCCGTCTTTAGCAATTGAATCTTCGTAACAATCAAAGAACTTTTCATCAATATAAAAGTCAAAACTGTGTTTACCTGTCGAAAGACCTGAAAAGGGTATTCTGTATTTTTTTAGATACTTCACAATCTTGTATTTAAGCCTGCAAAAGTAATGATTAATTAAGTATAAATGAAATTTATTTTAAAAAATCTACAGGCTATTCGTAATAATTTTTACCTAATTCAATTTTTTGACGATCATTGGCCATGCGCCATTTGTTGGTGTCTCTTAGGGAGTAAGCACAGCCACAGTATTCCTGCATATAAAACTTCTCTCTTTTGCTGATTTCCAACATTCTTGCTGATCCGCCTTTTTTACGCCAATTCAGCGTCCAATATTCCATGTTTTCGTGCCTTGAAGCAGCACGTAATCCGCAATCATTGATCTGCTCCATGTTTTTCCAACGCGATATGCCCAAAGAGCTGGAAATCACATCAAAATTATGTTTAGCGGCGTATTCTGCTGTTTTTTCAAACCGCATGTCGAAACACATCGTGCATCGAGAACCTTTCTCCGGTTCATTCTCCATGCCTTTAGCCAACTCAAACCAATGATCTACATCATAGTCAGCATCTATAAAGGGAATATTATGCTTTTCTGCAAAGCGAATGTTTTCATCTTTACGTAAATCGTATTCCTTTCTAGGATGGATATTCGGGTTGTAGAAATAAATGGTAAAATCAATATCCGACGATATTAAGGCTTCCATGACTTCTCCCGAACAAGGCGCACAACAAGAGTGTAGCAATAATTTTTTTCCACCCTTTGGCAATTCTAACTTTTCTCTTACAAATTCTTTGTTTTGCATTGCTATAGAATTTCTCTTGCAATATTACGTAAAAGCATTTGTTAAAGCAACTTTAACACTTATTGGTCTCTTGATCTGGTTGGCAAGACGGATAATTTTTTATATTTGTAATAAAATATTCTTAAGATGACAGTTAGGTCCTTCTATTTCATACTTTTAGTCGTTTGTGTTTTGGTTTATAGTTCTTGTGAACGTACGGACGACGAACCACCTGAAAACGCCTCTATTTCGAGATTGTATATTTCCTATTCGAACTATCAGCCTAATACTGGAGAAACACGATATAATAACGTTGTTTTATTGCCTTTTTCGGATGACTCCACGAATATGGGTGGTATTATTCAACCGTTTCGCTCAGAAGCTCAAGGAGGTAATACCATTTACTTTAATCCATCAGCACAAAGGATTTTTCATTCTGCCACTAATAATTCCGCTATAGACACTTTTCTTTATAAATTATCAGTAGGTGAATTGAGTGGTGCTTTGGAAACTCTTCCAAAAATCCCCAATAAAGTATTGAGGGCTGTTCGTGGAATGGCTTTTCATCCTAATTTGGATAAACTTTACCTTATAGATGTTGATCCTAATCCCAGGGTATATGTTCTTGACAGACCAAGAGGGTTAGCTGATGATCGCAAACCAGGACAAACTTTTTCGTTCTTAAACGAGGAGGAATTGACCCCATGGGACTTAACTATTGTCAACAGTAATTTATTAATTAATAAATCTGGTAGTGAAGCTGGAATAGATATTTATGAGAACCTAATCAGTAGCAGAGATTCTTTAAAAAGTGATTTGGTACCTACTCGCAGTTTAAGGGTTGAAAATGCCAATAATATCAGAGGGATGTCGGTGGATACCGTAAACAATATGTTAGCACTTACAGATTTTATTCAAACCGGATCCGGAGCATCTGCAACGTACCAAGGCAGAATTTTAATTTTTGAGAATTTTTCTACAATTAGTCAAAATTCTGGAACCATCACGCCATCGAGAATCATCACAGGCCCTCTAACGCAATTAAAACAACCAGTTGATGTAGAACTGGATTTTAGAAAGGACAGTAAATATTTGTATGTTGCCGATCCGGTTTCTAAAGCCGTTTATCGATTTTTAAAATCTGATAATGGAAATGTTGAGCCTAATGGGGAATTTCAGTACAAACAGGATCGGATGCCAGATGTATCTACTCCTGTTAGCATTTCCCTAGACGCGAGAGATTAATGTTAATTTTAATGCCCTTGCTATTTTAATCTTCTTCCATCAGGGTTAATAAAATCTCTATTTCCGATCTTTTTTCAGCGTTATCTACGTGATCGTAAGCGGCCATTAAATTGCGTAATACCCTTCTGATAATGGCTAGATTATCACAAGGCAGGGTATATTGATCTGATTGAGGAAGATTAAGCTGGCGAAGAAATGCGGTAATGTCTTCTTCTTTCATAATCTGACCTCTGTTAAATACATTGATATAGAAAGCAACTTTATCACTGTTCTCACTATCTAGGTAGGCCAATACAAAATGTTTCGGTAAATTGACACCATAAATTGGAATGTCTAATTTTTGAGCAACCAGCGCATAAATGCACGCAAGACTGATTGGATTTCCCTTTTTACTTTCTAGAACTTTATGTATGAACGAATTTTGTGGATCGTGATAATTGCTTGTATTTCCTGATAATCCAAATTCTCTAAAAATGATATTGTTCAACAATTTCACTTTCTCAAATGGACTCATGTCATACATCAAATGAAACCATGCACTTCTGCGGAGTTCTGCCAGTTGATAATAAACCTCTTCTTCATTCAGATTTGGATATTGATATCGGTTTACAACCAATAGGCCTTCCAATAGATCTTCAGAATTGTTTAATCGCCATAATTGCAATTCGTTCTTTATTTGATCATATTGAATTTTGTGAACAATATTTTCTATTCTGCTTTGAGAAATAGGGTCAAAAGAAGTTTCCCATGAGTGTTCTAACATGGGTATGGCTTCCGGACCACATGTAATTAACTTGTGCTCTACTTCCTTATATATGTCTGCGTCAGGGTCACCTAATAAATAAATCAGCGCTTTTAATTCTTTCTCTTCCACATTGAAATTTACGAAATAATTGAAACTTTACAAAAAATATTCCATAAAGCAGGTCATTGAATCTCGTATTCTCTTGTTTATTTTTTAATCCTAAATACGTTTTCTAAGTTGTTTTTATATGTTTCGTGAGGCTCTGTCTAGTTTAATGTTTTATTTGCCCATCCAAAAGATTGATTATTCGTTTTCCAAATTCAGCATTTTTATCTGAATGTGTTACTTGAATAATGGTTACCCCTTCCTGATTCAATTCGTTAAAGAGCTGCATTATTTCTTCTCCTTGTTTAGAATTTAGGTTTCCTGTGGGTTCATCAGCCAATAATATTTTTGGTGAAATGGCTAAAGCTCTTGCAATTCCTACGATTTGCTGCTGACCACCTGACAATTGAGAAGGGAAGAGGTCTTTTTTACCCACGATGTTAAACCGGTCTAATAAATCACTTACAATGCTTTTACGCTCTGATGAGGAGAGATTTTTGTAGATCAAAGGAGTTTCTATATTTTCATAAACAGTCAATTCGTCAATTAAATGATACGACTGAAAAACATAACCAATATGGGATTGAAAAAGTTGCGATCTTTTTTTAGCCTTCATAGCGAATACATCTTCATCTAAAAAGGAATATTGCCCTTCATTAGGTTCATCCAACATACCAATGATATTTAATAAAGTGGATTTTCCTGAACCTGATGGTCCCATGATGGAAATAAAGTCGCCTTCCTCAATTGTTAAATTAATGTCTTTTAGGATGAATGATTTGGTACCTCCGACAGTGTACCACTTGAATATATTTTTTAGTCTAATCATGAATTGTAATTTAATAATTTTGCGTGAATTTTAAGAACCTGTTGTTGATTGTCATTCGATTCGTAGGCATTACTTTTATAGGTCAATTTTTCGTTTGTTGAATGGTTACTCATCTCTTAATTTATCTATTGGATTAAATGTAGTGGATCGAAGGAGCACAAAAAGGACCACACAGCTTAGTAGCCCTGTTAAGATAATGAATGGTATGAGATATGTTGTGGCAGAAATTTCTATTCTGAACTCGAAGTTTTGAAGCCATTGTTGCATGATAAAATGACTGATGGGTGTTGCCGTCAGAATTGCGAGGAAGAATACGAAATAAAATTCTTTAGAAAATAGGATTAATAGGTCCGTTATTGAAGCACCCAATATTTTTCGCATACCCACTTCTTTCCCTCTCGCATTTATTGCTAAGGAAACCAATCCCATAATACCTAGGGAGATAATTAAAAGGGAAATGAAGGTTGCGCTCTGGGATGCCCGCTGTAATTGTAGCTCCGTTTCGTACATTTTTTTAATCCGATCATCCATAAATTGATACGCGAAAGGGGCGTCTGGTAAGAGTTGTTTCCATTTTTTTTCAACTTGCGCGATAGATGCTGCGAGAGATCCTGGCTTTAATCTAATGGACAGGTAACGATATTGCGTGACTTCAGCGACATTTAACCAAACAACAGGTACCGATGGATCGTGCATGGAATTGGCAATAAAGTCATCAGTCACGCCTGTAATAATTGCTTTGTCTTTTCCGTCAAAGATGGAGATACGCTGTCCTACTGCTTCCTCGGGAGTGCTATAACCCATTGTTTGTGAGGCGTTTTTATTAATGACAACCTCCATGTTAGCATTGGTGTTAAGCTCCGGTCTCCCAAAGAATTGACCAGCAAGGAGAGGGATCTGATAGGTTTGGGCGAAGGACTTGTCAGCGATAATCATTTGCGCATTTATGTCCTCATCCGATTTTTCATTTTTCAAGACTTTGGCTTGCGTAATTAAATTGTTTGGCGTCTCATACGAAAGACTGATAGACTCGATTTGCGATAATTGGCGTAATTCCTGACGAATGGTTTCCATCTTTTTGACCCCAGAAGAGCTCCAGTCCCTTGGCGCTTGGATCGTCATCAAGTAATCCTTATTGTAACCGATGTTGCCTTCCATAAACAGTTGTATTTGTTTCGAGATAACTACCGTTGAGATCAAGATGATAATGGCTACAGTGAACTGAAGAAACAACAGGGAATGCCGGACAAAATATTTTGTTTTAACCCTCACTAACTGATATTTGACAGATGCTAAGATTCCATTTTTAGACAATTTCAAAGCAGGGTATAAACCCGCTAACAAACCAATTATGATGGATAAGGCAATCAAAGCGAAGAAAAAGTAAGTAGGTAACTCACTTAGCGTCGGAAGCTTTCGCATGAATACCGTTTCAAATAATGGGCACACAATACTGTATAAAGGAATACAAAATAGGCTAATTAAGAAAACCAGTACAATATACTCGGTGAGTAATAAAACTGCGACTTGTCTAGAGGAAGCTCCCATTATTTTTCGAACACCAATTTCCTTTAATCGATTTATATTTTGAGCGATGCTGAAATTGATAAAATTTATGATTGCCATTAATAATATAAAACCAGAAATCCATAGCAGTATATTAATCATTTTCCTGACCGCTCCCTTATTATCATCTAAGTAATAGCTTTTTAAGGGCTTTAACTGTGGGCTGTAATTTTCAGAAAATTCTTTATTCTTGTTTTTGCCTACCAAGGTATTGATGGGTTCAAGTAACTGAGCAGGGGAGACACCTGGTTGTAATTCGATAAAGCCAGGAATGTATACATTATTCCAGTTATCTATATCGCGAGCGAAAAATTCTTGATTGACCACAGGTAAAAAGATATTGGCGTGGAGCGATGGTGTTAAATCAATTACGGAATTTTGTGCGTTCTGCTTGATGACACCAGTGATCATAAATCCGTGTTTTTCTCCACTGAAATTACTGATTGTTAATTCTTCTCCAATAATATTTAATTTTCCGAAATACTTTAAAGCTGCATCTTCAGAAAGAACCACAGAAAATGGTTTGAGCAAGGCGGTCTTCGGATTACCTTCATGTAAGGAAAAACCAAACATGGTTAACAGTGATGCATCACCTAAAGTAATGCTTTCTTCAAAATTATCTTTCCCATTTGATACAATACTCGTAAGACCATCTATTCGGTAATAATTGGCTACTAGATTTGGATACTCTTCTTTCAAAGCTTTGGGTAATGCACCAATGGTCGTTAATTCCAAACCTAACCCTTCTTTTTTGTAAGAACTTTGCAAAAGATATTGCTGATCCTTATTCCTTAATTCTGCATTGACTCGGTACGCGTCCCATATATAAGCAGCAACAATCATCAGAAATGTAATTCCACAAATTAAACCAACAACGTTAATTAAATTTTGCCCCTTTTTCTTACTGATAAATCGAAATGCTATTTTTATGTGATTTCTAAACATTTTATTTTATAGTTTAAATAGGTGACTGATAATGATTCTTTGATGAAGCCTGATAAATTTCAGGAAAGGTGATGGGCCTGTATGTTGTTTACTCATCTCGTAAGGTGTCTACTGGATTAATATGTGTTGCTTTTACAGATTGATAAGCTACAGTGCCAATTAAAATTAATAGAATACTAATGGTTGCCAAGCCAAAATACCACCATTTGATCTCAACATGGTAAGCAAAGTTACTAAGCCATTTGTCTATTAGTATATAGGATATTGGTATAGCTATCAATATGCCCAATATAAAAACCTTAAAGAATGGTTTATTGAGTTGTACAAAAATCGTGGAAACAGTAGCTCCCAATATTTTTCGAATACTGATTTCTTTTCTTCTTATAGAAACCTGATATGCCGACATGCTGAAGAGTCCGAACACTGCTATTAAAACTGAAATAATGGTAAAACTGTTAAAAGCAGTCTGCAACTCTTGTTGTTTTGCATGAAGCATTGCATATTGCTGATCCATAAACTCAAAATCAAGAGGTAGATCATCGGCGTGTGGATTTTTTTTCCATTCTTTTTCAACGACAGCAATCGCTTCCTTTGCTTTGCCTGGAGCAGTTTTTATGATCAATGGGATTTTATATCTTCCGTCCAAACATGCCTCTTTATACGAATATATCGTTGGTTGAATAGCCTTTTCAAAGCCACCGGTTTTGCTGTCTCGAACTACTGAAATAATTTCGAAATTAGTTTTACATCCTGATATTTTGGCACCAATAGGGTCTGAAAGATTCAGATGTTTTACTGCTGTTTCATTGATAACAGCGTAGTTCTTGGTACTATCTTGCAGTAATTGACTGATAGAAATTTGGTTATTTCCAGCTATTTTACGTATATCTAGGGCTTGAAAATACCCTGCGTCTATACCGATATGATCAATATCGAATGTTTTATTTAATGCAGTAAATTGTTTTTTCGGTGGATTTACATCAGAGCCGGGCAGATTTGTTGCTGAGGATACAACTTCTATGGATGGCTCATTTTCCAAACGTTGCTTAAAATCTTGAAAGGATCCATTCAGCTTTGAATCGTAGTATAATCCAATGCCCTTGAAGCTTATTACTTGAGAAGGCTCAAAACCTTTGTCAGTTTGTCGTATGTAATTGAGTTGCTGATGAACCACGATCATACCTGTGATAAAGGTTACGGCAAATACTATTTGGATGGTTAGCAGGCTATTTCTGAATGTATTTTTATTAGAATTAGCCGTTAAAGAGCCTTGAAGTAAATAGGTCGATTTAATACCTGATAATGCAATAGCAGGATAAATTCCTGAAAGCAGTGTTGTAAAAAATATAGCGAGGAGTAATTGAAAAATTGTTTGCGTACTAATAATATACTGTTTTAACTCATCATTAAACCATTTTTGCAAGATATTTCCAGTAAGTAAAAGTATTAAGAAACTGAACAATGCGGCAATTAGTGTGACAATAAACACTTCGAATATTATTTGAGACATGATTTGCCCCCTAGAGCTACCAAGAATTTTTTTTATTCCAATTTCTTTAAATCTTAGACCAGCCTGAACCATGATCAAATTAGCAAAATTTACGGAGGCAAGCATTAAAATAACAATAGAAAGAATCCCTAATATCCAGATTGTTATATAAGGGGTATTACTCTGTCCTTTTGCTCGAAGATGCAAATGACTCAATGGGTCTAAATAGATGGAACCCTTGGCAAAGGTTGAGCTTTTTACATTAGTATTATGCGCTATTTCTTGCTGGAAAAGATCATTAATTTTTTTCGTAATTGTATTAATATTGGTTCCTCTTTTTAATTGAATAAAAGTTTGGAAAGTGAATGGATCCTCTTCGCTAATCTCCCTAATAACTACAAAGTCATTGTTTATTAACGATAACTGTCGTTCTTCCAAAATTCCAGTAATCTCTTGCTCCATGCCTGAGTTTTTGGATAGCATAGGAACCTTAATGGCGGTGGCGAATGAAAGATCGGTATCTTTGAATAAAAGTTTTGCATAATCCTTATGAATCAGCGCAGCGTCTAGATGTTCTTTGCTTTTGAATAATGGCCCATTTTTACTCTTAATCTGAAATATTTCTGCAGCAGCTGCGTCTAGTATAACTGCATTTTTGAGAAAGATGGTAGATTCACCAAACATAGGGTATCCACCATACGGATAGGCTATGCGTCTTCCCGACTGCTCAACCTCAGGTATCTTTTCCAAAATAACCGGAGCAAAACTCGCAGGTGTTTCTGCTGTATATTCGCCATTAATTTCCAAACCAACCTGGTAAATTTGTTCGTAATTAGGATTCCATTTATCATAGCTGGTCTCTCTGTTGATATATTGATAGGACAAGATAAAGCCGGTGAATCCTAAGGTTAAACCTAATATATTTAACAACGTAAATCCTTTGTTCTTACATAAGTTTCTCCAAGAAATCTTTATATCATTTCGGGTCATGTATTGAGATTTTTATGTTGGTATGATGAAAATCAACAACCTTTACACAGATTTACAATTTGTTTGCCATAAATTTAATGAATTGTAAATAAGCAGATTAATATGATGTTTGCCTTATGCGTTGTTCGGTATCGAACAGTTTTCGTACACAATCGAACAGGGGCAATCCTGAGAACTCCAATTTTTCCATGGCTACTCCAAGAAATCATATTTTTGTCGCTTTTCTCACTCGTCTCTTAAACTCTTGACTGGGTTCGCCACGGCGGCTTTGATGGCTTGAGAACCAATTGTTAAAAAAGAAACAACGAGTGTAATAAGTCCAGCAACAATGAAAATCCACCATTCTATGTTGATTCGGTAGACAAAGTTTTCTAACCATTCGCGCATTGCCCACCACCCTAAAGGAATTGATATAGCAAAGGCTATTACTACTAGTTTAATGTAATCTGCCGTTAATAAGTTCACAATCTTTCCAACCGATGCGCCGAGCACTTTTCGAATTCCAATTTCTTTAACACGTTGTTGAGCAGCATACGCTGAGAGTGCAAAGAGCCCAATACATGCTATGGAAACTGTGACCAAGGCAAATAATTGCATTACTTTGGTGGTTTGTCGTTCTTGGTTATAGAGTGCCGCGTAATCTGCATCCAAGAAATGAGAGTTAAAGGGGATATTGGGCTTCATTTCTTTGTAGACTCTTTCAATATCCGCTAAAGCCTGGGATATCCTTACTCCAGGAGCGATTTTAAGAAATATGTTTCCAAAATAATTGTATTCGGGGAACAAGGCAATAGGTTGTACTTGCTCGCGAAGGGATGCAAAGTTGAAATTACTGACAACAGCTTTGATGGGTCCTTTTCGACCATTTAAGTTTATTTTTTTCCCGATTGCCTGCTCGGGTGTCCATCCTAAACTAGCTGCTGCAAGTTTGTTAATAACGATGGCTACAGATCTGTTCACTGAGGTGTCTTGTGCCTTTATAATGTCCGTTTCATTAAGTGGTTCACCTGCAAGAATCGGTATTTCGAATACAGAAAGAAAATCCTTTTCTATGGGAATAGCAGTCAGACTTAGAGAAAAGTTAACAGGTTTTCCTTGGACTTCAAAGATCGTATAACCACCTTGGATGTTAACGGGTGAATCATAGGAAGCCGAAACACCTTTAATCGTATTTAAAGCCAGTAATTTGTTTTTAAAAGTTTCTCTATCCGTGTTTTCCCATATATCACCATCTAATACTACAATTTGTGAGCGATTTAATCCGGTGTTCATATTTTGGATAAATTGCATTTGCCGGTAGGCCAAGAGTGTGCAAATAACAAGGAATATCGAAATACAATATTGAAAGCTGATCAATATCTTCGAAAGCGGAAATCTCTTTTTGTTAGAGCTTGTATTCCCCTTTAGAACTGAAAGCGGGTTAAATCGGGAAATGATCCAGGCTGGCCAACCGCTCGCTAAGAAGGTTAAAACCAAGAAGAATCCTAGTATAGACAAATAAAAGGTAGGGTTATTCCATATATTCAACTGCATAGGAACTGACATATAATGGCTAAATGCAGGTAAAAGAAGCCCGGCTAATAGTAAACCAGTTATCGTGGATATGAAGACCATTAACCCACCCTCATATAAATAATGTTTAAACAGTATTCCGCTACCGGCACCTAACACTTTCTTCACGCCTATTTCGCTGGCACGCTCGGTTGCATGTGCCAGACTAAGGTTGGTGAAATTTACACAAGAAATGATCAATAAGGCTACTCCTAAGAAACCAAAAATATAAAGATAGGTTAAATTGCCAGATCCACCCGCTTTAGAATTCAAGTGAACATCTTCCAAAGGCTCAACAAATATATCAATGGCATATCCTTGCGCAATTACCTCTTTTAACTTTTCTTTTACATAAGCATTTATCTTTTGCTGTAGATTCTTAAAATTCGTATTGGGTCTAAGTAAAAGAAAAGTGTTATCGTTTGCTGAGCCCCAACTTTCTTCCTTATATCGGTCTATCCCTTTATTGGACAAGAGTGCATCGAACTTAACTTCAGTGTAGGTTGGCTGATTGTCAATTACTGCTGTAATCATCCAGGGTGTGTTGTCGATGATTAAGGATTGACCCACAGCTTGTTGTTTGGGAAAATACTTTTCAGCAAGTGCTTTTGTCAATACAATTGTATTGGGTTGAGATAGTGGATCTTTTGCGTTTCCATCACGCACAGGATAGTCTATAACCTTTAGGAATTCTTCATCTACAAATTTTAATTTATTTTCTTTCACGTATTCATTGCCCTTTTCTATTAAGGCTGCCCCATTGTATTGATACATGCGAACGGCATGCTCAATCTCGGCGAATTCCTTTTGAAAGTTTGGTGCAAAGGCGGTAGGGGTAACGTTACTGTATGAGAACTCTGCGTCTTCCCCAGATTTATAGGCCATGCTTACATACCCCGTCCTTTGGGAATTTGGAAGGAATTTATCGTAACTCATCTCATGATAAATGTAAGCTCCAAGCAATAGAAAACAAGTGATGCCTAGAGCAAGTCCAGTCATGTTTATGAAAGCAAAACCTTTGTTTTTGCGAATGTTTCTGAATGCAATTTTTATCATCGTATTTCTTATTAAATGTTTGGTTACCATTAGGCACCAATTAAAAAAACCGTTACTTTACTATTTTCTTTATCAATTTTTCTATTCAGATTATTTAGAATATGATGTCTTATACTTCTACGCGATCGACAAAACTTATTCTTATTCATCCCTCAGACTATCGACTGGGTTGGCTGAGGCGGCGCGGAAGGCTTGCCAGGCAATGGTGCTCCAAGCGATAAAAACAGTGACAATTATTGCTAGTGCAAACATCCACCATTGTATATTTATTCGGTAAGCATATTCTTTAAGCCAGTTATTCATCATCCACCAGGCTAAAGGTGCTGCCATCAGAAAGGCGAACAAGATTAATTTTATAAAATCTTTAGAAAGCAGAAATATTATTCCGCCAACAGATGACCCTAAGATCTTTCGAATACCAATTTCTTTAATTCTTTGGTTTATAGACATCAGTGCGAGAGCGAACAGACCTAGACAGGATATTAAAATGGCTATAGAGGTGCCTAGGATGATAATTTTTGAAAATCTTTGTTCACTTTGGTAGAGATTTTGCGTGTTTTCATCAAGATAAGACGCTTCTAATTTGGCCCCTGGATTAACTGTCTTCCAAATTGACCCTACTTCCTTAAGAGTCTCACTAAGATTGTTTGATTGAACACGCACAAAAATGTACTCAATTGGAAATATATTCCGATTAACGGATAAGGTAAGAGGCTCAATCTTGTTTTTAAGATCTTTAAAATTAAAATCATCAATCACGCCAATTACCATTGACTCCCCATTTAAAGCAATTTTTTTACCAAGGATTTCATCTGTTCCCCCAAACTGCATTGCCATCTGCTTATTGATTATTACAGCATTACTATCGGTAGAAAATGATCTGTCGAAGTCCCTGCCGGCAATTAATTTAATATCTAATGTTTTAAGATAATCATAATCAATACGCATAAAATTAGTTCGTATTTCTTTGTTTTCATATTCAAAGCCAAATATGCTTTTTGAGGAAGTACCATCACGCCCTCTACCTATGTTTATATCAGAAGCACTGACTGATTTTACCCAAGGTTGTTGCTGGAGTTTATTACGCATTAGATTTAACGTGTTTTCAGCGTCTATTCCTTTGCCTATAGGTATACTGATTACCTCTGATTTGTTAAATCCTAGAGGCTTATTACTCATGTATTTTAGTTGCATACTTATCACAATGGTCGCGATAATTAAGGTGATAGCGATAACAAACTGAAGTACAGTAAGGGAGTTGCGGATAGCGGAGGATTTAATCTTTGAATTGCCTTTTAATGATAGGATAATATTACCTTCCGCGATTTTCCACGCTGGCAAACCACCTGCAATTAACGTGATAAGTAGAAAAGTAAATGTGAAATATACTAAGTTCTTCGTATTTAAAAGGTCGCTAATATCAAGCTGGTAATTCATGTTTGCATTATATTGGGGAAGGATGATGAACGTAAGCAACAAACCTAATCCTAATCCCAGAGTACATAAAACCGATGCTTCCAACCACAGTTGTTTTACAATATCCCAAGTTGTGCCCCCTAAGGTTTTTCGGGTTCCAATTTCTCTATTTCTTGTTATAGAGTGGGCCAGTGATAGATTAACAAAGTTCGAACTTGCAATAAAAAGAATTAGTAATGCAATAATCAACAATATCCATGGGTATGCAGCTGATTGACTCTCGCCAATTCCATAGTCATTTAGATGAAGACTACTTAATGGAAGGATATTTAGTGACAGGTAAGCACCATTCTTATCAGGTCTTGCCCCGTCTCTCTTGAGGATGTTAATGTTGTCTTTATAATACTGAGATACTATAGGGATAGCAGCTTCAGAGAAGGCCTCTTCGTCAATTTTTGAAACCTTTAGTTTCACGATAACATCATGATCTCGGTTTTCCCAATTGTCTCGGTTTTTAATATACCCGGGTCTGTTTTCGAAGCGCATTAAGCTATTAAATTCCAAGCTGGAATTGGAAGGGATATCCTTAAGAATTGCTGAGACTGTTTTAACTTGCCATTGACCGCCATTATTTACCTCTAATTGCTTACCAATAATATCTGTGCTACCAAAGAGACTATGTGCCATGCTTTGGGTGAGTACAATATCATTCAGTTCATTTAATGCATTATCGTTCCCCTCCTTAAACGGGAAGCTAAAAATGGATAGGAATTCTTTATCCACAAATTTGTTTTTTACCCCAATTTCTTTGTCTCCGTATCGAAAAATAACATCCCCATGTGCATATCGACTAATGGATTCAATACCGGGCATGTCTTGCTTAATTTGTGGGGCCAACGGTATTTCCATTGGCGTATCGTACTTAATTCCAGCTGTAGGAGATTCAGTTTTTTTATATAGAACACCTATTTGATCTTTATCCTTGTGAAAATCGTCAAAGGAAAATTCAAACATAGCAGTAAGAAACAGAATAGTAGCGGTAGAAATCGCAATAGCTAAACCGGCAACATGGATAACACTTAGTGTCTTTGTTTTTAAAATATTTCTCCAGCTTATTTTTAACATGATATTCGTTTTTACATCTTACTTGACAGGAATGTCATTATAGTTTATAGTTCGTCCAGCTCTCCCAAAATAGCATCGTCACTCATCTCTTAAGCTATTTACCGGGTTCATTCGGGCCGTTTTAAAAGCATGATAACAAATAGTACCTGCCGCGATAAAAAGGCTTATTGTCCCTGCTAATATAAATACCCAATATTTTATTTCAACTCTATTATTAAAATCTTCAAGCCAAGAATGCATTGCCCACCAAGCCAATGGCGCAGCAATAATAATGGCCACTAAAACCAGTTTTAGAAAATCGATTGAAAGTAATTTGATTATTCTGCCGATGGTGGCTCCCAAGACTTTTCGGACCCCAATTTCTTTTGTTCTTTGTGCTGTGATAAATGCAGCAAGTCCAAATAATCCCAGACATGCGATGAAAATGGCGACAAAAGCAAAGGATGTAAAAATAGTTTGTGTTTGTTTTACATCGGCGTATAAGGCAGAAAAATTGTCATCTAGGAAACTAAATTGAATTTTCTGATTTGGTGAGAATTCTTCCCAAATATGGGTTATCTGAGAAATAGTTCTGGTCATGTCCAACGAACTAACTTTAATGGATATCAATGAGGGACTACTGCCTAAAACAAGACTAACTGGCCGTACCGCATCTGCTTCGCTGCGCATATTATCAAAAATAAAGTCTTTAACAACACCAACAACAGTTCTTGTTTCACCATTGAATATCTTAGCGCCGATTGGATTTTTGAGATTAAGCTCTTTGGCCATTTTCTCGTTGATAATCGTTGCTGCAGAATCCGTTGGCATATCAAAACTTAAATTCCTGCCAGCAAGTAACTTCAAGCCATAGGTTGGAATATAATCCTGATCAATCACCCAAAATTGTCCGGGTTTTCCATCGTCTTCAGATTGTTTTCCATCCTGCCAAAAGGAGTTGCCATTTCTGCGGCTCCCCGTCATATCTACTGGGACATAATCTCCGATGGAGACGCTGCGTACATCAGATATTGTCTTTAATTGTTCCTTAAAGGGTTTAATTTGTTTGCCAAGTGTATGCGTCCCATGAAGCATCAAAACTTGATCTTTATTGTATCCCAGGTCCTTGTTCATAAGAAAATTCATCTGTTGATGAATGATAATTGTTCCAATTATCAGCACAATTGAGGTGACAAATTGAAAAACAACTAGGCTGTTCCTAAATCCACCTGAACTTTTAGAGCTCAAAATTTTACCTTTTAGAATAGAAATAGGTTTAAATCTTGATAGGAAAAGGGCGGGATAAATTCCTGATAGAACTCCCAAAATAATTATTCCCAGCAGTATGATACCAATAAACTGTAAATTGAACCAAGGAATAGAGAGAGATTTCCCTGCTATTTGGTTGAATACAGGTAGCAATGTAATGCTGATCAATAGCCCTAAAACGACTGAAATAGCACAGTAAAGAAATGATTCTGTGAAAAATTGATAAATTAACGATTTACGGCTGGATCCTATCGTCTTGCGAATGCCAACTTCTTTCGCTCTAACAGCTACATTCGCTGTAGTAAGGTTTATAAAGTTGATGCTTGCGATGAGCAGAATAAATACAGCTATTCCAGCAAAAATCCATACTATTCGAATATCTCCCCGATTTTGTACAGCGACCTTGTCCGTATGAATATCCTTGGAATATAAATGGATTTGACTTAGTGGCTGTAGAGTCAAAAAAGATGATTTGACCATCGGGTTCACCGTTCTACCTGCCATTTTGATCGAAGGAATATAATGGTCTTCAATGTATGTTTTTGTCAACTGATTTTCTAGTTGCTGTATATTGGTACCCGATTTGATTTTAAAATATGTGACATAATTACTGGCAATCCAATTTTGCTGTTCACCATCATAAAAATTTATTCCTGATAAGGTTAAAAAGATATCGTAACCATATAAATGTGAGTTTTGAGGCATATCCTCCAAAACCGCGGTAATCTCGTAAGGTTTCTGTTTATCGCTGTTTAAATAGATGACCTTACCTACGGGGTTTCCCTTAAATAGCAATGCAGCCTTACTTTTGCTAAGTACTACGGTGTTTGGTTTATCTAATGCATTTTTTAACGATCCGTAAACAGCAGGTAAAGGAAACATATCCAAAATGGATTGGTCTGCATAAACAAAACCTGAGAGCGATCGGTTTACAGGATTTTCATTGGTGGCTACCTGATTATTCCCCGCTCCAAAAAGTGAGCTGGGCAAAATTCGTCCAGATTCCAGAATGCTTGGATACACTTCCTTCATCGTCGGACCCGCGGGTGCCGGGAAAGAAGTGCCACGCTGCAAATCAGATTCTTTTTTGAAATTGCCTATCATTCTGAAGATTTGATCTTCTTCTGGGTAGAATTTATCATAGCTTAATTCATGCTGAACGTATAAAACGATCATAATACAAATAGCAATGCTAAAAGCAAATCCTCCAATTTTAATGGTGGAAAAAAGCTTTTGACCTCTTAGGTTCCGCCAAGCTAGTTTTATGTAATTTTTGAGCATAAACATTAACTGATTTAAATTAAAAAAAATGCAATAGATCTGCCATTTTTTTAAAGATCTGTTTATCAGGTTTTTATTTGTTAAATTATGGTTTATATCTGTTCGATAATGAACAGTTTTCGTTCATAAATGAACGGTTATTTCGCGTGGATTTCTCCATGCCTAACATCTATGTAATAAGCCTCTATGTCTACCTCAATGAATGGAACTCTAAAAAACATAGTGATTATCTAGCCACTTAGTAGTTCAAGCTATTCATCCCTTAAACTCTCTACTGGATTTGCCTTTGCAGCCTGAATTGATTGGTAACTCATGGTCAGAAATGCAATAATGACTGTTGCTATCGCCGGGATAACAAACATCCACCAACTTAATTGGATTTTATAGGCGAAATCTTGTAACCATTTGTTCATGGTCCACCAGGCAATAGGTGAAGCAATTAGGATGGAAATGAGCACAAGCTTTACATAATCCTTAGAAAGTAACCCAACTATACCCGATACAGTGCTGCCTAAAACCTTTCTAATACCAATTTCTTTTGTGCGTTGCGCTGAGGTGATTGTTACCAAGCCCATTAACCCCAGACAACTTAATAGAATGGTTATTGCGGTTGAAAGATTGATGATCTTGGACAACTTATAATCATTTTCGTAATAGCTTTTAATCTTTTGGTCATAGAATTCGTAACTCAAGGGCACATTGGGATAAAAATTTTGCCATTCTTTTTCAAGGATTGCTAGACTCGATGGCCATGTATCTAGGTTGCTGCTTAAGCGAATACTTATTTTCTGTAATTGAGATCTACTGGGGGAAGATAAGATGGACAAGGGTTCCATTTTCATGTGGAGATTTTTCACATGAAATTTATCTAAAACCCCAACAATAGTTCTTTTCTCATCATTGAAAAAAACCACCTCTCCGACGGCCTCTTCTGGGGTTTTAAAACCAAGATCATTGATTGCAATAGCATTCAATACGATTCCATTAGCTGTGTCAGCGAGTGTTATCCCCCTTCCTGCTAATATCTTTAAATCGAACACATCAACATAGTCTTCGTCCACATATTTTAAAGGCATATCCACCTTGAGTTCGCCCGTACTGGTGTTCCTGCTAACGAAATTACCCCAATGGTCATCACTCATCGGAAGGTGACCCAAACTGACTGCTTGAATCTCTGGATATTTATCCAATGCCTGTTTAAAAAGGTAAGGGTCCACGTCTCCATGGTCGGCTTTTTTGTAGGGAAGATGAATATTAATCACAGACTGATAGTTGAAACCTAATTCGCTGTTCATCGTATGCCTTAATTGCATGCCAATAATAAAGGTTCCAATAACAAAAAATTGAGCGATTACGAATTGGAAAACAATCAACGCTTTCCTGAAGGAAATACTCCCCAAAGATAGTTTTCCTAAACTCTTCATTTTAATAACCTCAGCGATTTGCACCTTATTGATTAAAAAAGTTGGATAAATACTTGATGTTATAGTGATAAACAGAACTAATATAGTTAAGAATAGCGCAAGCGGACCAGAATCAGAATATTGATCTATGTTTTTAGGGAAGTGATCCCCTAAGGTCGTTGTTAACATTTGACATATCGGCCAAGATAACAAAAGCGCAAAAATGACAATAATAAAGGTTTCCAATAAAAATGTTTGGGTGATCTTCGAGGATTGTTCTCCAAGAGTTTTACGAATGCCAATTTCCTTTGCCCGATAGGGTATCTGAGCGGTGCTTAGGTTAATGTAATTGATGCTAGCCAATAATAAAAGGAAAGCGCCAATCCCGATTAATCCGTATAGGACTTTAAGGTTACTACTGCTTTGGATATGGGGAGTAAAGTGAAGCTTGGGGAGGGAAGTCAAGCTTAAATTAGCCTTGACGTTATGTTTGCTAAAGGTTTCATTGGTCATCTCGAGAAGCTTTTTATTTGCCTGAGTTAGCAATGATGCTTCTGCGTGTTTATTAGATAACTTAAGAAATAATTGATTGTTGGAATTAGTATTCGTCCAATTATCAGAATTCCAGTCTTTTTCTGGTATTTTAATAAACTCCTTTGCCGCAAAACTACTGGGGTGATCAAGATCTTTTACGACACCAGTAACGGTATATAAAGTGCTGTCATATCGTAAGGTTTTGCCAACGATATCCTTCGGGGGGTGTTTCGGGAAATATTGTTTTGCCCTAGATTCCGAGAGGATGACCTCATTAGGGTTCCTTAAGACTTGTCCCTGGTTACCCGCAATCCAGATGTATGGAACCATTTGGAAGTAATCGATAGTGGTTCCAATAATATGCTGTTGTTCATCAATTTCTACGGGTTTTTCTGGGTCTGAATTCTGTGTTATTTTTTCAAAATATTGAGTAAAAATTGGGACTACCAATTCAACATGGGCAATGTTTTCTTTTATAAATCTAGGTACTGGGGCAGCAATGCCTTCAAATTTTTTTTCTTCATTACCTTCTTTGAAAGCGGTGGAAACCTTGAATATTTTTTCCTTCTCTGGGTGGTTTTTGTCAAAGCTAAATTCGTAGTTGACCATCCTGAAGACCACCCAACAAGCACTTATGCCTATCGCTAATCCTACAATATTTAAAAAGGTAAATAGACGATTACGCCATAGTTGCCTGATTATTAGTTTAAGTCTATTCATGTCTTAGGTATTAAAAGTGATTATTCATCGCGCAAACTCTTTACAGGATTTGCGATTGCCGCTTTAATCGATTGATAACTTACCGTTAAAATGGTGATTATAATTGCACCTAGTCCTGTAAGCAAGAAAATGTCCCAGCCTATTGAAATCCGATAGTCATAATTCTTTAAAAAAGAATTCATGGCCCAGTAGGCTAGAGGAAAGGCTATAAGGCAAGAGACAGATACAAGTAATATAAATTCTTTGGAAAGCATACGGGTGACAGAAAACACAGAGGCACCAAGAACCTTGCGTATTCCGATTTCTTTAGTTCTATTCTCAGCCATGTAGGCCGCCAAACCAAATAGACCTAAACAAGATATAAAAATGGTTAACCCTGCAAATAAGGTAGCGAGCTTTGCCGTTTTTGAAGATTCATCGAATTTTTTCGCATATTGTTCATCAATGAATTTATATTCAAATGGATACTCTGGGTTGAATTCTTTAAAAATTTTTTCAGTCTTTTCTAAGGCTTCTCGAGTGTCTAAATTGGGGTTGAATTTAATGTGCATGGTTCTAAACCAACCGATCGCTCCTTCAATTACCAAGGGGACTACCGGATCGAATGGTGACTCTTGAATAAAGTCTTTAATAACACCGATGATATGAAATTTCGTGTTGCCTCCATCCATTATGTAGCTACCTATTGGATTTTCTATCCCCATTATTTTTAATGCTGATTCATTGATGATTGCCGCCATGGAATCTGTAGGAAATCGGGTCAAATCAAAATCTCTTCCGGCTATTAATGTAAAACCTGCTGTTTCTACGATTTTGTCATCAGCATATTGACGGTTGAATTCGATGGCGCTGTTTGGATCTTTTCCTTGCCAGCTAAACCCGTTCCATCCACTCCAACGTTCTGTCAGGGGCGACATGGTTCGAGAAATTGATGTGGCAATGTTCTGACTAAGCAAAGCTTGCTTAATTAGCTGAGCGTTTTTAGCAATATCCCCTTTCTCCGGAATGTAGATCAAATTTTCTTTTTGATAACCACTCTCTCTGTCCTGGCCATACTTAATTTGTTGGCGGATTACCAAGGTACTAACGATAAGAACGATTGCAATGCAAAATTGGGTCACCACTAAGATTTTCCGAGGATTAATGTTTTTCTGCACCTGGTGAATTTTACCTTTCAAGACTTTAACAGGCTGGAATGAGGAAAGGAAAAAGGCAGGATAACTACCTGCTAGTAATCCAGTAATTAGGATAAATCCAATAAACAAAGCCCAAAATTGCCATGTATTAAAGCCGATGTCTAGTTCTCGGTTAACGAGTGCATTAAATGCCGGCAAACACAATATTATAATTGCGATGGCCAAAACTCCTGAGATTAAGGCAAGTAAAAATGATTCCGAGAGGAATTGAGCAATCAGAGATGATTTCTGTGCTCCAACGACTTTACGAATTCCAACTTCCTTGGCCCTTTTTTCACTTTGTGCAGTGCTAAGATTCATGAAATTGATACAGGCAATCAAAAGAATAAAACACGCGATGATCACAAATATCTTGACCATATCTATTCGTCCTCCTACGGCAAGACCATTTTCAAAACGACTATACAACCATCTTTCATTTAGCGATTGTAAAAAAATTTTTGAATTTAAATTTTTAGAATTTCGCTGAAGTATTTTTTCAATTTTCTTTTGAACTTGGGTTAAATTTGCTTTTCCATTTAACTCGACAAAAGCCTGCACGGAACTATTACTCCAATTTTCATCAGAATAACCCATCTTTTCCATAAAAGTCCAGGGAAGGAAATATCCCGCTTCTGTAAATCTACTGTTGCTTGGGATGTCCTTTAATACAGCTTCAACAGTTAGAATTGAGGTACTATCCACGCGGATCGTTTGACCAATTACGTCCGTTGTGCCAAAAAGGTTTTTGGCCAGATTTTCAGTTAATATTATACGACTGGGGTCTTTTAATATATGCTCTGGGTTTCCCGACAACATTGGCAAATCAAACATTTTTAGAAATGTTGAATCAACGAACATTCCAACATCAGCGACGACTTTTTTTTCTCCAATAGTGAAGAGAAAACCTCCAGTTGCTGATGTTCGAGTAACATTCTCGACCTCTGGAAATTCATTTTTTATAGCCTTGGCTAAAGGTTTAGGGGTGGAAAAGAATACTGAAATTTCACTATCCAATGGTTCTCGGGTACCTACAGCATACAAACGATCTGTTTTCGCATAGAACCTGTCAAAACTAATCTCGCTATTCACCCATATCATTATCAGCATCGCTGATGCCATACCAATGGCTAGACCAATGATGTTGATTGCCGTGAAACCCTTGTTTTTTGAGAGGTTTCTTCCAGCGATTTTGAAAAAGTTTTTGATCATTTTTTACCGTTTTTGTACTATTGTTTCAAACATAAGCTCTTAGTGTGCTACTAAGAATCAATAATCATTCATCTCTTAAGCTATTTACAGGATTGGCAATTGCTGCTTTTATTGATTGATAGCTAACTGTTAAAATGGTTATTATTATAGCGCTTAAACCCGCTATTAGAAATATATCCCAACCGATAGTTATCCTATAGGTGTATCTTGTCAGGTAACTATCC
The DNA here is from genome assembly GCF_059758715.1 of Sphingobacterium sp. GQ94. Taxonomy (NCBI): domain Bacteria; kingdom Pseudomonadati; phylum Bacteroidota; class Sphingobacteriia; order Sphingobacteriales; family Sphingobacteriaceae; genus Sphingobacterium; species Sphingobacterium sp. GQ94. The sequence goes on from NZ_JCAXEC010000003.1 coordinate 133,673, forward strand.
ATCGCCCAGAAGGCAAGTGGAAATGCAACTATGCAGGATATAGTGACGAGCATTAAGAATTCTACTGACAGCAATTTTGTTAGATTAAACACCGAGGCGCCTAAAACTTTACGTATACCAATCTCCTTAGTCCGATTCTCAGCCATGTAGGCGGCCAGGCCAAATAGTCCAAGGCAGGAGATAAAAATGGTCAAACCTGCAAACAGGGTTGCCAGACTACCAATCTTTTGGGATTCATCAAATTTAAGTGCGTACTCTTTATCTATAAATCTAAACTCAAATGGATAGTCTGGATTAAATTCCTTGAATATCTTTTCTGTTTTACGCAATGCCTCGCCGGTACTTATGTCGGGGTTGAACTTTATATGAGTTGTAGAGGTATATCCATGAGCTCCCTCAATAACCAACGGGTTTATAGGGTCGTAAGGTGATTCTTGGATAAAGTCTTTGATTACACCAATCACATGCCAGTCACGGCCATTATCTTTGATGATTTTTCCTAAGGCATCCTTAAAACCCATCGCTTTCGCTGCGGTTTGATTGATGATGACGGCAGAAGAATCGGTAGGGTAGGAAGAAAGATTGAAATCACGGCCTTGGACTAGGGTTAACCCAGCCGTTTCAACAAACTTATCATCCGCTGTTGTCCTATTAAATATAGTGCTGTTATCCTCTGTTTTTCCTTCCCAATAAAATCCTGTGCTATTGCTCCAGCGTTGGGTTAGTGGAGACATAGTTCGGGTAACGGAACTGGCGACATTTTGCTGAAGTAAAGCTTGTTTTATTAACGAAGATTTTTTGGTAATTTGTCCCTGATCAAGAATATAGATAAGTCTCTCTTTATTAAACCCTGTCTCACGATCTTGTCCGTATTGAATTTGCCGTCTCATGACCAGTGTACTGATAATCAGTATTACGGCGATGCTAAATTGGGTGACTACCAGAATCTTTCTAGCACTTACATTATTAGAAAACTTTTGCAGCTTTCCTTTTAACACCTTGATGGGTTGAAAGGAAGATAAGTAGAAAGCCGGATAGCTTCCAGCCAATATTCCAGTAAGCAAAATAAAACCCAAAAAGAGTAACCAAAAATATAGATTGCCGAATTCAATGGATAAGGAACGATCGACAAGATTGCTGTAAGCTGGTAAACTTAATAAGACGATTGCTATTGCTAGTATTCCTGAAATAAAGGCAATTAAAAGTGATTCGGTGAGAAATTGCCCTATTAATGCTAATTTTTTCGCACCTACAACTTTTCTTACTCCTACTTCTTTTGCTCTTTGTTCACTTTGAGCTGTGCTCAGGTTCATAAAATTAATGCAGGCAATTAACAAGATAAAACCAGCAATAATGGAAAATACATGCACCATTTCTATCCGTCCACCAACAACTTTCCCATTTTCGTATTTCCCATAGAGCCACATCTGAGCCACTGGTTTCAAGACGTTTTCACGTGTAGCTTCTGTATGTCTTTTGGTGAAATCTTTAAAATTATCTTCTAAGGTTGCCATATTGGCTGAAGGATCCACTTCAATAAATGTGGAAACCGAGTTGTTATCCCAACTATCGTCGGAGTAACCGATTTTTTCCATGTATCTCCAGGGAAGGAGATATTGGGTTTTATTTAAAAAAGAATTGTTTGGCAGATTTGCCAAGACGGCTCCCACCGTGAAAACGTCCGTACTATCAATTTTAATTGTTTTGCCTATGACATCTGTTGATTCAAATAAGTTTCTGGCCAAAGTCTCAGTTAGTATAATCTGCGTCGGATTACGCAACGCGCTCTGAGGATCTCCTGCGAGGATTGGAAAATCGAACATATTCATAAAGGCAGAATCAACAAAAATTCCAGAAGCTGAATTTATTCTCTTTTGCCCAACAGTAAACAAGAAGTTATCAGAGGAAGTTACTCTGGATACATTTTTCACCTCAGGAAATTCCGTTTTTATGGCACTAGCCATAGGTTTGGGTGTAGAAAACCAGACCTCGATCTTGTCGTTCCACGTGTCTTTATTTCCGACAATATACAGTTGGTTTGTTTTTTGAAAAAAGCGATCATAGGTTAACTCGCTATTCACCCAAAGCATGATTAATATTGCTGCAGCCATTCCAATCGCTAATCCGATAATATTAATGGCCGTAAAACCTTTATTCTTCTTGAGGTTTCTCCATGCTATTTTAAAAAAATTACGTATCATCTGATGTTTTTTTACTCTTTTTATTCAGGTTATGACCCCAATCATTCATCCCGTAAGCTGTTCACAGGTTTAGCAATTGCAGCCTTGATTGATTGGTAACTTACCGTCAAAATAGTTGTTATGATTGCGCTTAAACCCGCGATCAGGAATATATCCCAGCTGATAACTATTCTATAGACGTATTTTGTAAGGAAACTGTCCATTGCCCAATAAGCTAAAGGAAATGCGATTAAACAAGATATCGCTACCAGAATTAGAAATTCGGTAGAAAGCATTTTTGCCAAACTAAAGACTGATGCACCCAAGACTTTCCGAATCCCAATTTCTTTGATTCTTTTCTCAGCCATAAAGGCGGCAAGTCCGAATAAACCTAAGCAGGAAATAAAGATCGTAAGGCATGCGAAAAGCGTTGCTAAACTGCTCGTTTTTTGAGATTCATCAAATTTTAGCGCATATTCTTCATCTATAAATTTATAATCGAAAGGATATTCCGAGTTGTATTCTTTGAATATTTTCTCCGTTTTAGCTAATGCCTCACGCGTGCTTAAATTACTGTTGAATTTAATATGCATGGTATGGTAAGGTATTATTTTCGAGAAATTTACAATGCCAGTTGCTCCCTCGATAACCAATGGATTGATCGGATCGTAGGGTGATTCTTGAATAAAATCTTTGACAACTCCTATCACATGCCAGTCAATACCCATATCTTTGATGATTTTACCAATCGGATCCTTAAATCCCATGGCTTTTACGGCAGATTCATTTAAAATTACTGCTGAGGAGTCCGTTGGATAAACGGAAAGATCGAAATCTCTGCCTGAAACTAGGGTTAATCCAGCTGTTTCTACTAATTTATCATCAGCAGTCGATCTGTTGAAAATAATGCTGTTATTTTCTGTTTTACCTTCCCATTCGAAACCCGTGCTTGTGCTCCAATTTTTCGTTAAAGGAGTCATGGTTCGTGTAACGGAACTTGCAATTCCTTGCTGCAATAATGCTTTTTTAATAAGGGTTGCATTGGAGGCAATCTGTCCTTGTTCAGTTAGGTAAATTAATCTTTCTTTGTTATACCCGATTTCTCGGTCTTGAGCGAACTGAATCTGCCGTCTCATCACCAGGGTGCTAATAATCAACAATACGGCAATGCTGAATTGTGTTATAACAAGTACTTTTCTTGTACTAAAGTTGGTTTTTAGATGTTGTAATTTTCCCTTTAATACTTTTATTGGTTTAAAGGAGGATAGAAAGAAAGCTGGATAACTTCCAGCCAATATTCCAGTAAGCAGAATAAAGCCCAAAAAGATTAACCAAAAATATGGATTGCCAAAATCAATGGATAAGGTACGATCAACAAGATTACTATATGCGGGTAAGCTTATGAGAACGATCACTATGGCTAGTATCCCTGAAACAAAGGCAATGAGTACTGACTCGGTGAGAAATTGCCCAATCAAAGACGATCTTTTAGCGCCAATAACTTTTCTTACCCCTACTTCTTTGGCTCTTTTTTCGCTTTGAGCCGTGCTGAGGTTCATGAAATTAATACAAGCGATTAGCAAGATGAAAGCAGCAATAACCGTAAATACACGAACCATTTCTATTCGGCCCCCTACGACTTTACCATCTTCGTAGTTATTATATAACCAGGTTTCGGATATTGGCTTTAAGACGTTTTCCTCGTTGGTTTCAATATGTCTTTTTGTGAGCCCCTTGAAGCTCCTCTGTAAATTTTCTATATTGGTAGAAGGTTCAACTTCAATGTAGGTAGAGATCGAATTGTTATTCCAATTCTCATCAGAATTTCCCTTTTGTTCCATATAACGCCATGGCAAAATATATTGGGTTCTATTTAAAAAGGAGTTGCTAGGGATATCTTTTATGACTGCACCGACTGTAAAAATATCGGTATTGCCAATTTTAATGGTTTTTCCGACAACCTGAGTGTCCTCATAAAGGTTTTTAGCCAAGGTTTCTGTCAAAATAATTTCTGTAGGGTTCCTTAATGCTTGTTGTGAATTGCCCGCGACTAATGGGAGTTTAAACATCTCCATGAAGGTAGAATCAGCAAATACTCCAGAAATTCCGTTTATTTTCTTTTCTCCTACTGAGAGTAGGATGTTATCCGCAGAATTTACTCTGGTTACGTTTTTAACCTCAGGAAATTCTGTTTTAATTGCCTGGGCCATTGGTTTGGGCGTAGAAAACCAGACTTCAACTTTATTATTCCATTTATCTTTATTTCCGACAAGATACAGTTGGTCTGTCTTTTCAAAAAATCGATCAAAAGACATTTCGCTTTTTACCCACAGCATAATCAACATCGCGGTGGCCATTCCAATCGCTAAACCGATAATATTAATGGCCGTAAACCCTTTATTCTTCTTGAGGTTTCTCCATGCTATTTTAAAAAAATTGCTTAACATATGATGCGTATTAAACGGTATACTGTGCGTTATTTAAGTATAATTTTTATTTCCCTTGCCTGAATAATTGTCGCAAATACTACATCACGGTTGAGGTCTCCATAATTACTTGACCATCTAGCATTCTGATTACCCTGTCGGCGAATTTTGCATCGTATTCAGAGTGTGTAACCATGACGATAGTTGTGCCGGCTTCATTGAGCTCTGTGAGCAGGTGCATGACTTCATTTCCATTGCTAGAGTCCAAATTTCCTGTCGGCTCATCGGCTAAAATGAGTTTTGGGTTATTTACAACAGCACGAGCTACTGCAACACGTTGCTGTTGACCCCCAGATAACTGTTGAGGGAAGTGGTTCCTCCTATGCATGATTTGTACTTTTTCTAATACTTCTTCCACCCGACGTTTGCGTTCTGCGGCTGGAACATTGGTATATACCAATGGAAGTTCCACATTTTCAAAAACGGTAAGTTCATCGATTAAATTGAAGCTCTGAAATACAAATCCAATATTATGTTTACGCAAGTCGGAACGTTTATTTTCTTTGAACTGGGCTACTTCAATGCTATTGAAAAGATAGCTCCCTTCATCCAAATCATCAAGTAGACCAACAATATTTAATAAGGTGGATTTCCCACAACCGGATGGCCCCATCACCGCCACAAATTCCCCCTCTTTGACATGAATATTCACATTATTTAACGCGACAGTTTCTACTTCTTCAGTACGGTAAAATTTTTGTAGATTGGTTATTTTTATCATGATGTAATTTTAAAGTGTAGTCTTTTTTATAGAGAGATTTATTCGTTTTTTAGTGTTTTTGTTGGATTTAACGGTGTATATATTTTTTTGTTAATAATTGTCATTATTGATTGATACCCCTGTGCAAACCATCGGAAAATTAAGGCAGTTATAGCAATTCCTATATGAACCCAATTATATTGATTCAAAAATTAATAAAATTATAGATTTTATCCTCGATTAAGAATCTGATTACAAATTTGAAGTTCTGATAGATCATTTTTTTTTCTAAAATGGCCGAAGACCGCTACTAGGGAATTCAATAAAATATAGCAGCGGCATCGACTTCTACTCTAATTTTTAATATTTAGTTCCTGAATCTTATCATAAGTTTCATAGCTTGACACAACTACCTTATCTCCAGGTTTTAGGCCAGATGTAACTTCATAGAATTCAGGATTTTGTCTTCCTAGCTGTATATCTGTACGATAAGCTGTTTTTCCATTTTTATCCAATTTAAAAATCCAATTGCCCGCAGTCTGTTGATAAAACCCGCCCTTCGCTAATAAAATTGCTTTGGTTTGCTCACTTAAAGCTAAACGAATAGTTAAGGTTTGTCCACGTCGGATGCTTTGGGGGCGTTCACCAATAAACTCCATATCGACTTGGAATCGACCATCTTTAACTTGGGAATAGACCTTTTTAATTTGCAGATCGTATGTTTTATTAGCTATAGTAAATTGTCCTTTTAAATCTGGAAAGATGCGGTTGATATAATGTTCATCGATATCTGCGCGAACTTTAAACCCGGTGAGGACGTCTATTTGTCCTAGTCTTTCTCCCGGATTTTTGCTCTGCCCAATTTCTGCGTCGAATGAGGTTAACTGACCATCTACAGGAGCACGTAAAATTAAATCACCGACTTTTTGTCTCATTAGCTCTAAAGCATCTTGGGTACGTTTGTAGGTCTCCCTATCTTGACCTAGTTTTTGATTCGTTGATATCTCATCCTGTTTTAAAATTTGTTTGGTTAGATTTTTACGTTCTTTCTGGTAATTATATTCATTCAACGATTTTTGATATTCTTGAGAACCAATAGCTTTCTCTTGCAATAATTTTTTGTTCAGGGTATAAATGCGTTCAGCTTCTTTATATGCTTGTTCCACATCAGCCATTTGATTCTTGTTATTAATAGACACCTGTTGGGCACTCGTTTGGGCAATTTGTGCCTGTGTTAATAGATTTAGGACTTGCGTTTCCTGCTGGATTAAATCGAGTTCCATATCGGTATTAGATAATCTCATAATTGGATCTCCTTTGTGAAGGTGCGCCCCATCTTCGACGAATTTTTCTTCTACACGGCCGCCAACAGAAGCATCTAAATAAATACTGCTGATTGGTAAGACTGTACCGTTTATGGGTATAAACTCTTGAAATGTATCTTCCTTTACTTCAAAAATAGAAATACGTTCGGCTTCCACATTCAATTTGCTGTTGCCGCTCGTGTAATAATAGCTGGCGCCAATCAACGCCACAATTGCCAAAATACCGGCTATTGTAAGGATACGCTTTGAATTCCATTTCTTTTGTTTAATCGGTCTGTCCATGTACGTTTTTATTCAATTTTGAAATGAGTACATACAAGGTTGTGCCAAATTTATAAACACCTGATATATAGGTGCATATTGTATGAAGGTGCTAATATACTGTTCGATACTGAACAGTAATTGTGCGATGCCGTACATAATGTGCTTCCGATGTATGAAATTGCCATATAGGTGTTCATGCCCACTTTTTAGTGTACCCAATGTCTGACACTGCGGCCTTTTTTTATAAGACATTGAATGTTGTAGTCTAGGGCTGACTATGGGTGTTTTTAACCTTTTTAAACTTATAATGCAGTATAATTTGCTTGACTCAAGCACAAATCAGTCAGTTTTTGTAGGCTGTCCAAATTAACTCTTCCATCTGTTCGCAATCGAACACTTTAATGTTCACCTTCGAACAGATGAGCTAATCTATAATAACTAAAATAGCTGAAATACAGGTTATTGTATAATTGGCACAGCCTATGAAAAGCAGAAGTAAATATTCATTCATGAGAAGTTACCTATTCGTTTTAATATTTGTTTGTTGTTTAGTTAATACGGTGAGAGGGCAGGATAGTATCCTGTCCTTATCCGATTGTATTCGACTAGCCATCAAAAACAACCCTACCTTGATGCGAGATGAGCTCTCTGTAAGCAGAGCTGATTTGACATATAAACAAGCTAAAAACAATCGTTTACCAACACTTAATGGTAATTTATCGCATGATTTATCCCAAGGTAGATCAATAAATCCGACAACCAATCAATATATAGATGAGAACAATAGTTCAGGGAGTGGGTCCCTGAACTTAAATGTTCCAATATTCAATGGTTTTTCTATTCTTCATGATGTCCGTATGAAGTCAAATGCTCGCGAGGCTGGAAAGCTAGAATATGAAGGATTAAGAAATACATTAAAATTGGATGTTATTGAAGCTTATCTGAAACTTCTTACCGCTCAGGATATGTTGAAGCAGACTGAAAGCAGGTTGAGCGTCACCAAAGAGCAGTTGCACAGAAGCGAAGTGATGAACAAGGAGGGAGCTATTGCCCCTGGAGATCTTTACGATTTGAGGGGTCAGTATAGCAGTGAACTTAATGAACTTGAGCTTACAAAACAAGCCTTAAATAATGCCCGGATAATGTTGGCAGGTCTTTTGAACATGAATGTGCATCAATTACCGAGTATCGAATTGCTGGGTATGCCAAGCGAGGTAAATACGCTTTCTGCGGAAGCACTGTTTGAACAATCTCAGCTCACACTCCCTCAGTATAAAGCTATGGAATGGAGGATTAAGGAGATGGAAGAAAATATAAAAATCGCTAAGGCAGATTATTTTCCTTCCTTATCCCTCAGAGGTGGATTAAGTTCCAATTACAGTAAAGCAAACGGAAATTATTTTAATCAACTAAAGAATAATTTGAATAAAGGGGTGGGGATTACGCTATCTATTCCAATTTTTAATGCTTTTAAAATTCGTACGAATACCCGCTTAGCAAAAATTGGTTTGCAAGAGGCTAACTTTAATAAAGAAATCTTAAGCAACCAACTACGCATGGAAACGGCGCAGGCAGTTTTCGATTTGAAAGTAAACCAAGCCCATGTGAAGAATCTTCGTGATCAGGAAATAAGTTATAAAGAGGCATTTCGAATTGCAACTGTACTTTATGAGCAAGGTAGTACAAATTCTGTTCTCTATTTGAGCGCAAAAAACAAATTAGATCATGCAAGAAGTCAATTAATTATAAGACAATATGAATGGTTGATGCAAAAATATATCAACGATTACTACGCAGGTTCTTTAGATTTATAACTATCTTAGCAAGGCATGAAGAAAGCGACAATTTTAATTGTAGATGACGACCAAGATTTATTAACCGCTACTCGCATACTTCTTAGACCGAATGTCAAAGAGGTACTGGTGGAGCACAATCCGGAAAAATTAATGAATATTCTGGATAAAAATTCTGTTGATATTGTTTTACTGGATATGAATTTCAAAAGCACTATCAACACGGGTAATGAGGGTTTGTTCTGGCTTTCAAAAATCAAATCTCTTTTTCCTGCAGTTCACGTGGTTATGATTACCGCTTATGGAGCTGTAGATCTCGCTGTTAGATCGTTGAAACAAGGGGCATCAGACTTTATTGTTAAACCTTGGCAAAACGAACAAGTACTAAATACAATAGAGGGAATTTGTTCTCAAAACAAGGAAGTTCTGAAACCTAAAATCACTTCATCGCTTAGTGAGCAGCATGGAATTATTGGCCGATCCGGTATTATGGAGGATTTACAATACAAATTGGACAAAGTTTCCCCGACAGAGGCAAACATATTAATTCTTGGAGAGAACGGTACGGGTAAGGATCTGATCGCAAATGCAATTCACCAACGTTCACTTAGAGTGAATCAAGCTTTCGTAAAAGTTGACGTAGGTTCATTAACCGAAACTTTGTTTGAAAGCGAGTTGTTTGGCTACAAAAAGGGCGCTTTTACCGATGCAAGGGAAGATAGAAAGGGTCGTTTTGAGCATGCCAGTGGAGGAACTTTGTTTCTCGACGAGATTGGGAATATCAGTTTGCAACAACAAGCCAAACTATTAAGCGTATTGCAAAATAGGGCTGTCGTTCCGTTGGGATCTAGCCAAGCTATTCCTGTGGACATCCGGTTGATAAGCGCAACCAATGTTCCGTTAAAAGTCTTAGCTGATGAGAATAGATTTAGAAAGGATTTAGTATACAGAATAAATACATTGGAGATCCAGGTACCTCCCTTGAGAGAACGATCGGAGGACATTCCTCTATTAGCGATTCATTTTTTAAGTTTTTATAATAACAAATACCACAAGAATATTTCCGGCTTTGAAAATGATGCATTGAACAAATTAAAAGCGTATCATTTCCCTGGTAATGTCCGTGAATTGCAATATAGTATAGAGAGGGCGATCATCATGGCAGAACATCAAAGTATTCGAGCTTCTGATATTTTATTCTCTCCAATTGAACAACAACTCATAGAATTACCATCCGCATCAGAGTTTTCCAACTCACATAACCTAGAAGAAATGGAGCGAAAGACGATAAAGTCGGCTATCGAACGCTATAATGGAAACATCAGTAAAGCGGCAAAGGAATTGGGGCTAACCAGAGCGGCATTATATAGGAGATTGGAAAAATATAATTTATAATCCATGAATAGGTTAGTTTTAACCGATTTTATTAAGACGGTATGGCTAATGGTTTTGGCCGTTGCAGTTGCTTATTTGGCGTTTAGTAAGTTCTATGCCTATGCCTGTCTTCTATTAATATTCCTACTTGTATTTGCCTATAGATTTTATTCAAGTCACCGAATTTTGATTGTGCAACTTCTGGAATTTTCGGAAGCGGTTAAATATAGAGATTTTACCAGACGTTTTGTCATAAAGCGAGAGAAATCTGCTGAGGGACAGTTGTTTAACGCTTTCAATCAAATAAATGAAGTTTTTAGGCATCTTAGTAAAGATCAGGCTTTACAGCATCAATATCTTAACAAGGTAATTAACATGCTGGATACAGCTATTTTATTCTACAATGCAGATTCAGGCAAGGTAATGTGGTTAAATGACGCATTTAAGGAACTTTTCCAAGTCCCTCATTTGGGCAATATTGCCGGCATGCAAAAAAGACATCCCGATTTGTATGAAAAGACTATGCAATTGAAGGTCGGTAAGCACCAAATTGAAACAGCCCATTCTAGTAAAGGGAAAATAAAACTTTTAATGCAGAGCTCTGGTTTTGAAACACTAGACGGTGAATTTAGAATCGTGGTATACCAAAATATAAACGAGGCTATTGATGAGGCAGAAACAAGGGCTTGGCACAAACTCCTTCGTGTACTCACTCATGAAATAATGAATTCTATTGGGCCTATTAGTTCTTTGGCAGAAACGCTGCATAGCCGATTGGAGCATTGGGATGGAAAACGAGATGTTGACGATTTGAAAGTCGGAATTTTCACAATTAAACGCAGGAGTGAAGGATTGTTGCAGTTCGCAAAAAGTTACCGATTGATTAATAAGGTTGATCAACCTGAATTTGGAGATATTCATGTCGTTCAATTATTTGAGAACATCTATCAACTTTTAGAACCTACTTTATTACAAAAAAATATTGATGTAGACCTCATCATTAAAAACACGAGGCTAATATTACAAGCTGATATCAACCTGCTCGAACAAGTGATTATCAATTTGTTGTTGAACGCTATTGAGGCCGTCAAAGAAGAAAAAGAACCCTATATTAGTTTATCTGCAATTGAGGCTAAAGACCATATTCAAATTAAAATACAGGATAATGGCGTTGGGATGTCTCAGGAAATTCAAGAACAGATTTTTACGCCCTTTTTTACCACAAAAAAAACCGGAACAGGGGTAGGGTTAACCCTAAGTAAGCAGATTATGCTTTTGCATAACGGGAATTTGTTTGTTGATAGCGTGGAGGGAAAGGGTAGTATATTCACGCTACAGTTTTAGGATTCAAAAAAAATCTGTGCATCTGTACTGTTCCTATTGTAAAGTCTGTTATTTTTGCAAAACCATGTGGTATATATTTTCTTATATTCAGCATTTTTTTTGTGCAAATAGCCGGCATGGCACGCATTCCCCTTTTGTATATGCTCTGGCTGATCAGGCCATTTATAATCGAGAGAATATAAAAAGAGATCCAGTTAATTTCCCGGTCGGTTTTAATCCTAAATATAAAACTGTATTAAATAAAATACTTATTTATTTATCGGCTACCAAGTTAGAGAAGGGTTTAAGTCACACACCTTCGGTTGCAAGCTGGATTCGTGAGGCTCAGGAGGTAGATCTTGAAGCGGTGTTAAGCGCAGTAAAAGAAGGTCAATTGGTTATTCTTCATGAACCCTATACATTAGCTCATCGGAAATTCTGGAAATCCATGATCAACGATCCACGTGTGATTGTCTCCATCAATCTATTCCATTTCGGAGTAGTTTTGCACCGAGAGGGACAATATAAGCAAGATTTTTTATTGCGGTACACGAAGTAGTACCATTGAATAATAATTGATGTTAAGCTTTTTTGGGTGGTGCCACTTTTTTTCTCAAAAGAAAATTATAGTACACAAATAAACACCAAAAGATAATCATTCCATATTGCCCGTAATCTTTGTACTCTTTTAGCCACCATATGGCAATAACTGATGGTATGAACAACAACCCTCGGGTAATTCGGATAAATAATATTCGTTTTTCCATATCTACTTGCATTAAACCTGATTAGTGGTGATTATGATGTCACTTTTTACTGAATAAAATTATTTAGAAGGCCTCACTTATGCTCAGATAAAATCCCGATTGTTTTTTTTCACCTGATCGTTGTTCCCCAAAGGAGTAATCAAATCGTATACTGCTATTATGTTCTAAGCTAAAGAAATATCTTAAACCTGCACCATAGGAAGGTAATAAACGCATGCTGATTTCTTTGGAGAAGGTGCTTCCGGTTCCGGCAAAACCTGTTATACCTACTCTTGGGTGAAACCTATACCTAATTTCAGCTTGAGCAGTGAGGTAATTTTTATCTTTATATCTCCCCAGATAATATCCGCGCATTGTCATATCACCTCCTAGATCTCGTAGCACATAAAACGGAACATTTTTCCCATAGCTCCCCTTGTATAAACCTTGTGCGGCTATACTTAGTTTTTTGCTAAGAGGGTAAAATCCTCTTAAATCCACCTCGATTTGACTTCCTGTAAAATCTTCCTCAGTAAAAAAATTGGGAGCGTATGCGTATTTCGCTCGGGCATAGAACCCTTTGGTTGTATAAGTGGTATTGTTCCTGGTATCATATAAAGTAGAAATACCCAGGGCTAAATATTGACCGCCAGATTTCCCAAGAATTTCCGGGGTATCAAAAATTCCTCCAGATTCTTTATCATGAAATTCAAAATTGTCGTAATTCAAATTTACCCCTGCATATAAATTATGGGCAATTTTTTTCTCGCCGTCGATTTTAATGCGATACAGCTTTTGATCTAGATAATCTTCGTCTTTTTTCCATGTTTCATTGCCGATTCCATAAAAATTGAACGGCCAATCACGATACCTTAATTCGGTCATGATATGGTAGTTATTGTTTTTGGTCCACACATCAGAAGTTAATTTGATATTCTTTTGCTTTTTTGTGGTTAAGGTGCCAATTAATGTTACATTAGAGGTTCTGCTTTCAAGATTATCTTTATCAATATAGAAGTTATAAGTTCCAGCAATCCCATATTCCAGACCTGTTTCTTGAGCAAAACCTACTGCCGGTAAAACGACAAAACTAGCCGATCGGGAAGAGTCAGTCTCTGCGGAAACGAATTTTTTTATAAGCTTTTTTATAAAATTCGTATTCTCTTGGGCGCGCAGTGGTTGTCCTGAAAATCCTAGGATAACCAAAACCAGGCAAGCTTTAAGATGTTTTTTGATGATATTTAAATTCGACATACGCAAATATAGAGCTTATTCAGGATTGAAAAATGAAAATTATTTACTTGCATATCAATGATATGGTTTTCAGCATCAAAAAAAAAGGATAAATATTTTTGATATGTGCGTCTAGTCACTATCTTTGCATCATCAAAACGGGATATTTAAGAAGAAAGTTTTGAAGAGTTCTTTAAGTAAAAAAAAATAAAAATAAAACTTGCGAATATCAGATAAATATTAGATTTTTGCACTCGCTATCTAAAAGATAGACGTTCTTTAAACAGAAAGTTTTATTAAATTTATACACGCCTCCTTAGCTCAGCTGGTAGAGCAACTGACTTGTAATCAGTAGGTCATTGGTTCGATTCCGATAGGAGGCTCAAAGCAACGTAAGTTGCTGGTATGGAGGGGTTCCAGAGTGGTTAAATGGGACGGACTGTAAATCCGTTGCTTCGGCTTCGAAGGTTCGAATCCTTCTCCCTCCACCATACCAAATGTATACCTTCTGTCGTTTATTTGACAGTCTCGAGTGGTAAACATGAAAAGCGGAAGTAGCTCAGTTGGTAGAGCGATAGCCTTCCAAGCTATAGGTCGCGAGTTCGAACCTCGTCTTCCGCTCAATTTATAAAACAAATCTAAGTCTCTGTCTTCTTTAGTAAATTATTTGAAGGGTAGGGACTTATATCTGTAAATAAACTTTTTGTAAGCCGAAGTAGCTCAGGGGTAGAGCACTTCCTTGGTAAGGAAGAGGTCGTGGGTTCAAATCCCATCTTTGGCTCGAATACATAAGTTTTATTAACTTTGTAAGATTAATTAAAAGAAATATTTATAATTACTAATTCGCATAAACATGGCAAAAGAGAAATTTGACCGTAGTAAACCCCACTTAAACATTGGTACTATCGGTCACGTTGACCACGGTAAAACCACTACAACAGCTGCTATCACGAAAGTATTAGCTGATAAAGGTTTATCAGAAGTTCGTTCATTTGATTCAATTGACTCTGCTCCTGAAGAAAAAGAACGTGGTATTACAATTAATACTTCACACGTTGAGTATTCAACAGCGAACCGTCACTATGCACACGTTGACTGTCCAGGTCACGCCGATTACGTGAAAAACATGGTAACTGGTGCTGCACAGATGGATGGTGCTATTATCGTAGTTGCGGCTACTGATGGTCCTATGCCTCAAACTCGTGAGCACATTCTATTGGCTCGTCAGGTAGGTGTTCCTGCATTAGTAGTTTTCTTGAACAAAGTTGACTTAGTTGACGACTCTGAATTATTAGACTTAGTTGAAATGGAAGTTCGTGAATTATTATCATTCTACGAATTCCCTGGTGACGATATTCCAGTAATCAAAGGTTCTGCATTAGGTGCATTAAATGGAGAAGAGCAATGGGTTAATTCTATCATGGAATTAATGGATGCTGTTGATAACAATATTCCAATTCCTCCACGTTTGACTGAATTACCTTTCTTAATGCCTGTAGAAGATGTATTCTCGATCACTGGTCGTGGTACAGTAGCAACTGGTCGTATTGAAAGAGGTGTAATCAACTCTGGAGACCAAGTGGAAATCTTAGGTATGGGTGCTGAGAACTTAAAATCTACAGTAACTGGAGTTGAGATGTTCCGTAAAATTTTGGATTACGGTGAAGCGGGTGATAACGTAGGTTTATTGTTACGTGGTATTGAGAAAACTGATATCCGTCGTGGTATGGTTATCTGTAAACCAGGTTCAGTAACTCCTCACACAGACTTCAAAGCTGAGGTTTACGTATTATCAAAAGCTGAAGGTGGACGTCACACTCCTTTCTTCAACAAATACCGTCCTCAATTTTATTTCCGTACTACAGACGTAACTGGAGAAATCTCGTTAGAAGAAGGTACTGAAATGGTTATGCCAGGTGATAACGTTACAATCTCTGTTAAATTGATTAACGCTATTGCAATGGAAAAAGGTCTACGTTTCGCTATCCGTGAGGGTGGTCGTACAGTAGGTGCTGGTCAGGTAACTGAAATTGTTAAGTAATCTATATCGATTATTTAAATAAAAAAATAAGCTAATTGGCTCAGGCTGATTAGCTTATTTTTTCTAACAATACAGGTTGCTTTTTTAGCAATAAAAATGAAATAAAATTTGTTGTAATGCGCCTGAAAAGCTATATTTGCAACATCAAAACATAATCTACACGGGCATAGTTCAATGGTAGAATAGAGGTCTCCAAAACCTTTGATCTGGGTTCGAGTCCTGGTGCCCGTGCAAATAACTTAGAGAACTTATAAATGGCTAAAGTACTTAATTTTATTAAAGACTCTTATACAGAGATCACTGAGAAGGTGACTTGGCCTACGTGGTCGCAATTGCAAAGTCACGCTGTGATCGTACTTGTCGCTTCTGTCATCATCGCGCTTTTGATTTTTGTGATGGATAAGGCATCAAGCAATATTATGGAGTTGTTGTACGGTACAGCTTCTTAATTTTCTAATCCAACAGAGTATTATGGCAGATCAAAGTTTAAAATGGTACGTAGTGCGTGCTGTAAGTGGGAAAGAGAAGAAAGTCAAACAATATCTTGATGCTGAAATCAACCGTTTAGGTCTTCAACATTTAGTTACGCAAGTGTTAATCCCAATGGAAAAATACTACCAAATGCGTGATGGGAAAAAAGTGGCAAAAGAGCGTAATTATTATCCAGGATATGTCTTGATAGAAGCTGCATTAGATGGTGAGATTGAGCATGCAATCAAAAATGTTAATAGCGTTATTGGTTTCTTAGGAGATAAGGCTGGTAATGCAATTCCACTTCGCGCTGCCGAGGTTAAACGTATTTTAGGTAAGGTTGATGAAATGGCCGAGCAAGGCGAATCAATTAATGTTCCTTATTACGTTGGTGAGACAGTAAAAGTGAATGACGGGCCGTTTAACGGATTTACCGGTGAAATTGAAGAAGTTCATGAAGACAAGAAAAAATTAACTGTTATGGTTAAAGTGTTTGGACGTAAAACCCCACTTGAACTTAACTATATGCAAGTAGAAAAAGAGTAAACATACTTTTTAGATATAAAAGAAAGCTTTTCCTAATAGAAAGGCTTTTTTTGTTTTATAGCGTTCAAGCCAAAATATGCTAATTCAGAAATTGTATATTTACCTTTGATGTGAATTCCTTAATGCTTTTTTAAATTCACTTTTTTCAAATGAATCCACAGCCCCCAACTATCTTGAAACAGAAGAGCAGGATATTATCCATAGATATCATGCGCGGTTTAACCTTATTCCTCATGTTATTTGTTAATGATCTGTTTGTATCAGTTGTTCCTCAGTGGATGTTGCATACGCATGCTGAGGTGGATGGTATGGGGCTTTCCGATTGGGTATTTCCCGGATTTTTATTTATGGTAGGAATTTCAATTCCTTATGCATTTTATGCAAGAGAAAAACAAGGAGAATTGAACAAACTCATCTTCTATCATATTTTTGTTCGTTCGATTAGTCTTATTTTTATCGGTTTAATGATCGTAAATTCTAGTAGAATTAATGCCGAACTTAGCGGGTTTACTCGCTTTCAATGGAGCACATTGTTATATGTGTGTATTTTTTTAGTTTGGAATGCCTATCCTAAAGGGTCGAAATATGCCTTGTTTTATAAATTTCTTATTGCTTTGGGGTTGATCGGTTTGGGCATATTAGGGTATGTCTTTGTAGCAGGAACTGCTGATTCTCCACAATGGTTGATAAAAAGTTGGTGGGGTATTCTGGGGCTTTTGGGTTGGGGCTACCTGACAGGGGCACTAGTTTATTTTTTTGTTCGTAATCGGGTAAGTGTGTTAATTGGAATATGGTTTCTGTTTTTAGGCTTAAATATTCTTTCCCAAACGAGCTATATTGATGCCTTTAATTCTTCATTCCTCATTTTTTTCGAAGTTATTTTACAAGGAAATGTTCCATTGATCGTACTCTCGGGTTTGATTGTAGGGGTGCTAACAAAAGAGATGAGAAACAAAAGCATATCATTAATTTGTTCCCTAGTATGCGCTAGTTTGCTCTCTTTAGCGTTGGGATTTTTATTGAGAAATTGGTTCATTATTTCTAAGATACATGCCACCCCAAGTTGGGGTTTAATTTGTAATGGAATCAGCATCGGTTTATTTACTTTGATTTATTATCTTTTTGATGTTCGCCAGCTCGGGGTACGATTAACTTTATTAGAGAATGCCGGCAAAAACGCGTTAACTACCTATTTGATTCCTGATTTTATTTATTTTTTTGCTTGGGGCTTTGGTGTTCCTTTATTTTTTTATAAACAAACGGATGCCATGTGGCTCGCAATTATAGGTTCTTTAATTTGGGCATTTAGTATGCTTTGGTTTTCCGTTTTGTTAAGTAAATTGCACGTACGTTTGAAATTATAAATAGAAAAATTGATTATGGAGTATAAAAGGATAATAAGATTTTGTTTTGTGTTAATTTGGCTCGTTTTAAGTTTTAGCACATCATCTTTCGGGCAAAAGAAAAAAATTATTGTTTCCTATGTGACTGCTGGAACTGATCCTATCCCCAATCCAAGTTTAATTACCCATATTAACTACGCGTTTGGTCAGGTAAGTGAAGGTTTTAATTCGGTTACAATTGCAAACCCAGAACGGTTAAAGAGAATTACCTCATTAAAAAGAGACTATCCTGAGTTGAAAGTACTATTGTCTATTGGAGGATGGGGAAGCGGCCGATTTAGTGAAATGGCTTCTGATGAGAATCTTCGTGTGAGTTTTGCTAAAGATTGTAAACGTATCGTTGATGAATTTGACTTAGATGGAATTGATATTGATTGGGAATATCCAACTAGTTCGGAGGCAAATATTTCTGCTTCAGAGAATGATTATGATAATTTTACTTTATTAATGAGAGATATCCGTTCTCAAATAACCTCTGAAAAATTATTAACATTAGCCTCGATCGCTGATGCTCAGTTTATCGACTTTAAGGCTATTGAGCCGATTGTGGATTTTGTAAATATCATGATGTATGATGTCGGAAAACCTCCATATCATCACGCTAGTCTATTCCGATCTGAAATGTCTGGAAGAGTGACTTGCGTGGAAGCTGTAAAGGCCCATTTGGATGCGGGAATGCCAAAAGAGAAGTTGGTTTTAGGTTTGCCTTTTTATGGTAGAGGGGATAAAGTCGCTGTAGCGGATTTTGTTCTTTTCAAGGATTTGGATAAGTTGAAAGGTTTTTATAAGAAATGGGATGATCAGGCTAAAGTTCCTTATTTAGTAGATGCGAATGGGAAAGTTGTCTTAACGTATGAAAACGCTAAGTCTTTAGCACTTAAATGCGAATATATTATGAGTACTGATTTGTTAGGTGCCATGTATTGGGAGTATGCGGGAGACAGCAATGATGAGTTAAGCAAACTTTTATTTAATGGTTTGCAATAGCTTATGAAAACAATTTTTGGTTCTATATGTTACTTAATTTCTATTTTATTTATTGTGAATCTATGACTTCCTCCAATCAGAAATCATTATCCATTATAGCAGGACTTTTATTTTTTTGTTCTTTCTTAAGCGTTGATGTTCAGGCACAGTCCCTCACAATTGAAAGTGAATATTTTGTTGAAGTGACGGCTAGCCATTTACCCATTGATTCGAATACACATGCATTGGATGTGGTTCTAGTGGATGTTAATAGTGATGGATTGCTGGATATGGTGTTGGCGTTAGAAAAAGAACCAAACCGGCTATATGTGAACGATGGTAGTGGGAAGTTTATTTGGGAAAAATCCGCTTTTTCAAATCGCGCCAATGATTCAGAGCATGTGCGGGCGGCTGATTTTAATAACGACGGGTATATTGACGTAGTTTTTGTTGCAGAAGATGACCAAAATCATGAATATTACTTCGGTAACGGCGACGGAACATTTGTTGATATGAGCGATAAATTACCGCAAAAAAGTGAAGGGAATGCTTTAGATGTTGGGGATATTAATGGGGATGGTTTAATCGATGTTGTCATTGGTAATACCGGGGATTCACCTTCCAATTTTGTTTGGTTAAATGATTCTATAAACCCTGGGTCACTAATGAATGTTACGGCTGGAACCTTTACTACAGACCAAGATTTGACACAGTCTGTTAAACTGATTGATCTGGATGATGACGGTGATTTGGACCTTGCTGTTGGAAATGAGAGACCACCCTCGAGATTGTATTTTAATGATGGTAGTGGAGTTTTTTCAGAAATCAAAGGAAGTTTACCGCAAACTGTTCCACTGCATACTAGGGAGGTAGTTGCATTTGATGCAAATGGAGATGGGTTAACGGACTTATTTTATGCTAATTTGACTAGCAATGGCGGGCAGAAAGAATATGATCCGCAAGGCAGACTCTTCATTAATATGGGAGAAGGTAAGTTTGAGGATCAAACGCGAGAACGAATTCCGAATTATGATTTTTCCACCTACGCTGCAAATGTCATTGATTTTGGTCATGATGGAGATCTTGACCTAATCTTGAGCGCCATTAAAATTCCTGGTTTTCAACCGATGCCATTACGGCTATTGCAAAACGATGGTCAAGGTAAATTTGATTTCATCCAAGATCATGAGATTCCAAAGGAGTTTTCTGCGCGCAGCTGGGGAATGGCCATCGCTGATGTGAATGGTGATCAAGTGTTGGATGTGGTTATTGGAGCTTGGGGAGGTCAAGTTAGGTTATTATTTGGAAAGAAATAATATGATGTGTATCTTTGCTTATTCCAATAATAAAAAACTAAAAAAAACTTTTATTTTTCAGAAATTTTATATATCTTTGCACCTCGTTTGGTTGCAAAACTACGTTTTGTGCCCTAGCGAAAATAAATGTTACGTTATAGCTTCCAACTTACTAACAAACATTTAACATATTAAATCACAAAAAAAATGGCAAAAGAAGTCAGTGCGTTAGTAAAATTACAAGTAAAGGGCGGAGCTGCAAATCCTTCTCCACCAGTAGGACCTGCTTTGGGTGCTAAGGGTGTGAATATTATGGATTTCTGCAAGCAATTTAACGCTCGTACGCAAGATAAGCCAGGTCAAGTTTTACCTGTGGTTATCACTGTTTATGCCGACAAATCTTTTGATTTTATCATTAAGACTCCTCCGGTTGCTGTTCAATTAAAAGATGCAGCTAAACTTAAAGGTGGATCTGGAGAGCCTAACCGTAAAAAAGTAGCTTCTCTTACTTGGGATCAAGTAAAGACAATTGCGGAAGATAAAATGCCGGATTTGAACGCATTTACTGTAGAATCTGCTATGAAAATGGTAGCTGGTACAGCGCGTAGTATGGGTATCACAGTTTCTGGTGATGCTCCTTGGAAAAATTAATTAACGAAATCAGTTTAAGAAAGTGGCTAGATTAACAAAAAATCAAAAAGCGGCACTATCCAAAATTGAAGCTGGTAAAGCGTATTCTTTAAAAGAAGCTACGGCTTTAGTAAAAGAAATCACCAACACCAAATTTGATGCTTCAGTGGATATCGACGTCCGTTTGGGCGTGGATCCTCGTAAAGCTAACCAAATGGTGCGTGGTATTGCGACATTACCTCATGGAACTGGTAAAACAGTTCGTGTTTTAGTTTTGTGTACTCCTGATAAGGAAGAAGAGGCTAAAGCAGCAGGTGCGGAATACGTAGGTCTTGACGACTACATCAGCAAAATCGAAGGTGGTTGGACTGACGTTGACATCATCATCACTATGCCTAGCGTTATGGCAAAAGTAGGTAAATTGGGCCGTATTTTGGGTCCAAGGAACTTAATGCCAAACCCTAAAACTGGTACAGTTACTACCGAAGTTGGTAAAGCTGTAACAGAGGTAAAAGGTGGTAAGATCGATTTCAAAGTTGATAAGACAGGTATCATCCATACTTCAGTTGGTAAAGTGTCCTTTGATGCAGACAAAATTTTTGATAATGCCTTAGAAGTTTTACAAACAATTGGGCGTTTGAAACCATCTGCAGCAAAAGGTACGTACTTCAAAAGTATTCACATTTCTTCAACCATGAGTCCTAGTATTCATGTGGAGACTAAATCAGTAGCGGGAATTTAATCATGAGAAAAGAACTAAAACAAGAAATTGTTCAAGCTTTAGCCGAACAGATTAAATCTTACGGTAATTTCTACATTGCCGACACTGCTGACTTATCTGTTGTAAAGGTGAATGGCATTAGACGTAAATGTTTCGAACAAGATATCGAAATCAAAGTAGTAAAAAACACTTTGATTAAGAAAGCTTTAGTAGAGGCAGGGGTTGATTCAGAAGAGATCTTTAGTGTATTAAAAGGGGCTTCAACGTTGTTGTTTTCAGAAAATGGCAATGCTCCAGCTAAATTGATCAAACAATTACGTAGAGAAGGTGATAAACCATTATTAAAGGCAGCGTATATTCAAGAAACTGCTTTTATAGGAGATTCACAACTTGACGCATTAGTAAACCTTAAATCTAAAGAGGAACTTATTGCAGACGTTATTGCTCTACTTCAATCACCAGTGAAAAATGTTATTTCGTCCCTTCAATCGGGTGGAAATACTATTTCAGGTTTAGTAAAAGCTTTAGAAAACAGAGGATAACGATACCTCTATCAAAAAAATGTTCGTTGCATTATAATTAACAATATTTATTAAAGAAATTCAAAAATTCAAAATAAAATGGCAGATTTAAAACAACTTGCTGAACAGTTGGTTAACTTAACAGTAAAAGACGTTAAAGAATTAGCTGATATCTTAAAAGACGAATACGGCATTGAGCCTGCTGCTGCTGCTGTAGCTGTTGCTGCTGGTCCTGGTGCTGGTGAAACTGTTGCTGCTGAAGAGAAAACTTCTTTCGACGTTATCTTGAAAGAAGCTGGTGGTCAGAAATTAGCTGTAGTGAAATTGGTTAAAGATTTAGCTGGTTTAGGATTGAAAGAAGCAAAAGATTTAGTTGATGGTGCACCAAAAGAAATTAAAACTGGTGTTTCTAAAGACGAAGCTGAAGCTTTGAAAAAACAACTAGAAGAAGCTGGAGCTGTTGTTGAGATTAAATAATCTCGCATAAAGCGACAAAAACTTAGACTCTGATAGTACAATCTATCAGAGTCTATTCCTGTTTATAAATATAGTATTATGGATCATACAGCTGCTAAGGTATGATCGGAAGCAATTAACAGCAGAGGTTAGCTCAGTTTTTTAAAACTAAATTCTTATTCCCTTGGCAAACAATAATATTCAAAAAGAAAGAGTAAATTTTGCGACAAGTAAGAAGGTAATCGATTATCCTGATTTCTTGGATGTGCAATTGGAGTCTTTCAAGGAGTTTTTTCAATTAGAAACTACTTCCGATAATCGCCATCAGGAAGGGCTTTACAAGGTTTTCGCAGAAAACTTCCCTATTTCTGATTCAAGAAACATCTTTGTGCTAGAGTTTTTGGATTATTTCATTGATCCTCCTCGTTATGATATTCGTGAGTGTATTGAACGTGGATTGACTTATAGCGTACCTTTAAAGGCTAAATTGAAGTTGTCTTGTAATGATGAAGAACACGAAGATTTCGAAACTATTGTACAAGACGTATATTTAGGGACGATCCCGTACATGACTCCAAAAGGTACTTTTGTTATCAACGGAGCAGAACGCGTAATCGTTTCTCAATTACACCGCTCACCTGGTGTGTTCTTCGGTCAAAGTAGACATACAAATGGTACTAAACTTTATTCTGCTAGGGTTATTCCTTTTAAAGGTTCTTGGATCGAGTTTGCTACGGACGTGAATAACGTGATGTACGCTTATATTGATCGTAAGAAAAAATTCCCAGTTACTACCTTGTTACGTGCTATCGGTTTCGATTCGGATAAGGATATCTTAGAATTGTTCGATTTAGCAGATGAAGTTAAGGTTAGTAAATCTGGTTTAAAGAAATACGTTGGTCGTCGTTTAGCGGCTAGGGTATTGAATAAATGGACAGAAGATTTCGTAGATGAAGATACGGGTGAAGTCGTTTCGATTGACCGTAACGAAATCATACTTGAACGTGAAACAGTTTTAGAAGAGGATCACATTGACTTAATCATCGATGCTGGGGTAAAATCAATTATCCTGACCAAAGAAGATGAATCTAACAATGCGGACTATTCGATTATATACAATACTTTACAGAAGGACACTTCAAACTCTGAAAAGGAAGCCGTGGAGCATATCTACAGGCAATTACGTAACGCCGAACCACCTGATGAGGAAACTGCCCGTGGTATTATCGATCGTTTGTTCTTTTCAGATAAACGTTATGATTTAGGGGATGTGGGTAGATACCGTATCAACCGTAAATTAAAACTTGGACCTGATTCAGACACGAAAGTATTAACTCGTACAGATATTATTGCTATTGTGAAGTATTTGATCAACTTGATCAATTCCAAAGCAGAAGTTGATGATATTGACCACTTATCGAACCGTCGTGTTCGTACAGTTGGAGAGCAATTATATGCTCAATTTGGTGTTGGTCTTGCTCGTATGGCACGTACTATTCGTGAACGTATGAATATTCGCGACAACGAGGTTTTTACTCCTACGGATTTGATCAATGCACGTACACTTTCTTCTGTGATAAATTCATTCTTCGGAACGAATCAGTTATCACAGTTTATGGACCAAACCAATCCACTTGCTGAGATTACGCACAAACGTCGTCTTTCAGCTTTAGGACCTGGTGGTCTTTCTCGCGAGCGTGCAGGTTTCGAGGTTCGTGACGTACACTATACCCATTATGGTCGACTGTGTACTATTGAAACTCCTGAGGGACCAAACATCGGTTTGATCTCATCTCTTTCAGTTCATGCGAAAATAAACAATCTTGGATTTATAGAAACGCCTTACCGTAAAGTTGTAAACGGTATTGTTTCCGTTAATGAACCGGTTGTGTATCTTTCCGCTGAAGATGAGGACGATAAAACTATTGCGCAAGCAAATGCATTATACGATGATAAAGGTAATTTCTTAGATCCTAAAGTGAAAGCAAGATATGAGGGTGACTTCCCAATTATTGAACCTGAGAAATTGGATTATATGGACATTGCTCCAAATCAAATTACTTCCATTGCGGCTTCATTAATTCCTTTCTTGGAACATGATGATGCTAACCGTGCCTTAATGGGCTCTAACATGCAACGTCAAGCAGTTCCTTTATTGCGTCCACAAGCTCCTGTTGTAGGAACTGGTCTGGAAGGAACAGTTGCTAAGGATTCACGAACATTGATCAATGCTGAAGGAAATGGTGTGGTTGAATATGTAGATGCACAAGAAATTCATATTCGTTATGATAGAAACGATAACGATCGTTTAGTTTCTTTTGATGATGATGTGAAAACATATCTCTTGACTAAATTCAAAAAAACTAACCAAAATACTTGTATTAACTTGAAACCTATCGTAAGAAAAGGTCAAAAAGTACTAAAAGGACAAGTGTTATGTGAAGGTTATGCAACTGAAGATGGTGAATTAGCATTGGGTAGGAACTTAAAAGTTGCATTCATGCCTTGGCAAGGATATAACTTTGAGGATGCGATCGTGATCTCTGAACGTGTGGTTTCTCAAGATTTATTTACTTCATTACATATTGAAGAATTTGAATTGGAGGTACGTGACACGAAACGTGGAGAGGAAGAATTAACAGCAGATATACCTAACGTTTCTGAAGAAGCAACGAAAGACCTTGATGAGAACGGAATTATCCGTATTGGAGCTGAGGTTAGTGAAGGTGATATTTTGATTGGTAAAATCACTCCAAAAGGTGAATCAGATCCTTCTCCGGAAGAGAAATTATTACGAGCAATCTTTGGTGATAAGGCTGGCGATGTGAAGGATGCGTCTTTAAAAACTCCACCTTCTATTAAAGGTGTTGTTATTGATACCAAACTGTTCTCGCGTGCTAAGAAGATGTCTAAAGAAGTCGAACGCAAAGCGTTGGAAAAATTAGATGCTACACATACTAAAAATTCTAAAGAACTAAAAGATCGCTTAGTTGATAAATTGTTTACCATTGTTAATGGTAAAACATCACAAGGTGTATACAATGTCTACAAAGAACTTTTAGTTGCAAAAGGGGCTAAGTTTACACAAAAAATTCTTTCTGATTTAGACTATAATAATGTAAATCCAACTGGTTGGACTACAGATGAGGATAAAAACGAAATGATTAAGTGGTCGCTTCACAACTATGGCATTAAATACAATGAAGAGTTGGGAAGTTTCAAACGTGAAAAATTTGCTATCTCGGTAGGGGATGAACTTCCTTCGGGAATCGTACAAATGGCTAAAGTTTACGTCGCTAAGAAACGTAAATTGAAAGTTGGTGATAAGATGGCTGGTCGTCACGGTAATAAAGGTATTGTTGCACGTATTGTACGTGATGAGGATATGCCTTTCTTATCTGATGGAACACCTGTTGATATTGTATTGAATCCGTTAGGTGTGCCTTCTCGTATGAACTTAGGACAGATTTATGAAACTGTTTTAGGTTGGGCAGGTGTGAAATTAGGTGTTAAGTTTGCAACTCCAATCTTTGATGGTGCTGAAATGGACCAAGTAGAGGAATGGGTAGAAAAAGCTGAGTTACCTAAATCAGGACGTACTTACCTATACAACGGATTAACTGGGGATCGTTTCGACCAACCTACAACTGTAGGCGTGATCTATATGTTGAAATTAGGACACATGGTTGATGACAAAATGCACGCTCGTTCGATTGGACCATACTCATTGATTACGCAGCAACCATTAGGTGGTAAGGCGCAATTCGGTGGTCAGCGTTTTGGAGAGATGGAGGTTTGGGCATTAGAGGCATTCGGCGCATCTAATATTCTACAAGAAATTTTGACAGTGAAATCTGATGATGTTGTTGGTCGTGCTAAAACCTACGAAGCTATTGTTAAAGGTAATAACCTACCTACTCCATCAGTACCAGAATCGTTTAACGTATTGGTACATGAACTTCGCGGTTTAGGTTTAGATATCACATTGGATTAATCAAGCAAAATTGAGTTTAAGGAGGTATTCATACCTTCTTAAACTTTCATATATAGCTTTAACTTTTTACTAAGTATGTCTTACAAAAAAGATAATAAAATTAAAAGTAATTTCACATCAATTACGATTAGCTTAGCTTCTCCAGAAACTATTTTGGAGCGTTCAAGCGGTGAGGTTACTAAACCAGAAACAATCAATTACCGTACTTATAAACCAGAGCGTGACGGATTATTCTGTGAGCGTATTTTTGGTCCAGTAAAGGATTATGAATGTCACTGTGGTAAATACAAACGTATCCGTTATAAAGGTATTGTTTGTGATCGTTGTGGTGTTGAAGTAACTGAAAAGAAAGTTCGTCGTGAGCGAATGGGACACATCAATTTGGTTGTTCCTGTAGCGCACATTTGGTATTTCCGTTCTCTTCCTAATAAAATTGGTTATTTACTAGGTCTACCAACTAAAAAGTTGGATATGATCATCTACTATGAAAGATATGTGGTTATTCAAGCCGGTATCAAAGAAGATGATGGTATTTCCTACATGGATTTCTTAACGGAAGAAGAATACTTGGATATCTTGGATACTCTTCCAAAAGAAAACCAATATTTAGACGATACGGACCCACAGAAGTTCGTGGCTAAGATGGGAGCTGATGCACTGGAAGACTTATTGAAACGTCTTGACTTGGATCAACTTTCCTACAATTTACGTCATCAAGCCGCTAACGAAACCTCTCAACAACGTAAAAACGAGGCATTGAAACGTTTACACGTAGTTGAAGCTTTCCGTAGTGCCAATGATCATATTGAAAACCGTCCAGAATGGATGATTGTGAAAATTGTTCCAATTATTCCACCTGAATTACGTCCTTTGGTTCCTTTGGATGGTGGTCGTTTCGCTACTTCAGATTTGAACGATTTATACCGCCGTGTTATTATTCGTAATAATCGTTTAAAACGTTTGATCGAGATCAAAGCTCCTGAGGTTATCTTACGTAATGAAAAACGTATGCTTCAAGAGGCAGTAGATTCCTTATTTGATAATTCACGTAAGGTGAATGCGGTTAAGACTGAAGGTAATCGTGCACTAAAATCCTTATCTGATATTTTGAAAGGTAAACAAGGTCG
Organism: Sphingobacterium sp. GQ94; assembly: GCF_059758715.1. Classification (NCBI taxonomy): domain Bacteria; kingdom Pseudomonadati; phylum Bacteroidota; class Sphingobacteriia; order Sphingobacteriales; family Sphingobacteriaceae; genus Sphingobacterium; species Sphingobacterium sp. GQ94. Next base: position 161,268 of record NZ_JCAXEC010000003.1, read on the forward strand.
TTTCCGTCAGAACTTATTAGGTAAGCGTGTTGACTATTCTGCTCGTTCAGTTATTGTTGTTGGTCCTAACTTGAAATTACACGAGTGTGGTCTTCCAAAAGATATGGCTGCTGAACTTTACAAACCATTCATTATCCGTAAGATGATTGAAAGGGGTATTGTAAAGACTGTAAAATCTGCCAAAAAGATTGTTGATCGTAAAGATCCTTTAGTATGGGACATCTTGGAAAATGTTTTGAAGGGACACCCTGTATTATTAAACCGTGCTCCTACATTACACCGTTTGGGTATTCAAGCTTTCCAACCGACCTTAGTTGAGGGTAAAGCGATTCAATTACACCCATTAGTGTGTTCTGCATTCAACGCCGATTTTGACGGTGACCAGATGGCGGTTCACTTACCTTTAGGTAATGCTGCAATTTTGGAAGCTCAAATCTTGATGTTAGCTTCGCACAACATTCTTAACCCTGCAAATGGGGCTCCAGTTACTGTACCTTCACAAGATATGGTTTTAGGTCTTTATTACATTACTAAAGGCCGTAAGTCTGATGGAGTTACCAAGATGCAAGGAGAAGGTACTACTTTCTATTCTGCTGAAGAAGTTATTATTGCTTTAAACGAAGGAAAAGTAGATCTACACTCTTTCATTAAAGTAAAAACACAGGTAAAAGCAAAAGACGGCAGTTTTTCTACGCAAATCATTGATACAACTGTTGGTCGTGTGATCTTTAATCAGGTCGTACCTGAGGAGGTTGGTTTTGTTAATGAATTATTAACTAAAAAATCTTTACGTAATATCATTGGAGAAATTGTTAAGAACACGGGTATGGCTCGTGCTGCTTCTTTCTTAGATGATATGAAAGAGTTAGGGTTCCAGACAGCCTTTAAAGGTGGTCTGTCATTTAACTTACAAGATTTAAATATTCCGGCAGCTAAAGCTGAATTGATTGGTCAAGCGACAAACGAGGTTGAAGAAGTAATGAACAACTATAACATGGGTTTCATTACCAACAACGAACGTTACAATCAAATTATCGATATCTGGACGCGTATTAACAATAGGTTAACCGCTCATGTAATGGATATTCTTTCCAACGATAACCAAGGTTTCAACTCTGTTTTCATGATGTTGGATTCAGGTGCTCGTGGATCTAAAGAACAAATTCGTCAGTTATGTGGAATGCGTGGTTTGATGGCTAAGCCTCAAAAATCTGGTAATTCAGGTGGTGAAATTATTGAAAATCCAATTTTATCAAACTTTAAAGAAGGTTTGTCTGTATTGGAATACTTTATTTCTACCCACGGTGCTCGGAAGGGTCTTGCCGATACGGCTTTGAAAACTGCCGATGCTGGTTATTTAACTCGTCGTCTACATGATGTAGCTCAGGATATGATTGTTATTGAACATGATTGTACTGGTCTAAGAGGTATTTATACTACTGCCCTTAAGGATAATGATGATGTAGTGGAACCATTATATGATCGTATCTTAGGACGTACACCACTTAACGATGTATACCATCCGGAAACAAATGAATTAATTGTTGCTGCAAACGACGATATTACAGAAGAGATTGCGGAAGCAATTGAAGCGGCTGGTATCGAAGGTCTCGAGATTCGTTCGGTCCTTACATGTGAGTCTAAACGCGGTGTGTGTGCTTGTTGTTATGGACGTAACTTAGCATCCGGTAAACGTGTTCAATTGGGTGAGGCAGTTGGTGTAATCGCTGCTCAATCAATTGGTGAACCTGGTACGCAGTTAACGCTTCGTACATTCCACGTGGGTGGTACAGCTTCTAACATTGCTGCTGAATCATCAATTATTTCTAAATACGAAGGCCGCATTGAATTTGAGAATATTCGTACAGTCGAAAAGATTGGCGAGTCTGGTCCTTACAACGTTGTATTAGGCCGTTCAGGTGAGATTAAGGTAGTGAGCAAGGAGAATAAGGTGCTTTATCAACAAATTATTCCTTATGGATCGAATTTATTCGTTAAAGAAGGCGATATGGTTGAGAACGGTACCAAATTAGTTGATTGGGATCCATACAATGCAGTAATTATCTCAGAATTTGCGGGTAAAATCGAATTTGACGCGATTATCGAAGGCATTACCTTCCGCGAAGAGTCAGATGAACAAACCGGTCACAAAGAGAAGGTAATTATTGAAACTCGTGATAAAACAAAAAACCCTACCATTAAGGTAATTGATACTAAAGGTGAAATCATTCGTTCATATAACATTCCTGTAGGTGCTCACGTTTCGGTATCTAATGGACAAAAAGTTAAAGAAGGTGCGATCTTAGTCAAAATTCCTCGTTCTACAGGCAAGACCCGCGATATTACGGGTGGTCTTCCTCGTGTAACAGAGTTGTTCGAGGCTCGTAACCCATCTAATCCTGCTGTTGTTACTGAAATCGACGGTGTAGTTACTTTGGGAGGAGTTAAACGTGGTAATCGTGAAATTTCTATTGAATCTCGCGATGGTCAAGTAAAAAAATATCTAGTTCCTCTATCTAAACATATCTTAGTTCAGGATAACGATTTCATTAAAGCGGGTATGCCTTTATCGGATGGTCAGATTTCTCCTGGAGATATTCTAAACATCAAAGGTCCATCTGCTGTACAATCGTATATTGTGAATGGTATCCAAGAGGTATACCGTCTACAAGGAGTTAAGATCAACGATAAACACTTTGAAACCATCGTCCATCAAATGATGCAGAAAGTGAATATTGAAGATCCAGGAGATACTCGTTTCTTGGAAAAAGAAGCTGTTAATAAATGGGATTTCATGATTGAGAACGATTCACTTTACGATAAGAAGGTGATTGTTGAAGCGGGTGATTCTAACACGCTACGTCCGGGACAGATTGTTACTTTACGTAAACTTCGTGAAGAGAATTCAATCTTAAAACGTCAAGATATGAAATTAGTAGAGGTTCGCGACGCAATTCCTGCTACCTCAAGCCCAATTTTGCAAGGTATTACTAGAGCTTCATTAGGTACGAAATCATTTATCTCAGCTGCTTCCTTCCAGGAAACAACTAAGGTGTTGAACGAAGCGGCTATTGCTGGTAAACGTGATAATTTGTTAGGATTGAAAGAGAATGTAATTGTTGGGCACTTGATTCCTTCGGGAACTGGGTTGCGCCATTACAGCAATATCATTGTAGGTTCTCGCGAAGAGTATGATCAATTATTAGCTTCAAAAGAAGAAGACTAGTCTTTAAACAGATCAAACTATAAAGAAACGAGCCTGACTTCAATTTGAGTTAGGCTCGTTTTTTATGGTGATTATTTAAGAAGTATAAATGAATTATTTACCTTTATTAATGAAAACGAAATATCATGGATATTATATTGAATCAATTGAATTGGGATTGGAATGACTTGCTTAAGGCGGTACTTTCTCTGCTGGCGGGGCTGTTTCTTGGATTGGAAAGGGAATGGAAAGATAAAGCAGCCGGCTTTAAAACCATATCCATAATTTGTTTGGGAAGCACGTTGTTTTCTTTGCTGTCTCAAAAGTTAGGCGTGGGCGAATCTGAGGATTCCACCCGAATTGCGTCTTATGTTGTGTCTGGTATCGGTTTTCTAGGTGCTGGGGTGATCTTTAAGGACGGTGTCAATGTTAATGGGTTAACTACTGCAAGCATTATTTGGATGTCTGCAGCAATTGGTATGGCTATTGGTTTTGGTGTTTATGTAACAGCGGCAATTTTTTGGCTTGCTTGTTTTGTTATTATTTTATCAGGCCCTTTGTTGAACAAATACGTAATCTCTAATGTGGTGAAAATTGCTACAGTTACGATGAACAGAGATGATTTAGATGAAAGAGATTTATTGATCGATACAATAAAACCCTTGGTAAGGCATGTCAAAATTAAAAAACAAACACTTACCGAGGATGAGTTGATCGTCGAGTTTGAAGTGCTAATCACAAAAGCCTTTATTAGAAAATTTGAAAGAACGCTAATGGACAATCGTAAATTAACTGAGGTTAGTTTATAATTGGGGTCTTCATGGTCTAGCCCAATTCAATAACGCTTTGCAATTTTCGGTTATTTGTGAATAATTGTATTGATTATCAGTCTTTTTAAAAAGTTTCGATCCTAAGCCGACAGCGCTAACGCCTGCAGAAAACCAAGATTTAAGACTTTCTTGTGCAACATCAACCCCTCCAGTTGGCATGAATTTTATTCCTGGAAATAAGGGTTGTATACTTTTTAAGAAATTCGGTCCTAAAGTGTCTCCGGGGAATAATTTTATGAAGTTACAGCCAGCAACATTTGCCGTGATTATTTCGGTAGGGGTCATGCATCCGGGAATCCATAATTTATTGTGTTTGTTTGCAATTTTTGCAATACTTTCAAGGAATACTGGACTAACTAGAAATTCAGCACCTAATGCAATAAATTTTTCTGCTTGCTCGGTAGTGAAAATTGTCCCTATTCCTAGTTTTAGATTTGGAAAGTGGGTTTCTTTATAACTCAGAAGTGCCTGGAAATTTATTTCAGCCATTTTTCCACGGTTTACAAATTCGAAAACTCGAATACCTCCTTCATAACAAGCTTTCAAAATGAGCTTGCAGATCTCTAGGTCGTCGTGATAAAACACAGGTATAACTGGATGTTTTTCGATGTAATTAATAAGTTGTTCTTCCATTTTTATTTAAATTTTCCTTGACCAAAGTCACCCTCAACAAATAATTTTTGGTATCCAGCAGCAGTAGCCATTTCAATAATCCCTTTAGGATCTATTGTGCTTTGAAGGGCATAGATTAAACCAGCCATGAAAGCATCGCCACTTCCAATACGATCTACAATGTCATACGTTTCATAGAGGCTTGAAACTTCATTCCGCTCTGGGGTATGATATGTTCCAAAGAATAGGTTGTGTTTAGGATTGTCCATAAACCGGAATGTTTGAGCGATGTGTCTGGCCGTGGGGTAGTTCTTGAAAATTGTTTTTGCTACGTTATTTGCAAATTCGATATATTCGTCATTTGGTGTATCTCGATTAAAGCTTGGCTCAATGTCTGTTCCCAACATTTTGTTGGCTGCCCATATATTGCCCATGATGACCTGGCAATATGAAACCAGTTTGGGCATAATTTCAATGGGGTCTTTCCCGTACTTCCACAATTTACTGCGGTAATTTAAATCCACGGAAATGCATATACCTCTCTCTTTGGCACCTTTTAAGATAGACTCCATCAGATCTGCCATATTTTGATTAAGAGCTGGTGTTAGAGCCGTCCAATGCAACCAATCTATTTTGTCCAATAAATGGTCTATGTTAATTAAATCTGGAGTGAGTTGGCTGAAACTTGAGTATTTGCGATCATATATGACCTCTCCGCTTGTTAACCCATTCGCTGATAGTAATAAATAGCTGCCAATTCGATCTCCTGAGAAAATGCATTTAGAAGTGTCGACACCGCGCTTTTGCAGTAAGTTTAAGATCTCGGCAGAAAGTTTGTTTTCTGCAAAGGCACTGAAATATTGAGCTCTTGCGCCCATCTCAGCTAATGAAACTGCCACATTCGCTTCTGAACCTCCTGGGTAAATCTTTAATAGATTTTGGCCTGGTTCAAAAAAAGAATCGTATTGGCTTTGTTGACGGACGAGTATTTCCCCGAAAGTTAGAATATTTTGCATGGTTATTATCTTAACCGAAGATAATTGATTTATTTCTAGCTATCAAACTACGAAAACGTTTTTGTATTTAAACTGTTGCAAAAACTGTAAATTAAATTGAAAATGATTATTATTGAATTAAATCTAAACAGAAATTATGGGAATTCTTGAGAAATTTTCGCTAAGAAACAAAATCGTAGTGCTTACAGGAGGTACTGGGGTTTTGGGGAAATCCTTTGTCATAGCCCTAGCACAAGCCGGAGCAAAGGTATGCATTATGGGGAGGGATCAACAAAAGATTGATGATCGAGTTCAATTGGCAAAGGATCATGGAGCACAGGCCATTGGGGTAATGGCTGATGTGATGAATGAAGAGTCTGTAATGGCAGCAAAGAATGAAATATTACATACTTGGGGTACTATAGATGGATTGATTAATGCTGTAGGTGGAAATATTCCCGGGGCAACTATAGGAGAGAATCAATCTATTTTTGATAATAAAATACAAGATACCATTAAGGCTATTGAGCTAAATCTCTATGGGACTATAATTCCAACAATGATCTTGGGTGAAGTTATTGCTCAAAAGGGATCAGGATCGATTATAAACATCTCTTCTTTAGCTGCCAGTAGACCTTTGACAAGGGTTTTAGGGTATACCGTTGCTAAACACGGGATTGACGGTTTTACAAAATGGATGGCCACCGAATTGGCTTTGCGTTACGGTGATAAGGTCCGAGTAAATGCAATTGCACCCGGAGTTTTTCTTACAGAACAAAATCGATCGCTTTTAACAAATCCAGATGGAGGTTATACAGCACGTGCGCAAAAATTTATTAATGGAACACCTTATCAACGCTTAGGTGACCCATCAGAATTAGAAGGAACTTTAGTTTTTTTATTAAGTGATGCTTCTGCATTTATTTCGGGGGAAACCATCTTTGTTGATGGTGGATTCAATGCTTGGTGTGGAGTTTAATAACATATAAATATGCAATTTTTAGAACAAACTTGGAGGTGGTATGGTCCGGATGATTCAGTTTCCCTTAGTGATGTGAAACAAGCCGGAGCAACAGGGATAGTCACTGCATTACATCATATTCCGCATGGCAGTGTTTGGCCACTAGAGGATATTTTGGAACGAAAAAATTTAATTGAAGCATCTGGCCTTCGTTGGTCTGTTGTGGAATCTGTTCCTGTTCATGAATCAATAAAAACAAGGGCAGAGGATGTGGACCAATACATTGACAATTATAAAAAGTCGTTGAAAAATCTAGCTTCTTGTGGTATTAAAACTATCTGTTACAATTTTATGCCTGTACTTGATTGGACAAGAACTCAATTAGACAAAATGATGCCTGATGGATCAAAAGCTCTTTATTTTGATTGGATTGATCTAGCACTTTTTGACTTGTTTATCCTAGAAAGACAAGATGCTCATTTAGATTATTCTGAAAAAATCAGAGCGGAAGCTACTCTTAGATTTGATCAGATGAGTCAAGATCAGTGTCAAGAATTACAACACAATATTTTAATGGGAATCCCAGGAGAGGGTGATATAAGTTTGACGTCACTTTCTCAATCTATTGAATCCTACAAGCGTATTGGAATGGATGGACTCAGAGACAATCTTATGTATTTTCTAAGTGAGATAGCTGATGTTTGCCAGGAGAATAATATCAAAATGGTTATCCACCCTGATGATCCTCCTTATTCGATTTTGGGGCTTCCAAGAATTGTCAGTAAACTTAGTGATTTGGTCTACATCATTGATAAACAACCTAAAGATTTCAACGGGATTTGTTTTTGCACAGGGTCACTCGGGGCAGGCCCGCAAAACGACTTACCGTTAATTTTTGATAAGGTAAAAAATCGTGTTCATTTTGTGCATTTGCGCAATGTAAAACGAGATGAAATTGGAAGTTTCTATGAGGCTGACCATTTGGATGGTGATGTTGATATGTACCAAGTTATGAAGTCTTTGGTAGGGGAAAATCAACTTCGGGAAATTCCTATCCCATTTAGACCTGACCACGGCCATCAGATGTTAGATGATTTAAATAAAATAACTAACCCAGGATATTCCGCTATCGGTAGACTGAGGGGATTAGCCGAGTTGCGAGGCCTTGAACTGGGAATAATTAGGTCATAGATGTATTCAAATAACCAAAAATAAACCTAAAAATAATGCAAATTAACCAATCGAGTAAATATAGATGGACCATTTGTGGCTTAATATTTTTTGCCACGACAGTTAACTATCTGGACCGACAAGTACTTTCATTAACCTGGAAAGACTTTATTGCGCCTGAGTTTCATTGGTCTAATAATGACTATGGCAATGTTGCAGCAATATTTTCAATTGTGTATGCTATTTCAATGCTCATATCGGGTAAATACATAGATCGGCTTGGTACCAAGAAAGGATATTTATGGGCTATAGCAATTTGGTCTATTGGAGCAATCCTTCATGCATTTTGTGGGATTGTAACTTCAGGCATCCTTACTGGAACATGGTTGGTTGGCTTTCAAGAATCCAAAGAGATTATTTCCGGCATTCAGGACGTTTCCAAGGTAATTAACATCTCAGTGATGATTTTTATTTTAGCCAGGGTAGTGCTCGCTCTGGGAGAAGGCGGGAATTTTCCAGCGGCAATGAAAGCTTGCGTTGAATATTTTCCTAAAAAAGACAGAGCATTCGCAACTAGTATCTTTAATTCGGGTACAACGATTGGTGCTTTATTAGCTCCTTTAGTTATACCGATCATTGCTGAAACATATGGTTGGGAAATGGCTTTTATTCTAATAGGAGCATTAGGTTTTATCTGGATGGGATTTTGGCAGTTTATGTATCACAAACCTGAAGAAAATCCTAAAGTTAACCAGGCTGAACTCGATTATATAAAACAAGATTTGGATCATGGGGTTGAGACAAATTTAGAGGATCCAAAAAAAGAAAAAGTTTCCATATTAACCTGTTTGAAATTTAAGCAAACTTGGGCATTGATAGCTGGAAAGTTTTTGACTGACGGAGTATGGTGGTTTCTTTTGTTTTGGTTTCCAGCTTATTTGAGTTCGGTGTATGATATTAAATCTTCAGATTTTGAAGGTCAAATGGCTATTTTTGTCGTCTATGCAATTACAATGATTTCTATAATAGGAGGTTGGTTGCCGACTTATTTTGTCGAGAAAAAGGGAATGGATGTGTACGCGGGTAGGATGCGCGCGATGTTAATCTTTGCCTTCTTTCCTCTATTAATTTTGTTAGCACAACCATTGGGATCCTTTTCTTATTGGTTCCCAGTAATTTTAATAGGTATTTCTGCTGCTGCTCACCAGTCTTGGTCTGCAAATATTTTTTCTGCTGTTGGTGATATGTTTCCTAAAAAGGCTATCGCAACAGTTACTGGGATTAGTGGTCTAGCGGGTGGGGTGGGGTCTTTTTTGATTAATAAAGCTTCAGGAATGTTGTTTGATTATTCAGAGGAATCTCAGATGGTATTCATGGGCTTCAAAGGAATTGATGCAGGTTATTTTATTATATTTTCAGTTTGTTCGGTTGCTTACCTGTTAGCTTGGACAATCATGCGATTATTAGTTCCAAAGATGAAACTAATCCATGTCTAATAATTGATCAAAAACAAAGGACCTTGCAGTTACAAGGTCCTTTGTTGCTTCTAATAGTTTATTTTCTGTTTTAAAAAGACGATTTCTTTGTAATTATCTTTTTCGTAAAGAATTCCAATTTGCTTCCGTTTAATTAACACAATATCCGAATATGCTGAGTATGCTCCTTTATAATCAACGGGCGCTTTTGCAATAAGTTTATTGAAATACCATGTTTTGCCTTGGTCTTTGGACAATCTAAGGGTCAAGTTATCGCGTTTTTCCTGATCTGCCGCATTGATGTGTGCTAGAATGAATTTTTTTCCTTTCTTCCATGAGAGCACAGCCCCTTGATTAATAGGGTCTGGAAGGTTTGGATCTGGGGCTGAGGTTGTCCAGGTCTGACCACCATCTTTCGAAATTGAAATTACACGTTGTTTTGGTGTAATTTGCTGGTTTCGGGAACTCATATATACAGTGTTTTTATCAATTTGGGCGGCCATTGATTCATTCGTTCCTGGAAAAGGAATGTTTTGGCTTAGCGCAAAACTTTTTCCATGGTCATCTGAATAATAGGCATGTGCGTTCCAGTCTTTACCTTTTGGTTGTGGGTCTCCAGCACTATGATTGGCAGCAATGTATATTCTTCCTTTGTTTGGCCCCGAAACGAACTGAAAACCATGACCTGGCGTGTTTGCATAGGTTCTCCAATCCTCTTTGAAATTATAGGCTGGATTTTCAGAAACTTGCTTGGGGCGGTGGGCCTGACTTGTAATATTTACAGGTTCTGACCAGGTCTTAGCACCATCGGTCGAACTTATATACCAAAGCTCTCTTAAACCCTTTCCTTTCCTTACCTCACCTTCATGGTTGTTTCCTGTATTGTAGAAAAGAAAAATCCGTCCATCAGGATAAGCTGGATCCAACAGGTCAACAACGGGAGCAGCATTTCCGGCTTGAAGGTTTTCAAAGTCAGCGGCAATTTTTATTGGACCCCAGGTTTTACCTTGATCTTGGCTGATTTTGTAAACAATATCAACATTGCCATAATCACCAGCATGGTCAACCCTACCTTCTGCAAATGCGATAAGATCTCCAGTTTTGTTTTTAATTATTGCAGGTATCCGATAACTGGCATAGCCATCTTGACCAGATTGAAATACAATAGTTTCTTGTGCTTTTAGCCATGTTATACAGCTTACAGCAAATAAAAGTAATGCTAAATTTTTCTTCATATCTAATGTTTTATTTTTTTTTCGGTTATTGATAGGGTAAAAATGTGAACATCCATTTGACTGGATTTTGCCAATTCTTTCCTTTGAAATTTGCGATAGGTAATTTAATTAGAACTTCATTCCATCCTTTTTTTAATTGAATTAAAGTAGGTTCTCTAAACGAATATCCTTCATCGATTAATGGTGATTCTAAATCACCTGTTCTACCTGGTCTCTTCCACTGTGGGGGAGAGATTACGCTGTTATTTACATACACTTGACTCTCAAGATAATCCCATTTTCCTAACGGGGGGGAATCACTTGCATAAGAACGAGACTGATTTCCGAATCCTACCCAAAATGCTTTTTCAACTGCACGGTCAGACCAAATTTTTGTTCTAGCATACCAAGTAGAATTCTCTTGAGGATCCTGTATAAGCCCAGGGATAATATCTGCCCACCAGTGTCGAAGTATTATTGTTCCGCCAATTGCTTTCTTTGTTACTTTGATTGTACTTGCATAGGGATTTTGTTCGATGTCAAATTTTGTTTTCAGATTTCCTGCATTAGCAAATGGACCAATTATTTCCCAATGCATATCTGTTTGTTTTTGGTATGGAAATGGATCTTTTGTGAAAAATCTATTCTTATGAACGAGTAATCGATTTTCAAATTCTTTAAAGTGTGCTAAGGAGGTGGAATTTTCTTGGGGCAAATTTGCTTTCCAACCAAGTTCTCCTCCACCTCTCCAAATTCGCTCTGAAAAGGTTATAATATCAGGATATATTGCATTCTGGTAGAACATATCTTCTGCTTTATTTACTGTTCTATCTGGCCAGGAACATAATGTCGCGCCAATTAGATTGTTATTTTCATATCCGATTTCACCGATTCTTCGAAAAAATAATGTGATCACACTCTCTAAGGGATCCATGTGATTAATGTAGAGATGCTTTGAATCGATATATACCAGTTTTCCTTTTTCTTCTATTGGTTTTGGTCCTCCCATCCAAAGCTGTCGTACTGTTGAAGGATCTAAATTACTACCTGGATCCCAACCATAGGTCTTGTAACCAAGGTTCTCAACGTATTTGGTGATCTCAGGCATAAAATCCTTATTGCTGATTTTTACTTCATCACCACCAATATGAAGATGTTTCAATTCAGGATAGGTATCTCGGAATTCCTTTAATAATTCTTTGATATAGATTATTCCTTTCTCAGATTGCATATTAACTCCGAAGTACCGTTCAAATGCCTGACTATGACCTGGCATATCGATTTCTGGTAATAAAAGAATATGTCTTTTTTTGCAGTATTCGATAAGCTCTTTGAACTCTTCTATACTGTAGGACTTGCCCTTCCAGCGGGTCATATTTGAGGCAGCGGCGAGTCCTGGATGTCGTTTACTCATTAATCTCCAAGCGATATCCTCTGTGAAGTGAAAGTGTAGAACATTCAACTTATAATTTGCCATGACCTCAATTTGTCTTTTGAGCATTTCCATGGGTTGATAATTACGGCCCACATCCAGTAAAAATGCGCGCCAAGAAAAAGCTGGAAAATCTAGAATATCACAGAAATTAATTTTTTTATCCTCAAAAGTAAATTGCTCAAGAGTCTGCAATGCATAGAATGCTGCCTCAGGTTTTTGGACCGTTATATGGATTCCATGCTCATCAATTTTTAAGGAATACCCTTGATCGCCTTTTGTACCTGTTAGACTTGAAACTAGACTAAGTTGTACTTTGACTGCTTTTTGGGCAGTATATTTAGACAGCACTTTAATTCCTTTGGATGTAAAAATTTCACGAACAAGGTCAGTATGACCCTTTAATTGTTCATCATGAATTTCTATAAGAACACCCTTGTTTAAAGCCAAGCTACCCTCTGCCCATTTTACATATTGAGGATAGGGAATTAAAGCTTGTTGAGCCTGAGTGTTGACCAATTTGAATACAAAAAAAATAATCAGTATGTATCTGAATTTTAGTGTATTATGCATTTTTCCTGTTTTTAAATTTTTGAATTATTGTCCAACAATACCACTCTTGTCTAGGTAGATGAAAGGGACCTTTGAATAAATTTCCTTTAGCGCTTTGAGCCACAGTCCCATCACGATGCAAATAACCAAACCATTCTCCATTTTCCTTATCATGGAAATGTTGATAGGCATAATCGTGAACTTGTTTATGCATGACTGCGTATTTTTCATCTTTGGTGATTAAATAAGCTAGGAGTGTCGCAATAATAGTTTCATTTTGTGGCCACCAAAATTTCATATCTTGCCAATATTCTTGAACAGGTTTATCGTATACATCTCTGAAATATAAAATTCCGCCATATTCCTTATCCCATCCTCGTTCCCACATATAATCTAACATCTTACATCCCAGATCAATTAAGTGTGGATCAAAATCACGGTATATCGCCTCGTGTAGAATAAACCAAGCTCCTTCAATAGCATGGCCTGGATTTAGCGTTCTGCCATCAATATGGTCTATAATTTCTCCTTCGGGTGATACTTGTTCCATTACGCAACGAATATCATCTTTGACAAAATAGGTCTCAATTTCTTTAATCCATTTTTCAATAGCTTGATCACAACGTGGGTCGCCTATGGTTTCTCGAAGTTGTTGGGCTGTGTTACACATAATCATGGGGATTCCTATCCCTCTGCTTTGTCTTGTCTTTTCAAACTTAGGTTCCATTTTCCGTTCCCCAGAAGCATATTCTATACAGGTAGAAAATAGTGCTCTAGCAGAACTGATTGCCTGTTGATCTCCACTTGCTTTACCATAAGCGGCAAATGCAATAACGGCAAATGTTTCAGAGAAAAAGTAACGTCTTGATCGAATTGGGTTACCTTTCTGGTCTACATGGAAATACATTTTTCCATTCGCATCAAAACATTTTTCCTTTAAAAATTCATACCCTAATTTTGCGCCATCCAGCCATTCCTGCTTAGGTTCAATGGTATTATAAAGTGTGGATAATAACCAACATGCTCTCCCCTGAATCCAAACGGCTTTATCAGTATCTATTAAGGTACCATCGGAATCAACCATGAGTAAATACCCTCCATACTCCTGATCATAGGATTTTGGAAACCAAAAAGGGATGGTGTCATTTAAGAGTTGGTCTTTATAAAAAAGTGCTAAATCTTCTATTTCTCTATTATTATACATTACTTTCATTTTAAATATTACTGGACTTCTTTGCTAAAAGTCGATACGGGTGTTGAATCTTGATTTTCTAAATTCGCCTGAGTGAATGCTTTATAGGCATAAAGTATTTTTCGGACAGGTTTCTCACTCGTTAATATGATTTGATTTTTTGCTATTTTTATGGATTTGAAGTCTATTAAATTTCCAAATTCATCTTTTCCTTGAAAACCTTTTACCTCTTTTTTGTCGCCGGTTTTTAGGTACTTACAATTGTTAAATCTTAGAATATATTTCGTCTTACCCTCTCTCTTGATAGAGACCGGCTCAGGAGAGTCGGCTTGGATGTTCCTGTGAAAATCATGTTTTCTGACTAAATTTGCTACTCTTTTTCCGATAGTTATTTTTTCTTTAGGATGTACATCTAAGGAGTCCCCTAAATCAGAGGAAACGGCCATATATGCCGAGGGAATTTCATTCGCTAGTTGACGTTGACTATCACGAAAATAAGGCCAACTTGGGCGGTCTATACTTGATAGTTGAACGAAATAAAAGGGTAATTCCTGCTTAAATTCTCGTCTCCATGACTGAACCATTTTCTGGAAAAGATGAGCATGAAGTTCAATATTATGAGTATTGCTTTCCCCCTGATACCATAAGATCCCCTTGATTTTTGTACGGACCCATTTGGACACACCTGCTTCAAAATTATAGGCTGGATCGTAGGGATGTCTTTGGTTTTTTAGTGTTGAATTTTTGAGATTAACTGCTGCTCTTTCTTTACAAAATGTTTGTATGAAATCAGAAGTTCTCCAATTATGAATATAGGTTGCTAACAAATCATCATGTTCTAAATCATATCTTGGGATCCATGATTCTGTATTTGAGCCACCAACAGAGAGTTCAATAATACCTATAGGGATATTTTCAGTTCTATTTAATTCATGTGCAAAGCTATAGGCAATAGCAGAGAATTTCGCGACATTTTCAGGGTTAGGAACCTGCCAATTTCCCGTAAAATAATTTAAATTATTAACTTTCTGTAGAGTTTGGGTATCCCAATCTTTGTTATTTGTTCCTGTTATTACGGCATTCTTAAATAATCTGATGGTTGATTTTTCGCGAGCTCCATGAATTAAACCTTCACTATTAGTTGCATTGCGTAGTTCAAAGGCCATATTGGATTGTCCGCTCGCCAAATAAACGTCGCCAAAATACACCTCTCGAAGATGGAGGGTGTCCTTTTGACTGTAAATTTTGAAATGATAAGGTCCACCAGCTTTAAAGGCATCAATGCTAATTTCCCATTTTCCCAAAGGATCAGTTACCGTACTTTTTACGGTATTACCGTAGGAAATAGTAATCTTTTGATTTGCTCCGCCATTCCCATAAATGAGATTCTCTACATCTCTTTGTAAAACCATATTTGAACCAATCGTTTCACCCAAGGTTAACGGTTGTTCAATCTGGATTAAATGCCTATAGATAAAGTGTGCTAGCAAGCCTGCTCCTTGTTTGTTTGGATGTAAATAATCTTCAAATAAATCAATTCGGTGAGCTAACACGGCGTGATTTTTTATCAAATTAAATTGGTTCACATGAGCGAAGTCCCTAATCTCTTGCTGAATTTGATCATACCAAATTCTAGTGCCTGACAAGAATCGTGAATGACCGCTGAATATTGGAGTCATTTCACAAATAAATACTTCAACATGAGGGTTAACTATTTTAAAAGAATCAATAAGCGCTTTATAATCACGTTGAAACTTGTTTTTATAATTTGGCCAGTTCCTAGGGTCGGTGTCATTTAATCCTAAAGACACAATTAGGATATCGGGTCTGAAGGCAATGGCTTGTTCAAATTCCGGTGATTTTATGTATGGGTTATGTCCATTATGGAGTAAGGTCGCACCATTACGACCGAAATTTGCTACATGATAGTCAGCCCCTAATAACTCTTGTAAAACGTGGGGATAGGAATGATCGCTTTTTATTCCAGCTCCTTTTGTTACTGAATCACCTATACAAGCAATTCTTTTTTTCTGATTTGCAAAAAGAAAGCTAACGGATAGAAACAGAATAATGAATAAATTAATTTGTTTCATGATTATTTTTTGGTCTTAATACAGTAAGTTGGATGATTAAAACAACAAATACAATAATGGCCAGCAAAGCGAAATCTTTTCCTAAATCTCCTTGATCTGCGGAAGCCCCCAATAATTTAGTAATATATGCTCCTGCAAATACGCCTACCATATTCATAATGCCATAAGCCGTTGCTCTATATTTTGAGGATACAAACTGACATAAGATCGGCATATTATTCGCATCGAACATACCGAAACCAAAACCGAAAAGTAACCCTGCTGATACGATTGCAATAACATCGTTACCATACCCCATTAAGAAGACCGCTGGAATCGTCAAAGCCAAACCAATTGCGCTTGTATAAACCCTCCCTTTGATGTTTTTTTGAATCCATCTATCCGAGAGTATACCACCCAAAATAACCCCAAAAAATGACGAAACCGAGATTGTGATGGTTGCCATCGGACCTGCCTGTTCCATTGGAATATTTAGATTTTCGGAAAATAAGGTGGGTAACCAATTCTTTGTTGCCCAACCTGGAAGACTGGGAACCGCAAAATACAACAAGATGACCCAAAAAGCAATGTTGCTAAACAACACAGAAATACCTTTTAAAACAGGTACTTTTTGCTGTGAGACTATTTTCTCTTGTATTCGGGAATCCGTTTCTCTCAAAAGGAATACCAGTACAATTGAATACAGTACGCCTATTAATCCAAACAAAGAAAAGGTATTTTGCCAAGTATGCGATACGGCTATAGTGGCACCGAACCCCCCCAAGGCTTGACCGAAATAAAATCCTGTCATATGAATACCAATGGCCAATGAACGTGTTTTATCCGAGTGATAATCAGCAATTAACGCCAATCCCGCCGGGATATATAATGCCTCGCTTATCCCCATCATTGCCCTTAAAGCATACAGTTGTTCAAAAGTTTCTGCGTAACCCATCAATAAGGTAACTGTTGACCAGACAAACAGACTTCCTACAATAATCCATTTTCGATTCCATTTATCTGCAATCATGCCTGCCACTGGACTCATGAATCCATATATCCATAAAAATATGGCCATTAAGTTACCAAATACCTCCGCACTGTGTAATTCTGCTATGTCTTGGGCAATGGTTGGCCGCATGGTAGAAAGAATCTGTCGGTCCATGTAATTTAATAAGGCAACAAACCATAGTAGCGCGACAACAAGCCAAGAGTATTTGATTTTAATTTTCATGATAGGTTACTTTTTATTGATTTGTCCAGTTACAATTTGACTTGTTCGTACTCCCGCTTTTACCTCCCCACTTGGAATTATAATAGTATTATCCTGTAATAAAGCGGTAGTCGTTACTGGGCTTTGCATGTTCAATGAATTTAATAGGTTCCAGGAATAGTTTTCTAAATTTAATGCCCATACCTGCTGTGTAAATCCAGGATGATTTGACTGTAGAAGATTTTTGTGCTTAGTCATTTGTTGTTTTTCTAATGGATCAGCACTTTGATTAATCTCCGTAATATAGTCTTCAACACGGTGAAAGGTAGAACCGTTGTCGCCGCCGATGATGATGAGTTGGTTCTGGTAGTATATACCTGTACCCGCCGCTAATGCTTGCTTTAGTTTGGTAACAACCTTTTGTTCTTTGTTTATCAAATTAAGCTCAACGACTTGGTCATAAATGTCGCTTTTCTGATTTAGATTTCTTTTTCTACCGCCAACGACATAGATTTTTTGTTTTTGGTCGGAAACAACTATAGCATGGCAAATAGGTTGATTTAAAACCATAAATTCTGACCATGTACCCTTTTGGTTTGTTAAATCCAATCGATAGATTTTATCAGACACAAATTCTGAATTTTCCCCACCTATAAAATACAAAGCCTTGTTTGCATACACCATTCCTGCGTTTGTTAGGGCCACGGGTAATGAAGGGAGCTCTTGTATAGCTAAGTTTTCATTTTTATCTATTTGATATCTATGAACAGATTTTACAGCGCCATTTTCATTCTCACCCCCTGCAGAATATAGATAATCTCCATGGCTAACGTTCGCCGGGTAAGCTATCGGTTTTTCGAGAATAAACTGTTTTTTATAAGCAAGATTTCCTGCGTTTATATCAAAGAGATAAGCCGTTTTTTGATAGTGTTTTTTGCCCCCTTCCCAGGGCATTCCATCTGGAAAATTAGCACCGCCGGCAACAAATAATCGGGAATTTAATAAACCAGTAACTGGACCTGCTACACCTATATTTGGTTGCTGTTGAATTGCTGGTAATCGCTCTCCAATTTCCCATTGAATATGTTCTACCCGTGTATTAGCACATCCGCTAACTAATATTGAAAGTAAAAGTAGTGCTGAATTATGTTGCATACGATTTATGATTTAAAATTTTCAAATCCGAGCGAGTTTACCTCTTTTTTAAATTCTTCAAATTTTTCATTTGACATGTTAGCAATAGGTAATCTAAACTCACCACAGTCTAGATCAATTAATTTCATGTATGCTTTCCCAGTTGCAATACCACCATATTTACCAAGTAATGTGATAAGTTCGATCGACTTTTGCTGCAAAGCATTTGCTTTTTCAAAATCACCTTGTTGATATGAAGAGATCAGTTCATTATATAATGGAGCTGCATAATTGTAGGTACTTCCCACGGCGCCTTTAGTTCCTAAAATTAACGAAGAAAGCATGTTTTCATCTCTACCCCATAACATATCGTATTTCTTATTATTGAAATTTAAACATGAAAGAAAATCCATAAAATCCTCATGTGTATATTTTATCCCTTTAAAATTAGGGATGGACTGGTCAACCTCTTTTAATAAGTCCAGCATCGAATAGTTTCCTCCGGTAAGTACTGGTATATGGTAATAATAAAAAGCTGTATTTGGAATTACTGAGGCAATTTCTTGACAACATTTCGCGAGTTGTTGTACGTTCGCTGGTTTAAAATAATAAGGAGATGTAAAGGATACTGCATCGGCCCCATGCTCCTCAGCTAGGATTGCTAGCTCTTTGCATTCCTTTATATTGGTTCCTCCTAAAAACATGATTAAGGCGAAATCATTATCGTCTTTGCTTAAAGAAGTCCATGCCTTTAGTGTCTGAACTTTTTCCTCAAATGTTAAAGATACTCCCTCACCGGTTGATCCGCAGATAAATGCTCCTTTTACCTTATTTTTCTTTAAAGACTGGTAATAGGCTGGAATTAAATCTAAGTTTAACTCACCATTTTTATGAAATGGGGTAAAAGGAGCTGAAATCAATCCTTCAATTTTGTGTGATAGCATAATAATTTAGTTAAATAGATGTGAACCTTCAAGGACTACAAAGAATACCTTGAAGGTATAAAATAATATTAAGTTCCTGAATACCCTGGTGTTTGATCTCCAGTTAAGGTAGGATCAGAAGAGAGGGTTTCTAAATCAACCGGCCAAAGAATTTTATGTCTTTGTGAGTCGCTGTTTTCAAGTACACCAACCAAGGGTAAGTCTTTCCTGAAAACTAGAGGATTCCCCGAAGCGTCTTGCATCCGCCTTAGATCAAACCATCGTTTTCCTTCGGAAACAAACTCTTTTGTTCTCTCGTAAAAGATAGCAATTTCATTAGCCTCAAATGATCCGTTAACAAACATCGGAGCGGCATTTGAATAGGCCCTATTTCTTACCGACATAATCTCAGAAGTTGGGTCTAGTCCTAATTTGTTTTTAATTTCCGCTAAAATTAGGTATGCATCTGAGAGCCTATAAATTGGGTAATCATCCGAATAACTTCGAACCCCCTCAATGATGGTTCCTAAGAATTTACGCATAACTACTGCTTTTGTATTTCCTTTGTTAAAGTTTAAAAAGGTTACATTAGCACGTTCATCCTCAGCATCAAATAATGTATATAAATCATATTTATATTCATATCTAATGATAGATCCACTGGAGGCAACTCGTAAAGGATCGTTTGGAATAGGTTCTCCTTTATCGTTTATATATCCAGATATATCATCACTTTGTGCGTACAAGAAATTATTAAAAAAGTTAGTAGCTTCTCCACTCTGGTAACGAATAGTGAAAATTATTTCATTGTTTCCTTTAATAGAAGGGGAGCTGGCTGAAGCAAATACATTGGCGAATTTTTCTTGAAGTGTATATTTCGGAATAATAGTCTCAACAGCGGTTTTTGCTATTTGTAAATCCTGTGCGGTAGAAATTGGGGCAGACCCATCCAACTTTACTTTCGCCGACCAAAGATAAACTTCAGATTTAAGTATCTGAGTAGCACCTAGTGACCATTGACCTTTTTGATTGAGTGTTGTGTAATCGCCATTGAAGCTTTTTTCGGATTTTTCTATATCTGATTTAACTAAATCCAATATTTCCTTCTCAGTTTTACTTCTCGGGGAATAAACCTCCTCAGCTGAATTCGGTGTGCTGATTGCTACTTTCGCCTCAGTAACAATAGGGACACGACCCCAAATACGGAATAATTGAAAATAATAATAAGCTCTTAGACCATATGCTTGACCTAAAAAATAGCTTTTTTCTTCCACAGACATGTATTCGGCAAGTTCTACTTGGTAGATAAAATTATTGATGTGGAATATATTTCCATATAATCCAGCCCAAGCTCTGAAACCTGGATTACTTTCTCTTATATCTTGGATGATTAAAGATGCTGCATTTAAAGAAGCAGTACCTGTGAAGGAAGTTCCATCTCGCAAGGTACCCCCTCTGATCTCTCCAAAATTCCAAAGAGTATTTTGAGCATCTCTTAGTTGCTTATGAAGGCCTATTGCTGCGCCTTTCACTTGATCCGTGTTCTTCCAAAATGTACTGCTAGCAAAATAATCTTCTGGAGTTAAATCTAATTCCATCTTACTACATGAATTGAATAATGTAAAAGATGTTGCGATAGCTATAGTTAAAAATATTTTTTTCATGATTTGTGAATTAAAAGGTTAATTGGACACCAAAGATGACAGTTCTTGGCAATGGATAACCCCCACCACCTTGGCCAATACTTCCACTCTCTGGAGAGAAAATAGTATTCGCTGTCCAATAATATAGGTTTTGTCCTGTTACTGAAAAACTTAGGTCTTCCATTTTTAATCTACTTGAAATAGCTGAAGGCAAACGGTATGCTAAGGATATTTCCCTGAATGAGAGGTAGTTTCCTTTGTTGTAAAACATGCTGCTTTCTCTGGCAATATTGTTTTTAAACAATTGATCTGCCCAATAATAAGTTGGGTACTTTGCATTTGGGTTCTCAGGAGTCCACGTATCTTTTACGGCGGAGGTAGTATTGAATGTACCTTGCATCATTCCTAGAAACCATGATTTTGGTCCATCATAAGCAACATAACCTAAGGCGTAATCGAAGCGCGCACTTAAGGTTAGGTCTTTATATCGAGTATGAAGACCAAAACCACCGGTCCATTTTGGAATTGTGCTTCCCATAAAAACACGATCGTAAGAATTAATGATACCGTCATCATTCACATCTCTCCACATTACGTCTCCTAATGCTAATGGGTAATGAGTCTTTTTGTCACTATCCGTCATTTCATTAAATTTATCTGGATGTACTAAAGTTCGAGCACCAATTAAATCAGTTAGTTTTAATGCATAATTATCTAAGTCCTGTTGGGTACGAATAATTCCAATGGCTTCATAAGCATAGGCCACACTTGGATCATAACCTTCTTGATAACCACCAACCCATTCCAATTCTTTGCTGCTTGGGTTGTATACTTGAAAACCGCCTTGACGATTGTTCTCAACCCCATTCTCCGGTAATTTCAGTATTTTGTTCTCATTGTAGGCTGTATTCCAATTAAATGATAAGTCCCAATTCTCTTTTCTAATAGCCGCATAGTTCACATCAATTTCTACACCTTGATTTTGCATATCTCCATTATTGGTGGTAACAGATGTAAAACCAGCTGAGGAGGGAAGAAGCAAAGTGGCAATTTTATCAGAAGTTGTTCTATGGTAATAAGCCAAAGACAGGTCTATTCGATTTATTAATCGTGTTTCAAGTCCTATTTCTTTTGTGATGAGGCTTTCCCATTTGAGGTTAGGAATACTTAAGTTGGTCATCGAATAACCTACTGAACCATCATATTTTGAGGTGCCATATGTTCCCTGAAGTGAATAAGCACCAATATTTCCGATGTTCCCGTTGGCTCCATAACTTCCTCGTAATTTCAGGCTATTTACAATGTTACCCGCACCAATTGTTGAGGCAAAGAAATCCTCATTATGTATATTCCAACCCATTGATACACCAGGAAATGTACCCCAACGATTATTCAACAGGTTTGAATAACCATCTCTTCTAAGTGTTAAGGTCATTAAATACCGTTGGTCAAAGTCATAATTCAGACGGCCAAAATAAGAGTTGATTCTATTACGAACATGATACGAATCAATTGACCTCCTATTTGCTTCGGAGTTTGTTAAAGCTAAATCCATGAAATCATCAGTTGGTGCACCTGATCCAGAAGCTGACAATCCTGTATTGTAGGAATCAAAGAATTCCCAACCAACCATTGCATCGAAATTATGTTTCTCAGCAAAGGTATTGTTGTAGTTTAAAACGGCATTATAGGTTTGATTCAAAATTTTATCATAGCCCGCTGAACTTGATCGTGTTCTCACCCAGTTGCCCGGTGAGCTAAGGTAGTCTTTGTTGAAGCTTTCATTATTAGTCTGATTGTAAAACCAACTTCCACTTGTGCTCAAATTTAAATTATCAAAAATATTAATCAAGAAACCTTGAGATAGCGTGAATTTTTGATTTTGATTGTCTCGAATAAATTTGTCAATATTAACCAATGGGTTACCATCGTTAAAATCCCTTCCCACTAGTAAATCACCTTGTGGATTAGTGCCTCTTAGGGTTGGAGGAGCACCTAACGCTCTGGTAAAATAATTACCTTCATTGTTAATGGCATCTTTCCACTTCGTGTTTGCAAAATTTAAACCGGATTTTGAGTTCAGCCAAGGTTTAATTTTATAATCGGCGTTAATTATAAAAGTGAGGCGATCGTATTTAGTATCAATTGGTAATCCCTCTTCTATATATTTTCCAAGGCTTGCATAGTATTTGCTTTTTTCAGAACCACCTTGCATTGCGATATTATAGTCTTGGGTTACACTTTGATCTCTGATTGCATAATCACTGTAATTGAAGTCTTTAAAAATAATATCTTTCCCAGTTACTGGATCTACCATTTGTTGCCAACCCTGACCCAACAATTCTTTATTGTCTTCCCCTAAAAACATCGTGCTCCAAACCGCAGTGTTTACTTTATTTCCATCTAAAATTTGACCATTGGCATCTTTGTACAAATTGCCTGTCCCAAATGGACTTACAGCTGTAAGTTGGTTTAATTGGTTGGGTTGGTAAAAACCAGAGGTTTCTACCGCTTTTCTTGACCAATAAATATAGTCTTCAGCATTTAAGAATTCGAAAGGTTGGTTAAGGTATCCTAATCCTGTTTTGGATTTGAGCGTAATGTTTGAAACACCTTCTTTTCCTCTTTTGGTTGTAATTAAAACCACGCCATTGGCTGCCCTAGCACCATAAATAGCTGTAGCTGAGGCGTCTTTGAGGACGTCAATTGACTCAATATCATCCTGATTGATGTCACTAAATCCAGAACGAACCAAACCATCAACAATCACCAAAGGCGAACCCGATGCGCCATAGGTTGTACCCCCTCTTAAAACGACATTCGGAACGGCTCCAGGTCTTCCTGAAGATTGTGTAACACGAAGTCCTGGAATAGTTCCTGCTAAGGCAGAAGCTGGGTTTGATCGAACCCCAGTTTCTAGAACACGTTTATCAAGTCTAGAAACAGAACCTGTTAAATTTGATTTTTTAATACTACCATAGCCAAGTACAACAACCTCTTCTAAATTTTCGTCTTGAGTTTCGAGTATTACATTTAAAACAGATAACGATTCTATCGTTTTTGAAACTGATTTGTAACCAAGAATGTTAAAAGTTAATACATCCGATACACCAGAGGAGATCGTGAAATCTCCTTCGGAGTTTGTTTGAGCACTACTTTTTGTATTGATATTTTTAATCGTGACCCCTTGAAGTTTTTTTCCTGATTGATCAGTTACAGTTCCCTTCACAACTGTTTGTGCCCATACTGCAGATTGCAGCAGGAGAAAAAAGAGCATTATAGAAAGCTCTTTTAAATGCTTGTTTAATTGGTTTTTCATCATTAATTTAATTTAAATTGGATTATGTATAACATAATAATAATTCAAATATAATACTTATCACTTTATTTCCATTTTTTTTTTGATATAATTGCATAGTATTTAGTTTGCTAATTATTTATTCATGGAAAAATCTGGACAATTCGTTCAAAAATTAACAAGTATTGATACTTCGAGCTTAGTGGATAAGGCCGAGGCGAGTATTATTCAATATATTCGGGAGAGTAACTTGAAAGTAGGCGATGTGTTACCAAAGGAACTTGATTTAGCAGAAGATCTAGGGGTAAGTCGAACTGTTATCCGTGAGGCATTATTGCGACTTAAAACAATTGGTTTAATTGAGTCAAAAAAACATAAAGGTGCTGTTTTAACGAATCCTGACGTTTTGGGCTCTTTAAGAAAAGTTTTTCATCCCTCTATTTTAGATAAGGATACATTAAAGGATATGTTTGAAATGCGCCTCGCTCTTGAGGTTGGAATGGCAGATTTTATCGTAAATAAAATCTCTGATCAGGATTTGATTGATTTAGAAGAAATTGCAAATCACATTGTTTCAGGTGATACAGCACATCCTTGGCAAATTGATGATGAGATCAAATTCCATGGGAAATTGTACAAAATCTCTAAAAATAAGATCCTTTTAGAATTGCAAGAAATGCTTTTTCCAATATTTCAATATGTACATCAAAGTGGGTTATTAGAAAGACCTGTAATCGAAGGCGATTTTATTTCACATAAAGAACTTGTTGAAGTGCTAAAAAAACGAGATGCAAATTTGTACAGAATTGCCATACGTAAACATCTAAACAATCATTTTATGCGCATATTGGATGTTTTAACAACTACTAAAGGGTAGATTGTTTTTAGAACAAACGCAAACCTCTTTATAAACAAATAATGCATATGCCTAATTGGCCATTACAAGCAGCAGATGCAATTAAAGGGGATCTCAGATCGACAATTTTCCACCAAGTCACCCCCGTCTTAGACCGCGCTCATTTTTAACATCATAAGACAAATCAAAAACGTTAATTTAAGATTGAGACTTTGTCTCCGACTCACATAAAAAATAGCTTTTAGCGCTAATTCTTTCTCTAATTTTTCTCCACCAGATTGATTTAAAATAGAGTTGATTATAGGGCGTTTTCCTCGTCCGTACTCTATCAATTACGGACGATCTTTTTGCCGACTTTCAAGGATTCTTTTCTGAGCTAATTCGATTTTATAACATTTTATTGCCTGTTTATTTCATTTTTCTGATCAGGTCAGGATAGAGCAGGATGCCTTTAATATTGGGGATTTATATATTTGAAAATCGTCTTAATTTTTTAAGACACTGATTATAAACAATACTATTTGGCATCTATCAACCTAGCGAGGCCATATCTAGCATTATATACACAAGAATTTGTTTGAAATAAAAAGGAGGGTTTAAGTATTAGATATGAATTTTACTATTAAATCTTAATAAAAAACCGATAATGTTTGCGCATTACCGGCCAAAATTTAAGGTCTTACACTATAACAAGAGGGTCGAAACTCTTAATCATAAACCATTAAACTTTGCAAATGTATGCAATATGATCATTTTAACAAAATGTTAATCAAGCATTTTACTGTCTCGGGAACTAAAAGATCACAGATCGTAAATGATTTAACATTCCTTCGGGGTAGAAATAATACGCTGAGGGCGCTGCTGATTTTTCCAGCATTATTTTTAACACAGATTTCATTAGCGCATTCCACGGAAAAGCATGAGCATTTGATTAAAGGTAATATGGAGAATACTAAATATGAAGTAATGAACGGGGTATCCAATTTAGACGTTTTCTCTTCTCAAGAACAAATTACTGTAAGCGGTATTGTTCGGGATTCGCAGAATCAGCCTATTGCTGGGGTATCAATCCGTGTAAAGAACACTTCGATTGCCACTTCTACTGATAAAGAAGGAAAGTATGAAATTGAAGTAACCAAAGGACAGACCTTGACATTTAATAACATCGGTTATTCATCATTTGAGGTTGTGATTAATGCCGCTGGAGAGCAGAATGTCACCCTAGTTAGTTCTTCAGAAGACATTACAGAGGTCGTTGTTGTTGGTTATGGAAGTCAGAAAAAGAAAGATGTAACCGGATCTGTTGCTACGGTTTCTATGAAAAATGTTCGTGGACAAGCAATTTCAAGTCCTGATCAGGCCTTAACCGGGCAAATTTCTGGTGTTCAAGTAAGTACCTCAAATGGTACACCCGGTGGAGGTCCAAGGATCCGAATACGGGGTATTGGTGCTATTGGTGCCGGTGCTTCTCCTTTGTATGTAATTGATGGCTTTCCAGTTCCTTCTTCTTCGAGTGAACGAGGGAATCCACTTGCAACCATAAATCCGAACGATATTGAATCGATGACTGTATTAAAGGATGCATCGGCGACGGCTATCTATGGTTCTAGAGGTTCAAATGGTGTGATCTTAATTAATACAAAAAAAGGTACTATCGGAAAAATGCGCATGGATGTCGCAGCCAGTTCAGGCCTTCAGGAGGTGCCGCAAAAGGGACGTCCAAACATGATGAATGCATCTGAATTTGCTCAATTTAGAAAAGAAGCAATTGAAGATAAGATACGATATGAGGAAGGCAGAGAACCGACATTAGAGGACATTCCTGAAGATTATAGGAATCCTTCAGCTTTAGGCGAAGGTGTAGATTGGTATGATGCGGTTACACAGGTTGCACCCATGTCAGATGTTAATTTAAGTCTAAGTGGCGGAAATGAACATATTCGTTCATTTGTGTCTGCGGGTTATTTGAACCAAACAGGAGTTATGCTGAACACTGGATTTGATCGATTTTCAATACGGGCAAATGTGGATGGAAATATTAATCAAAAACTTAAGTTGGGAATGAATGTAGCCCCGACACTTTCTTATCTAAAAGGAGGAGTCAATGGACAAGGAAGAGATGAGTTTTTCGAAATCGCCTCTCCGGTTTCAACGATATATAATCCTGACGGAAGTTATAACCCTTATGTTTCTTCCGCTGGTACCTTCGGTAATCCAAATCCTGTGATGTATATGAATCAACGGGTTAATAAAAACAGTGAACTAAAAATGTTGATGAGTACCTATGCTGAATATAGTATTTTGGATAATCTAAAATTCAAAACTACATTCAACGTGGATTATCAAGATGAGAGCGGTGAAACCTTTAGACCATCAACGCTTCCAAACCAAAACGCACCAGGGCTCTCAATTCCTAGTGGAAGTTACTGGAGAGACAAGTATATTAACTGGGCGAATGAGAATACCCTAAATTATGATTATTCTTCCGAGAATGGTCATACCGTCAATGCTTTAGTTGGTTATTCCGTACAATCTCAAAAAAATCAAACGGCAGGATTCAATGGGTCGCAATTTCCAGATGATGATATTCAAACCTTAAATGGAGCCGCCAGAATTACAGGAGGTACTGGAGTTGAAGATTGGGCATTGATTTCCTATTTGGCTCGTATCAACTATTCATATCAAGATCGGTACATTCTTACCGCTTCTTATCGTGCAGATGGTTCATCACGTTTCGGTAAAGACAACCGCTGGGGTTCTTTCCCATCTGTTGCCTTAGGATGGAGAATCTCTGAGGAAGATTTCCTAAAGGACACTGAATGGATAGATGAATTGAAACTGAGAGCTTCTTATGGACGCAGCGGAAACTTCAACATTTCAAACTATGCCTCGTTGAGTAGCATTGGAACAGGTAACTATATATTTGGTGGAAGTTTAGCTCCTGGAAGAACGATGAATAGCCTTGGGAATAGTTATCTGGGATGGGAAAGAATGAAAGAGCTAAATATTGGCTTGGACTTTTCAACATGGAATAACCGTATTACGGTATCCGCTAATTATTACAAACGTAATACTTTGGACTTGTTGTTGAACACCCCAATTCCACAGTCATCAGGTTTTTCGAATGTAACAGAAAATCGCGGCGATGTTGAGAATAAAGGATTTGAATTTTCCATTAATTCAGCAAATATTGTAAGAGATGATTTCAATTGGAGTACCGATTTCAATATTTCTTTCAACCGCAATAAAGTTATTACCTTAGGAAGAAGTACCGATCCAATTTACTCTGGAGCTAGTTCAGAAGGTAATTTCACCAACATAACTAGAATTGGAGAACCAGTTGGTATGATTATCGGTTATGTCGTAGATGGCATCTATCAAAATCAAGCCGATTTGGATAAATACCCTGCTTTCCCAGGGGCAATTCCGGGTAATTTACGTATGCGTGATGTTAATGGAGACGGAGAAATTACGCCAAATGATGATTTTGACGTCATTGGTAACCCATATCCAGACTTTACTTGGGGAATGACCAATACCTTAAGATATAAGAAATTTGATTTTAGAGTTATGGTGGTTGGCGCCATGGGGCAAGAAATGTTACATGCCACAAGATTCTATACTGATAACATTGATGGTGTGTTTAATGTTCGAAAAGAGGTGGCCGATCGCTGGCGTTCCGAAGAGAATCCAGGCAGTGGTTTAGTGCCTACAACAAATGGAACAGGAAGAGGACGTGTGATGTACCGTGATACGCACTCCTTATTTGTTGAAAAAACAGATTATCTGTGGATTAGAAATATTACCTTAGGGTATACATTGCCTAAAGGCATAAAAGGTGTAATCAATGATGTCCGTATTTACGCTAATCTTCAAAATCCTTTGTTATTCACAGGATATGATGGTAATCCGGAGGGAACAAATATTAATCGAGGCGACATAAGTCCATTGGTACAAGGTATTGATTATTCCGCCTATCCAGTTCCTAGAATCTATACTTTAGGATTAAATTTCAATTTTTAAGAACACAACTATGAAATTAAGATATATATTATTAGGGTTAAGTTTGATGAGTCTTTCTTCCTGCAACCATTTATTGGATGTAGAACCCTATACCTTTTCAAGTGGAGATAACTATTATGAAAATGAAAGTCAAGTGCTTCGTGCGGTAAATGGTGTTTACGGGCGATTGCAAGGCTTATACACCAGTGATTTTTGGGCGCTTACTGAAATGGTGGCGGATAATACCAACTATCAATATGATGAAAGCGATCGAGGTGCTCAGCAGCGGGAAGAAATTGATGAATTTTTAATTACTTCTTCCAATACCTATGTAAACACAGCTTGGGCTAATTTATATGGAATTGTGCAACAAGCCAATGTCGTTTTGAGCAGAATCGATCCGGTGACATTTACCGATGAGTCAATAAAAAAACAATACATAGGCGAGATTAAGTTCATTAGAGCACTTACTTATTTCCATTTAGTACGCTTATTCGGTGAGATTCCTCTTCACACCACAGAAGTAATAAATCCTACAGATGCATTTACCGAGGGAAAGGCAAGTGTGGAAGAGGTGTATACCTTTGTCATTCAGGATGCTAAAGACGCTATCGCAAATCTACCTACTAGCTACGATAGCAACAACACAGGCAGAGTGACTAAGGGTGCAGCTTTGACATTATTAGGTGATGTATACCTGACAAGAAAACAATACCCGGAGGCGATAGCGGCATTCCAAGAAGTTAAAACTTTGGGCTATTCTTTGCTTGCGGATTATGCGAACTGTTTTAATCCAAATTCAAAAAACAATGTTGAATCAATATTTGAAATTCAATACGATCAAGCCGTGGAAGGGGAAAACAGTAACTTTATTTACATGTTTGGGCCAAGAAATGGCAAGTTAAAATTGGTGGGTTTTTCGGGTAATCTTGGAGGTAGTAATATTCCTACTCCGGACCTTTATAATTTATATGAAACCGGGGATTTAAGGAAAAATAAATCAATAGCATTATTTGATGATGCCTCCAATTCAAATTACCAGGAAGCGGTAGCATTTGGAGGAAAATTACCTTTTATTAAGAAGTTTTACCATGCTCCATATATTGAGGATGGACGCTCGAATGAAAACATGCCAATATATCGTTATGCACATGTTTTATTGTTATTGGCAGAGGCTCAGAACGAAGCGGGTAGCGGAGATCCATATGTAAACATTAATTTGGTGAGAAAAAGAGCTGGGTTAGCACCTATATCGGGCTTGTCGAAAGAAAACTTACGAACAGCTATTGCAAAAGAACAAAGACTAGAAGTTGCATTTGAAAATCACCGCTGGTTCCAGTTGTTACGAACAGGTCAAGCAGCTCAAGTGATGAATGCTCACGGAGTAAAAGAAAAACAACGCCTTTCTCGATTAAGTGCAGCTTCTTATGATGTGGAAGCTTTTAAACTTTTGTTTCCAATTCCACAAAGAGAGGTCCAAGTAAATGGAATTGAACAAAATCAAGGGTATTAACTTATCAGAAATCAAAACAGTATAACAACTTATATTAACCAAAATGAGAAAAATCAAAAATGTACACATGTTTTTATTCTCCATGGTTCTGCTCATATCGGTAGGATCATGTAATAACCCTGAAAAAAAAGAGGTCGTAGAGGATAATAATCCCAAAACAAAAAAAATCGTTTTACCAGAAGGATTTGCAATTGATCATATTTATAGTCCGTCGGATAATGAAAAAGGTTCTTGGGTTTCTATGACTTTTGATGATAAAGGTAGAATGATTACATCAGATCAATATGGCGGTCTATTTCGTATAGAATTGCCCCCGATTGGTTCGGATAGTACAGTAAAACCAAAAATTGAACCAATTGATTTTCCAAAAGGGAATCCAGCGGATACAAGTTCAAAGAAGGTAGGGATTGGTTTTGCACAAGGGTTGCTTTGGGCTAACAATAGTTTGTATGTTGTTGTTAACCATTTTCCAAACGATCAGCTCTCAAAAGGAAGTGGGTTATACCGTTTAGAAGATACTGATAAAGATGATAAATTAGATAAAATCACCCAATTACTAGCTCTAAACGGAGAGGGTGAACATGGACCACACAGCATTATACAAGGGCCGGATTCTGCCCTTTATATCGTTGCTGGAAATCATACTGATCTACCAAAGATGGATGCTTACCGTCTTCCTCCGAATTGGAAACACGATAATTTGTTTCCTCATATTTTGGACCCACAAGGCCATGCTACCGACCGTAAAGAACCAGGGGGATGGATTGCCAAAACAGACGCTGAGGGGAAGCATTGGGAATTAATTAGTTCAGGATATAGAAACCCGTTTGATATTGCCTTTAATGATGAAGGCGAATTATTCACATATGATTCAGATATGGAATGGGATTTCGGAATGCCTTGGTATAGACCTACCAGAATTAATCACGTTACAAGTGGAAGTGAATATGGATGGAGAACCGGGAATGGCAAATGGGATCCTGCTTACTTGGATAACCTTCCTGCAGTCTTAAATATCGGACAGGGATCTCCGACTAATTTGCTTTATGCTAGTCAGGCTAAGTTTCCAGAAAAATACAAAAATAGTTTATTGGCGTTTGATTGGAG
Organism: Sphingobacterium sp. GQ94; assembly: GCF_059758715.1. Classification (NCBI taxonomy): domain Bacteria; kingdom Pseudomonadati; phylum Bacteroidota; class Sphingobacteriia; order Sphingobacteriales; family Sphingobacteriaceae; genus Sphingobacterium; species Sphingobacterium sp. GQ94. The sequence continues at coordinate 192,667 of NZ_JCAXEC010000003.1, forward strand.
TTTTGGAATTATTTATTCCGTTCGTCTGGATCCAAAAGGGGCAAGTTATCAAGCAACGGCTGAGGAATTTATCTCGGGTTCGCCACTTCCATTAACCGATGGTGAAATAGGTCCGGACGGTGCTCTATATTTTCTTACTGGGGGCAGAAGATTGGAATCCGATTTATATCGAGTTTATTATAAAGGACATCAGGATATTAAAGAAAATGCTAATCCAGGATCGAAGAAAATATCAAAAGACATCGCTTTGCGTAGAGAAATTGAGAAGTTTCATAAACCATCAGCTGCTGGAACTGCCGAAAAAATGTGGGAATATCTAGGTCACCAGGATCGATTTATTCGTTATGCAGCACGTGTTGCGATCGAGCATCAACCATTAGATTCATGGAAAGATTTAGTTTTTAAAGAAAAAAATGTTGTTCGCTTAACCGAAGCGATGATGGCCTTGGCTAGAAATGGAGACCCTTCACTACAAGGTCTAATGTATGCTAAACTTGGAACCATTGAAATAGATAAGCTTCCGCCGGCTATGTTATTAAATCTGATGCGGGTGTATGAAGTGACGATCTCTAGAATGGGGAAACCATCATTAGCTCAGAGTGAGGTATTGATCAAACGGTTTTCTGGATTATATCCTTCAAAAATTAATTTGATCAATCGTTCTGTGGGAAAAGTTTTAGTTGCCATTGGAGATCCTAAGATTGTCAATAGTACGATCGAAATGTTATATACGGCCAAAGATGATTCAACTAGTTCTTCCAATTTTATGAGTTCATCGAATTTGATTTTGAGGAATCCACAGTATGGTTTAGATATTGCAAACATGTTAGCTAATATTCCTCCTGCTCAACAGATTTATTTGGCGACGATGTTGAGTACCGCAACTCAAGGTTGGACACCTGAATTGCAGGAACAATATTTTAAATGGTTCTATAAAGGGTTTGGATACAAAGGCGGGAATAGTTACATCGGATTTATTGATAAAGCCAGAAAGATTGCATTAGAAAAAGTACCAGTGGATAAAAGAGCGCATTTTGGTGAAATATCAGGAGATTCCCTAGTTAACCAAGCTGGAAATAGATTGGCCGAAAATGTTGTAGGTGCGAAAGGTCCAGGCAGAAATTGGAAAATAGATACGGCATTAAAATACATTGAAATAAATCAGGGAATACGCAATTTCAAACGTGGAGATGAATTATTTGTGGCATTGAAATGTGCATCTTGTCATACGATGAAAGGGGAGGGTGGTTCTGTTGGTCCAGATTTAACGCAACTTGGAACACGGTTCTCTAAGAAAGACATGTTAGAAGCACTTATTGAACCTAGCAAAGTAGTTTCAGATCAGTATGAATCAAAAGTATTTCACTTAGATAATGGAACAAAACAAATGGGTAGGCTGATGGGCGAAGATGAGAAAGATTATATTATTTCTCAGAATCCGTATGCCCCACAACTCACGATTAAAATTCCAAAAAAACAAGTTCAAGACATCAAGGTGTCCGAAGTATCGATCATGCCTCCAGGCACTTTAAATGTTTTGAGTGCTGATGAGCTTTCAGATCTAATGGCTTATTTAATGGCCGGTGGAAACGAAAATAGTGACGTGTATAAAAAAGACAAAAAATAATATACTAGTGGATTTTTCAAAGAAAGATTGGTTGAATAAAGTGTCTAATTTGGCACAAGTCGGTGGCATTGAAACCTCTGTCTTAGACAATGGAAAGGGCAGAGGTACCCGTATTGCTTGGATCAATACCGGTACAGGTTTTCGATTTAAAGTTGTCATCGACCGCGCTATGGATATTGCCGATGCTTATTTTGGCCAATACAGTTTGAGTTGGATTAGCAAGTTGGGAGTCACCTCGGCACAACCGTTCTCGGACAAAGGAACAGATTGGCTACGTACGTTTTCAGGTGGTTTGTTGGTGACCTGCGGACTTAGTCACGTTGGCGGACCTGAAAAAGATGAATTTGGCACCAGGGGATTACATGATCTAATTAGTAATACACCCGCTGAAATTGTCCAAATCAAGCAACCTGATCCAGCGAATGGTGATTTAGAGATGTCGATTACAGGGAAAATGATTCAAGGACATCCTTTAGGACAGATTTTAGAATTGACACGTACTATTCGATGTTATTTAGGAGACCCAACCGTATACATTGATGACCAAGTTCAGAATATCGGTAATATTGATTCTCCCCATATGATCTTATATCATTTTAATTTTGGATGGCCGTTAATTGATGGAGGAACAAAATTACTTTGGCAGGGTCAGTGGCAACCAAGAGAAAGTGGTCTGGCAAATAAAATATTTAAAGAAGGGAATGATTTCAAGACTTGCCAGGAACCTAGGGAAGATCACAGAGGTTCCGGAGAAGAAGCCGTCTTTATCAAACCAAATTGTGACAATGAAGGTAAGAGTAATTGTGGTATATTTAATGAAAACCTAGGTTTTGCTGTAAAACTAGCTTTCATTAACGAACAACTACCTTGGCTAACCAATTGGCAACATTGGGGGAAAGGTGAATATGTTACTGGATTGGAGCCTGGTACAAATCCACCCTTAGGACAGCGAGAGATGCGTGAAAGAAAAGAGCTTATCGTTCTGAAACCGGATGAAAAGAAAGTATACAATCTTTCTTTATCAATAATAAATCAACCTGAAGCTATTCAGGAATTTGTAAATAACATGTAAAACCTATAAAATTTTTTTGATGGAAAATATAGAAAAAGCTTTTGAACAAGGTAAAGGAATATTCAGACTTGCTCCGACCTGGGTACCTAGGTCATTTTGTGTGCCAGGTCGAAGAATTAAGTTGCATCCAGATGATTATTATGTTCTAGGGGGAGAAAGAGGGGGGATTGATGAACGTTGGTTATCTTCGACAACACCAGCTAAAAATGGTCCTTTAACTGGTGAATTTGAAGGTTTAAGTTTTGTAGTTTACCAGGATGATAATGGAGAAACGCAACAAATTCTCTTATCGGATTGTGTTGAACATTTGAAAGGCAGGCTAGTCGGTGAAGAAATATGGAATGAATATAAGGCTTGGCCTATGTATTCTAAATTTTTTGACAACATGGGGCCATTACCCCACCATATCCATCATAACGACGAAAAGGCCGCGTTAATTGGTCAGGCAGGTAAACCTGAGGCCTATTATTTTCCTCCCCAATTGAATAACCACGGAGGAGATTTTCCTTATACATTTATAGGTATCGCTCCGGGTACACCAAAGGAAAAAATAAAAGAATGCTTAGAGAACTTTTCAAAAGGAGATAATAAAATAACCAACTATTCCCAAGCCTATCGTTTAGAACCAGGCACTGGTTGGGATGTTCCTCCTGGATTATTGCACGCTCCAGGAAGTTTGTGTACCTATGAACCGCAGAAAGCCTCTGATGTTTTTGCAATGTATCAGTCTTTGGTGAACGAGGCGATCATTCCTGAGGAACTATTATGGAAAGGAGTTCCCGAGCAGGATGAAGGAAATTATGATGCGTTGATGGATATTATTGATTGGGACTTGAACGTTGATCCCAACATGATGCAAAACAGATTTATGAGTCCAATTGGAGTTCATCCCGAGGAAGAGATGGAAAGAGCTGGATACAATGAAAAATGGATTTGTTATAAATCGACAGCTTTCAGTGCAAAAGAGTTAACAGTTTATCCTGGACAAAGCGTTACAATAAAAGATAATGCAGCATATGGTTTAATTATGATGCAGGGATATGGAAAATTAAATGATTTGACACTGGAAACTCCTGCTTCCATTCGGTACGGGCAATTAACTTTCGATGAATATTTTGTTTCTCATCAGGCGGCAAAAACGGGGGTAGTTATTCATAATCATTCAAGTACTGATCCGATTGTTATGTTAAAACATTTTGGACCTAACAATCCTGATTTAGAAATAAAAAAATAATTCCATAAATTTTAAACGATAAATATGAGCAAGAACAATTTTCCAAAATTGCACAATGCTACTTGGCCAGGCATTGTCGGTAAAGGTGACCATGAGCCAATTGTTTCACTAGATGAACTTTTGGAGAGCACGGCGAATGCAAATGTTAATGGGGTAAAATTTGATGGCGTTGATTTAGGACTTTTTGAGGCTCATGTAAAACTCGACCCCTCGGATGATAACATCAGCGCTTTGGTAGATAAAGTAGGGGGATATGGTTTAGCAATAGGGACTTTAGTCGCGCCAATTTGGCCACCCGATGGAGGATCGGCTATGGGAACTCAACACGATAGAGATCAATTTGTCTCTGTTGTAAAAAAGGCGAGTGAGATGGGGTATAAGCTAAGGAAACAAGGTATTAGAACCGGGAACGTTATCCGAATAGACTCCGCGACAAGTGTCCAAGAATGGGCAAAAAATCCTTTGGAAAACACAAAGATAATTGCAGAAACTTTTCGAAAAGCATGCGATGTGGCTGCCGAATATGGAGAAAGATTGGCTGCAGAGGGTGAGATTTGTTGGGGTGGGATGCATAGCTGGAAGGCCATGTTGGATACACTGGAATTAGTGGATCGCGATAATATCGGTTTTCAAGCAGATATGTCACATACTTTTTTATACCTTTTGGGTTACAATGCTCCCGAAGATCGTATTTTGAAAGCCGATTTTCAATGGGATGACAGAGAAGAGCTTGAAAGAGGTTTAAAATTCTTGACGGCTAAATTGCGTCCATGGATGATAGATTTTCATGTTGCCCAAAATGATGGAACGGTGTATGGTTCTGGATCTCATGATAAAACAGGTAGACATTGTTTACCAACAGATCCAAATGGTAGATTAAATATTGCTAAAGATGCAGGTTTTTGGCTAAGAGACGAACAAGGCAATTTAACCAATAAATTGAATCACATTTGTTGGGATGGTTGCATGTTCCCAAATCAGGTAATGCACGAAGCCCAAACTTGGAATTCAATTTTAGAATCTATGATTAAAGTTAGGGATTCCCATGGCTGGTCAGAATAAAAGCTAATTTGTTATGAAGAAAAAAGAATTAAGAATTGGATTAATTGGATGCGGATTTATGGGAAGAACCCATTCCAATGGGTATAGAAGAGTCAGTAATTTTTTTCCAGAACTGGAATATACACCAATATTGAAGGCTGTATGCTCTAGAAGCGAGGATAAAGTAAAAGCATTTGCTGAGCAATGGGGATATGAATCCTATGAGACTGACTGGAGGCAATTAATTAATCGAGATGATATAGATGCGGTTGATATCTGTACACCTAATAATATGCACAAAGAGATCGCTGTCGCTGCAGCAGCAGCTGGGAAAATGGTTCTATGCGAAAAACCTTTGTCCAGAACATTGAATGAAGGAAAAGAAATGGTCCAGGCTGTTGATGAAGCTAAAGTTAAAAATACAATTTGGTATAACTACCGCAGATTACCAGCGGTTACTTTAGCAAAGCAGATTGTTGATAGTGGTAAATTAGGAAAGATTTTTCATTATCGAACCAATTTTCTTCAAGATTGGACAATTAATGAAAATTTACCACAAGGTGGTGCTGCATTTTGGCGGATGGATGCCGAAGCTGCGGGATCTGGGGTAACAGGTGACCTATTGGCGCATTGTATTGATTTAGCGATGTGGTTAAATGGAGGAATTAAAGATGTTTCTTCCATGACTGAGATTTTCGTAAAGCAAAGGCTACATGAGGAAACCGGTAAAATGGAAGAGGTAAAAATAGACGATGCTTGCCTTTTTCATTGCCATTTTGAAAATGGTTCATTGGGTTTATTTGAATCTACAAGGTATGCAAGGGGACACAAAGCCTTGTTTACTTTTGAAATTAATGGTGAGCATGGTTCCTTACGTTGGGATTTACATGATTTGAACCGCTTAGAATTCTTTGATAATGCTGATGATTCTACAGTGAGAGGTTGGCGATCAATCCATGTAACCGACGGTGATCAACCTTACATGAGCAAATGGTGGGTTCCAGGTTTATCTATTGGTTATGAGCATTCGTTTATCCATCAGGTAGCTGATTTTCTAAAGTCAATTGAAACTGGAGAAGAATGTCACCCAACCTTTAAAGATGCCTACGAAACGCAAAAAGTATGTGAAGCGGTCCTTTCTTCTGCTAAAAACAGACGTTGGGAAAATACAGAAGTGAACTGGAACGATTGATAAATTTAAGCATAAGATAATGAACAAGATTATAAAATCCAGCTGTTTTAGCCTTGCAGCAGTTATATTAATGGCTTCCTGCAATGGCAATGCAAAACAAACTGAGAGCCAAACCCAGTCTGATTCAACAAGTTCACAAGATGGTTTTGTTACAATGTTAGACCCAAACTCTTTAGCGGGTTGGGAAGGAGATTCATTAATTTGGAACGTAAAAAATGGAGTATTAACTGGAGAGATAAAGGCGGATGCTGAACCATTAAAAAATAATACCTTCTTAATTTGGAAAAATGAGGATGTTGGTGATTTTATTTTAAAATCTCAATTCCGAATTTCTGCCAATGGCAATAGTGGTATAAATTACCGTAGTGAGCGTTATACTGAAATTCCATTTGCTCTAAAGGGCTACCAGGCAGATATTGATGGGAAAAACAATTACACTGGTCAAAATTATGAAGAGCGCAACAGAACAACTTTAGCTTACCGTGGTCAACAAACCCAAATCCCAAACCCTACCGAGCAAAACAAAGGTGAGTCTAAAGGGAATGCTTGGTCTACGCTCCAAGTAACAGATACTGTTGCAAGTGATGCTGAATTGAAAGCTGCAATAAAAGCTGAAGATTGGAATGAAATCGAAATTGTGGCTAAAGGCAATAAATTGTCACATTTTGTAAATGGGCAATTGATTTCCGAAGTTGTTGATAATGACCAAGTAAATCGCAAGGAAAGGGGGCTCATTGGCGTGCAAGTTCATGTTGGTCCGCCAATGAAAATAGAATATAAAGAGATGAAAATTAAAATTCTGAAATAATATTTTTAAATTGAAGGCCTAAAGTGATAGAGTAAAAGCTATGAAGTTGAATGATAGAGTGGTAGAGCAGCTAATGCAAAATTTAAATAGTGAAGAGAAAACATATTTAGCATTGGCTAGCGAGCAAATTAAACAAGATTATAAGACACATTTTGTTCGCCTATTTTCTACGTTAAACCGTAAGATATCAGTTACAAATAGAGAGAAAATTATCAGCATCCCCATTGGGGATGCTGATGTGCTTATTATTAAAAATTGGAGTGTTCTTCGGTTAGCAAGAGTGTGGTTATTAAGTTTAATTAATGATGAGCAAGATTCTTATTGTAAATTCATAGACAAGTTATTTGCCTATGCAGATATGCAGGAATTAGTGGCTTTATATTCTGCTCTTAGTATTTTGGATCATCCAAAATCGTGGGAAGCCAGGTGCCAAGAGGGAATTCGCAGTAATATAGGCTTAGTTCAAGAAGCTATTATTGAAAATAACCGATACCCCTTTCAATATCTGAGCAAAGAGGCTTGGAACCAAATGGTTTTAAAAAGTTTTTTTACAGCAAGAGAGGTTTTAAATATTTATGGGTTATTTGAAAAAAATAATCAATCTTTATCGGACTCTGTTGTTGACTATATTTACGAAAGAGATTCGGCCAAAAGAGAAATTCACCCTGTATTATGGCTGTTAGCTAAAGATCATTTGCCAAAGAGAGCTTGCAGTATTCTATTTTCAATACAGGAAGAATTTTTACTGAATATTAAGAAATTTAAACAAGATAACCTAACAGAAATGGCAGAAGGACTGTTAGATGATATTAAAAGCAAAAGTGTATGTGCACAGAATTAAATAGAGATTTTGCTAGTATGGGTAAACCCATGCCACTGGATTTGGAAATAATTAAGGGGATGAAATTTGTTGATCCTCATATTCATATGGTATCTAGAACCACAGACGATTACCAAGCCTTATTTGATGCCGGGGTATTGGTCGTAGTTGAACCTGCTTTTTGGGTTGGTCAGCCGCGTACAGGTCTGGATACATTTAAAGATTATTATAGTAGTTTGATTGGTTGGGAAAGATTCCGCGCCTCACAATTTGGCATTAGACATTTTTGCACCATTGGATTAAATTCAAGAGAGGCAAATAACGAACCTTTAGCAGAACAAGTTATGGATTTACTCTCCCATTTTATTTATAAAGAAGGTGTTTTGGGGATTGGAGAAATAGGTTTTGATGATCAGACTGCCGCCGAGGAAAAATATTACAGGGCGCAATTAGAGTTGGCAAAGATCGCTCAAATTCCTGTTCAGGTCCATACACCTCATCGTGATAAAACTCGTGGGACTACCCGGAGCATGGATATCGCATTAGAACATGGCTTAGATCCTTCTATGGTTATCATTGATCATAATTCTGAAGAGACCGTAAAAGAAGTCTTAGATAGAGGTTTTTGGGCGGGCTTTACGATTTACCCTTTTACCAAAATGGGAAATGAAAGAATGGTAGACATTGTTAAAACCTATGGTTCAGACCGAATCATGGTAAATTCTGCCGCGGACTGGGGAATTAGTGATCCACTTGCCGTACCTAAAACAGCCGCCTTGATGTTGCAAAAACAAGTCAGTCGGGAAGATGTTGAAAAAACAACTTATTCAAATGCTATTGAGGCATTTCAATTGAATAAACACATTGAATTGGACTTGCTGAATGAAACTTTAAATGCAGATCCAAATGAGAAATTTGAGGGAAATACAATTCTTAGGGGAGGTCAACAACCTAAGCTAGATAAAAGCTCTATTATTATATCCTAATATGCAAATTAAGGCTTGGATTCAGCTAATTAGACCCTCAAACGTCCTTACAGCAATTTCAGATGTTTTAGCAGGAGTGGCCATAGCTTGTCTATTGTTTCAAATAGGACTTCCCGATTATTCGCTGTTAGCGTGCATCAGTTTATCCAGCATGTTTTTATACACGGGTGGAATTGTTTTTAATGATGTATTTGATGCAAAATTGGATGCTATTGAGCGTCCTGAAAGGCCAATACCATCCGCTAAAGTAAGAAAAAAAGCAGCGATTATATTGGCTAGCACAGCATTTGGTTTAGGTTGTATTTTAGCTTATTTCGTAAACTCAACGGTTTTTTTGATTTCGTTAGCAATTGTACTGATGTGTCTTTTATATAATGGGAAAGCTAAGCATCATTACATATTAGGTCCTCTTGTGATGGGAGCGTGCAGGGGATTAAATTTGTTGTTAGGAGTGTCCTTCATTCCTAATGCATTATCTTATTGGTATATAGCCATAGTTCCAATTATCTATATTGCTTCTGTAACCAACGTCAGTCGAGGCGAGGTGTATGGAAATAATCGAACGGCCATGCTGGTTTCTGTCTTTTTATATTCTTTGGTTGTCTTGGCTTTGGTATACTGTGCATTTTTAAGCGATCATTTTTATGCCTTTGCATTCATTTTTGTTTTTGCTATTATGATTTTCCGACCATTGTTTAAGGCCCTTAAATCTCAAAAAACGGATGATATTCGTGCTGCGGTAAAATCCGGGGTATTGGCCTTAATACTTATGAATGCAAGTTGGATTGCACTTTCAGGATTTTCATTGTTAGCAATTTGTATTTGTGCAATTCTTCCAATTTCTATTTTTTTAGCTAAAAAATATGCAGTAACTTAAAATAAAATTATTTCTCATGAATCGCGTATTGAAACAAAGTTTTGCCATAAACTATACTTATGATATCTTATTTACAGAAAATCTTTTTTCAACCTCAAATGGTTTGTTTAAAGAGTTTTTGTCTGCCAATTCTAATTCAAATTTTAAACAAAGAATTCTTTTTATAATCGATGAATCTGTCTGGAAGGAATTTCCAAATTTAAAAGAAGATATTTCAGGGTATTTAATGGAGCTTGATTCCATTGATTTGGTATTAGATCCTGTAATAATTCCCGGAGGAGAGTACTGTAAAAATTCACCTGAATGCCTTGATCTAATTATTCAAGCTGTTGATCAATACGGAATAGATCGACATTCTTATGTAGTAGGAATTGGTGGGGGTGCCTTACTCGATTTAGTGGGTTATGCGGCAGCTATATCTCATCGAGGAATACGTCATATTAGAATTCCAACCACGGTTTTATCACAAAATGATTCAGGTGTTGGGGTCAAGAATTCAATTAATTACAAGGGAAAGAAGAATTTTATTGGAACTTTTACTCCAGCGGTAGCTGTTTTTAATGATTTCAATTTTTTGAAAACCCTAGATGATCGTTCTTGGTTGGCGGGAATATCAGAGGCAATTAAAGTTGCTTTAATAAAGGATTTATCTTTTTTTGAATGGATTGAGCAAAAAGCAACTGTATTGCCTTTACGTTCTTCTGTCGAGATGAAAGATTTAATCTTTAGATGTGCAGACTTACACCTGACTCATATTCGAAATGGAGATCCATTTGAATTAGGATCCTCACGACCATTGGATTTTGGACATTGGAGTGCCCATAAGTTGGAACAAATGACTGATTTCAAATTATTGCATGGTGAGGCCGTTGCAATTGGACTTGCTATTGATGTATATTATTCTTTTTTAATTGGGAATATTACGGAAAGTCAGGCCGTCCGCGTTATTAATTTAATACACAAACTGGGACTGCCTATTTACCATTCCATTCTTGATTCAACTGAAAGTAGGAAATTATTACTGTCAGGATTATTGGATTTTCAAGAGCATTTAGGAGGTCGATTAACTGTTGTATTGTTGGAGGATTTAGGAAAAGGGAAGGATTACCATGAATTGGACTTTGAGAAGATCCTTACCTGTTTAAATTTTTTGAAAATTTTTCAGCAAGATTATAAACGTCTTCATGAAGTTAGCTAAGACACATATTTCATACTGTACCAATATCCATGGAGGAGAATCTTGGTTGGATCATTTTCGGGAACTCAAGGCATTTGTGCCATCTATTAAAAAGTCGGTTTCACCTAATCAATCCTTTGGATTAGGATTAAGATTGTCAGCAAAGGGAGCCAAAGAATTGATGAAGGCTTCAACCTTGAAGGAGTTTAGCGATTGGTTAACAGATAACGATCTTTATATTTTTACCCTTAATGGATTCCCTTTTGGAGATTTTCACCTTAATCGAGTTAAAGATAAAGTGCATTTTCCAGATTGGACGACAAGGGAGCGTTTAGAGTATACATTAGAGCTATTTGAGATTCTTAGCACTCTATTAAAGGATGGTATACAAGGTGGTATTTCTACATCGCCATTGTCTTATCGCTATTGGTTTGATGAAAAATCTATCCAATGGCAGCAAATGAGAGCAAGTGCGACGAGGCACATCGTGGAAATTGCTGATTACCTCTATCAAAAGGAGTTAAAAACTGCTTGTTATATGCACCTTGATATTGAGCCTGAGCCAGATGGGGTTTTGGAAAATGGAAAGGAATTTATAGAATGGTATCAAAATGATTTGCTTACGGAAGCTATTTCTTATTTTAATAGAAAATACAATTTAGATAAGCAGCAAATCCAGGTCCTGATTAACCGTTATATCTGTATTTGTTATGATGTTTGCCATTTTGCGTTAGAATACGAGAATCATCAAGAAATTATTCAAGAAATAGAAAGTCACGGTATTAACATTGGAAAATTCCAGGTTAGTTCGGCATTAAAGGTTAATTTGCGTAACTCGATAGATGAACGCATTGCAATAAAATCAATTCTTCAGGAATTTGATGAACCTATTTATTTGCATCAAGTTATTGCAAAAACAAACCAAAGCGAACTTATAAAATATCGTGATCTCTCGGAAGCCTTACCTTATTTAACTGATCTGAACCAAATTGAATGGCGCAGTCATTTCCACGTTCCTATTTTTTTGGAGAATTACGGGAAGATTTCCTCAACTCAATCGGATATTTTAGACGTATTGAATCTTCAAAAGCAAAGCGCTAGAACAGCCCATATCGAAGTTGAAACGTACACTTGGAATGTGCTGCCAAAAGGATTACAAATCCCAATTGAAGATTCAATTTCACGTGAAATTAATTGGATGCTTGAATATTTAAAAAAAGATTAATGAATAGAATTGCCGTTATTGACGTAGTTGGATTATCCAGTTCAATTATTGGTGATCACACACCATTTATAAAAAAATATATAGCCAAGAATAAGTTGAAGAAGATTAAACCGGTATTACCGGCTTTAACTACTTCAACTCAGACGAGCTATTTAACGGGATCTTTGCCAAGTGAACATGGGATAGTGGGAAATGGCTGGTATGATCATGTAGATTCTGAGATAAAATTTTGGAAACAATCTAATAAATTAGTTTCTGGAGAAAACATTTGGGTTACCGCAAAAAAGATTAATCCTGATTTTACGTGCGCTCAAATGTTTTGGTGGTATAACATGTACAATGAAACTGATTTTTCGGTAACCCCTAGACCTAATTATTTAGCAGATGGTCGTAAGATTCCGGATTGTTATGCTTTTCCAAGTACGCTAAGGGACGAGTTAACAGCAAAGTTAGGACCATTTCCCCTCTTTAGTTTTTGGGGGCCGAATGCAAATATTGCATCCTCAAAATGGATAGCTGATGCCTCAATGTATGTGGAGGAAACACATCAGCCAACATTGAACTTAATTTACCTGCCACACTTGGATTATTGCTTGCAAAAATTTGGTCCTAATAGAGAGGAAATTAAACCTGAGCTTCTCAAGATAGATCAGCTCCTTGAAAATCTTGTGAATTTTTTTGAATCTAGAGATGTAGAGGTAATTCTTTTATCAGAATATGGTATTTCACCTGTCAATAACCCAATTCACATTAATCGGATTTTGCGTCAAGAAGGTCTGTTAGATATACGAATTGAAAGAGGTCTAGAACTCCTAGATGCGGGAGCTTCAGCGGCTTTTGCAGTTTCTGACCATCAGATTGCCCATGTATACACAAAAACCGAAAAAGTTAGAGACCATCTTAAAGACCTCTTAAAAACGATTAAGGGGATTGGTAAGGTGTTGGATAAAAAGGAACAAAAAGAATATGGAATTGCGCATGAACGATCTGGAGATTTAGTGTTATTAAGTGATCAAGATTCCTGGTTTACCTATTATTTTTGGATGAATGATGAATTGGCTCCGGATTATGCCCGTATGGTTGATATCCACAAAAAACCCGGATATGACCCTGTAGAAATGTTTATGAGTTCCAAATCAAGAGCTATTTTTAAACTTTTAATGAAAAAAGCTGGATTCCGTGCAGTTTTAGATATAATTCCTTTGGATGCCAACTTAGTAAAAGGCTCTCATGGAAGCATTGATATTGAACCCCAATATTATCCAGTTTTAATTACAAAGGAACATATTGAGGATGCTACTGTTGACCCTTGCCATATTAAACAAATAATATTGGATAGAATATTTGCCTAAGCGTTTTTGAATATTTTGGGTAAACCAAATTATGAGTTGATCGTACTGTTTTTTTTAACCAGTCAATCAACTCATTTTTGTAATAAACAAATTTGCATTCTTCCCCTTGTTTGCCAGCATCTATCATGTACTATCCTGCTGTACAAAATTTAAGATTTCGAACATTTGTTGGTTGGATTTTATATTTTTAGGAATCTAACCTAATTCTAATACCATGCTTGAAGTAAATCGTCCAAACAAATGTTTTATTATCATACTTTTATTGTTCAGTATTTATGGAATGAGTGTTGCAAAATCTCCACTATTACCTGTGGATCTGAAAATAGAATACTTAACAAACCCCATTGGACTAGATCAACCAAGACCACGTTTTAGCTGGACTTTACTGAGTCAGAAAAAAAATAAATTTGCGCAAAATCAACGTTCCTTCCGAATCTTGGTTTCAAAGTCAAAGGAATACCTTTTGGCTGATAAAGCAGAATCTTGGGATTCGGGTTGGATTAGTTCCAATGACATGAGTCAGATTACCTATCAGGGAGCTGATTTGCTTTCTGACCAAACCTATTATTGGAAAGTGTCGGTTAAAGACCAGGATGATCAGCAATCCGCTTGGAGTCAGATCTCAAAATGGACAACTGGGTTAATGGAAAATAATTTATGGGAAGGTAAATGGATTGGCGGAACTGAGCTTTATGATCCAAATCAGGTTGATTGTAACATTTGGGATCCATGGTTTAGAAAAACATTCGAACTGCCGAAATCTGTTGAAAAAGCAAATTTTTATTTGGCCTCAATTGGTTATCACGAACTGTATGTGAACGGTGTTCGGGTGGGCGATGAAGTTTTAGCTCCGACGGTGAGCGATCATACCAAAAGAGCTCGTTATGTGGTATATGATATAGCACCATTTCTTAAAAAAGGCAAGAATGTGATTGGCGTATGGCTGGGGACCTCCTGGTCGATATTTCCTGCCTATGATTTAGATGGTTCTAGACCTTTGCTGCCAATGTTTACTGCTCAAGCTAATCTGTATTCAAAAGGAGAGCAAGCAAATACAGTAATGCATAAATTAGTTTCTGACAATAGTTGGAAACATCAAGATTCTCCAAACCGACTAATTGGTTCATGGGATTTTGGCAAAATGGGAGGAGAATTATGGGATGATAGAAAAAATGAACACGATTGGAATACCCCTGAATTTGATGATAGCAAATGGAGAAATGCCAAGGAGTATACACTAAACTTAAATATTTCAGCGTCCAATACCCATGGGAATATAAAAGCAAAAGAAATCAAACCCATTAGTATTAAAGAGCAAAACGATGGCAGTTTTCGTGTTGACATGGGAGAAAACTTTGCAGGATGGACGCAAATAAAGGTGAAAGGTAACCCCGGAGATACCGTTGAGTTTTTATATTCCGAACGAGAATTAGAGGAAAAGACATTTAATCTACACAGTGCCTTTATTATTGGTGAGGGATTAAAAGGAGTATTTAGAAACCGTTTCAATTATAGTTCAGGGCGTTGGATCACCATTAAAGGGCTCTCTGAGAAGCCAGATTTAGAAGACATTAAAGGATGGATGATCCGAACTGATTTTCAGAATGCATCAACCTTTCAAAGTTCAGATGAATTGCAAAATTGGTTATACGAGCGCATAAAGTGGACATTCGAAAATTTATCAATTGGAGGTTTTATTGTAGACTGCCCGCAAAGGGAAAGAATGGGCTATGGAGGTGATGCTCACGCCACCAGTGAGACCGGAATGATGAATTATCAACTTGGGGCTTTTTATTCTAAATGGATGCAGGATTGGAGAGATGTTCAGGGCACAGAACCAATGGTTGGAAATATGCGTGATAAAAATTATGCACGAAAGGCTGTAACAAGTGGAAGGGTTATGAATAATGGCATATTACCACATACTGCACCAACCTATTGGGGTGGTGGAGGTCCATCATGGGGTGGAATTGTCGTTTCTCTCCCATATTTTATGTATCAGCATTATGGAGATAAAAAAGTGCTGAGCGAAAATTATGAGCTAATAAAAGCTTGGCTTGCTTTTTTAGATACTGAGGTAAAAAATGATCTATTGCAACGCTTTGGGGGCACCTGGGATTTTCTTGGGGATTGGTTATGGCCAAATGCAACAGCAGAGGGTATGAATAATGACAAAGAAGAAACACTGGCCTTAAATAATTCCTATCGGGTATATAATTTACGTACAGCGGCAAAAATTGCCACTTTGTTAGGGGAGGAAATACAAGCCAAAACCTGGATTGATAAAGCTGAAGCATCTTCGGCGGCTATCCATGCAAGATTCTACAATCAAGAAGAAGCCAACTATGCCGATGGGTCAATGGCAAACTTAGCGGCAGCATTATTAGCCGATGTACCTCCAGATTTTGAAAAACCTAGAATAATAGCGAGTTTGGAGAAGGAAATTTTAGTAACCCGTAAAGGACATATTCATGCAGGAATTACCGGCGGTGCGTTGCTTTTTAAATGGCTCCGAGACAATAATCGTAATGATTTAATATACAGTATGACCAGTAAAACGGATTATCCAAGTTGGGGTTATATGAAAGAAAATGATGCCACAACAATTTGGGAAATGTGGGAAAAGGATTTACCTGGACATTCGTTACTTCATAGTTCCTATCTCTACCCAGGGGCATGGATGATAGACGGTTTAGGAGGTATCAAAATGTTGGAACCAGGGTATACAAAATTTCTGGTACAACCACCCACTGGGCAAGAAACACACCTAGATTGGGTGAATGCAAGTTTTAATTCACCTGTTGGCTTAATTACCTGTCATTGGAAGAGAACAAAAGAACGTTTATTCTTGGAAATTAATGTTCCCGTGAATTCAACCGCTATCTTAAAAATTCCAAAGAATGAAAATGTAAATATATCTGGCTATCCCAAAAGCATTAAAGAACTGCCTTCTCAGGAAGAGGGATTTAAAACGTACGAAGTACTTTCTGGGAAGTACAGTTTGTAAGACTTCTGAATATTAGTTTTGAAGCTCCCAATTCATTAAGCTCCTGTTTCGTCATGAGGGTGCAGGATAGTCATATCATTTTCAATGTATACATTTAGGCATTAATGCTGATCAAACCTATAGTAACCATGAAGACAAATTCTATATTTATTCTTATTTATTGTATTTTTTTTATCGCCCTGAGTGGGCATGCACAAACCAAATTAAGCGATAATGCCAAACATATCAGCCCTTTAACAAGGGAATATGTTTACCCCACTCGGATTATATGGCAACAAGGTGATATTCAAAAAGGTGAAAATCTTATGCTTGATGGAGATGGGCAGGCAAATCTTACGAATGATCAAATCACAATCTTAAAGAACAAGGGAGAGCAAAAAAGCTCGATTCTGTTGGATTTTGGAAAGGAACTTAATGGCGCTGTTGAAATCGTTACTGGAATGTGGTCAGGTGGAAATGTTCCGCGGAATGTTCGTATTCGCTTTGGTGAATCGGTTAGTGAGGCCATGTCAAATATTGGTGATAAAGGTGCAACAAATGATCATGCAATGCGCGATTTTAAAATGCAACTTCCTTGGTTAGGTAAAAATCAGAGTGGTGAATCTGGGTTCAGATTTGTCAGAATTGATTTTTTGGATTCGGAAGCGGAGCTTCATTTAAGAGAGGTTCGAGTGATTTCTACTTATCGTGACCTACCTTATATAGGTTCTTTTAAAAGCAGTGACGAACGGCTGAATAAAATATGGGACGTAGGAGCATATACAGTGCATTTAAATATGCAAGACTACTTATGGGATGCTATTAAGCGGGACCGATTGGTTTGGGTCGGTGACCTGCATCCAGAGGTTGCAACCGTTAATACTGTATTTGGCTATAATGAGGTTGTACCAAAAAGTTTGGATTTAGCAAGAGAGTCAACTCCTTTACCTGGATGGATGTGCGGAATAAGTACGTATTCCATGTGGTGGATAGTTCTGCATTATGATTGGTATATGGCTCATGGGGATTTAGAATACTTGAAGGCTCAAAAGCCTTATTTGCAGGGTCTTGTAAAGCAAATTCTGACTAAAGTAGTTGATGGTAAAGAACATATGGATGGAACTCGATTTTTGGATTGGCCATCTAGTGAGGATAGTTTAGCTGTTCATGCTGGATTGCAAGCGATGACCATATTGGCGTTGGAAAAAGCGTCAGAAATTAGTTCGTTTTTGAACGATCAACAAACGAAAAAATTATGCGATCAAACGGTTTTGGAAATGAGAAAAGTGGTGCCTAAGCATAATAATTCCAAACAGGCGGCTGCGTTGATGTCATTGGTGGGGTTGATGGATAAGGACAAAGCTTATCATGAAGTTCTAAAAATAGGAGGCGCTAAGAAGTTTTCAACTTTTTATGGGTATTATATGTTGGAGGCTATGGCAAAAGCCGGGAAATATGACGAAGCAATGGATATCATTTCAGAATACTGGGGAGCGATGTTGGATTTAGGGGCAACAACTTTCTGGGAGGATTTTAATATGGATTGGCTGCCGAATGCTAGCCGAATAGATGAGCTAGTGCCGGAAGGTAAGGTGGATATCCATGGTGATTTTGGCGCTTATTGTTATGTTGGACATCGCCATAGTTTTGCCCATGGATGGGCATCTGGTCCTACAATCTGGTTATCGGAGCATGTCTTAGGAATAAAGGTTGTTCAGCCAGGTGGAAAGGCGTATCGTATTAAACCAAATCTTGGCCATTTGAGTTATGCCGAAGGTACATTTCCGACAAAATATGGAACCATTCGAGTTAAACATACCAAGGATGCAAACGGAAAAATTATTTCTGAAATAGATGCTCCTAAAGAAATTAAAATTATAAAATAATGAATTTGAAGAATTTTTTCTACCTATTACTTTCCTTAATTTTTTGGGTAGTTACTGCTGAAAGTTTTGCCCAGGGAATTCAACCATCCTATCTTAGGGTAGAGTATAAGGAGCAACCATTTATTGAGCAGATAAGTCCAAGATTGAGTTGGGAACTTAAAGGAAATGGGTATAACTTGTATCAATCGGCTTATCGAATCATTGTCGCCTCTTCTATTGAAAAAATCAAGCAGAACCAAGGGGATCTTTGGGATACGAAGAAAATAATTAGTACAAGGACTAATCAGATCCCATATGCTGGAAAACCTCTAGAATCAGGACAAAAGGTCTATTGGAAAACTATGGCCTGGAACCAAAAGGATCAATCAGGAGCTTGGAGTGAATCTTCAAGCTGGGAGATGGCAAAACTTAATGCCACACAATGGCAAGCTAAATGGATCGGTAAGGATTTGAATTATCTAGCGAAGAAAGGAGAGTACCATTTACCCCCATCACCATATATCCGGAAAGAAGTTCAGATTAAAAAAGAGATTAAATCTGCTCGCCTCTATATTAGTTCTTTAGGCCTACATAATTTTTATATTAATGGAGAAAAAATAGGCGATGATTACTTTGCTTCAGGTTGGTCAGATTATAATAAACGAGTTTATTATAATGTTTATGATGTGAGTCATCATTTAAAATCTGGCGAAAATGCTTTAGGCGCTATTCTTTCAAACGGTTGGTATGCAGGTTATCTGGGGTATGCATTATTAGTTGGCTCTCCACAGGTAAATCAATTTTACGGAAAATTTCCCTTATTAAAAGCACAAATAGATGTTGTATATAAAGATGGTTCAAAGGAAATTTTTTACACGGATGATTCTTGGAAGACCTCGACAGGAGCAGTACAGGAATCTGATTTCTTAGAAGGTGAAACACACGATGCTAACAAAGAACCTGATGGTTGGAATCTCATCGGTTTTAATGATAAGAATTGGGAAAATGTGAATGAATTTCCAAATCAACAAAATCAGTTATTAGAGCTATATCCGAGTAATCCAGTACGGGTGATTAAAGAGTTATCTGCCAAATCCATTACAAAAAATGCCCAAGGAAAGTATATAGTTGATTTCGGTCAAAACTTTGCTGGAATAGTTCGGTTGAAGATGAAGGGCTTAGCAGGGGATTCATTAGTTTTTCGATATGGCGAAATGTTACATACTGATGGGAGTTTGATGACAGAGAATCTAAGAAGGGCGCGTGGAACAGACACGTATGTTTTTTCTGGACAGGACAAGGAAGAGATATGGAGCCCTAGTTTTACTTTTCATGGATTTCAATATGTAGAAATCTCCGGGTTGAAATCTGCTCCTCAAAAGGATTTTTTAACAGGTCTTGCGCTGAGTTCTAACCTTCAGCAAGTCGGGAAGTTTTCCTCAGATAGCGAAATGTTAAATCAGTTATACAGTAATATCGTTTGGACGCAATGGGCTAACTATTTGGATGTACCTACCGATTGTCCGCAACGTGATGAACGTTTGGGCTGGACAGGGGATGCACAAATTTATATGCGATCAGCAATCTATAATGCTGATGTAGCACCTTTCCATAAAAAATGGATCAAAGATTTAAATGATGCACAATGGCCAAATGGGGCATTCCCTGTTTATGCTCCAATGCCAGTTAATGAAAAGGGCGTAGCTGCCATTCGTGCAGATGATGCTTTTTCACCAGGTTGGTCTGAGGCCGGCATCATTTGTACTTATGAGATTTTTAAAGCCTATGATGACCGTCTAATCGTCAAAGAATCACTTCCATATATGCGCAAGTTTATGGAGTTTTTAAAGAAAAGAACCAAAGACCACGTTCTGGTAGAGGGGTCCTTTGAGGACGTTACACCTAAGGGTGGTTTTGGTGATTGGTTGTCTGTTGGAGATAAAACCAGTCCTGATTTACTGGCCACTATGTATTACTATTATTGTAATAAACTTATGGCAGAAATGTGCCATTCTATTGATGAACAAAATCTTGCAAAAACCTATGAAAATGAAATGGAATTGGTTCGTCAAGGATTTAAAAAACATTATATGCAAGAGAATGGCACATTAAAGACTGATGCCAAAGTTTATGGAAATGGAGCAGGGTATGTAGAAGGACAGAATGGATTCTACGGTCATACTCAAACTGCTTATGCTAATGCACTTTATTTTGGAATACTAGACCACAAGGATTCTGAAATTGCGGGTAAATATTTGAGAGAATTAGTTGAAAAAAATGGAAATAAACTTAGTACTGGTTTCTTAGGTTTTAAGCCCTTATTACCAGCATTATCGCTTTCAGGATCAACAGATAAAGCGTATAGTCTGATGTTGAGTACTGAATATCCTTCTTTGGGTTATGAGGTTGCTAATGGAGCAACATCCATTTGGGAACGTTGGGATAGTTTTACTAAGGATAAGGGATTTGTCCATAATGCCGCAATGAATTCTTTTAGCCATTATGCCTTTGGATCTGTGAATGAATGGATGTTCGAAAATATGATTGGTATTAAAGCCATTCAAAATGGATACCAACAAATCATAATCAAGCCTGAGATTGGTGATTATAGTGTAACTAAAGTTGAAGGAAGTTACCGTTCTATTGCAGGGGAAATCTCAAGTTCGTGGAAAGTTTCAAAGGGTAAGCGTGTTCAAAATATTGAAATCCCGATAAATATTACCGCATTTTGCTACATTAAAACGGATAAACCTAGTGCTATCTTATTGAATGGAAAAGGACTAAATAAACAATCCTACGTTCGATCAATTAGCCAAAAGGACGGATTCGTAATCGTCGAATTGGGGTCTGGTAAATATGAATTTAATGTTGATTCTAAAGGATAGGCTATGCAACAAATTGCATTTAAAATGAAACTTAAGAATGGATTTGAAAGTGAATATTTTCGGAGACATCAGGAAATATGGCCTAAACTATTAACACTTCTTGAAGAAAATGGCATTTATGACTATGCAATATTTCTTGATCCCAAAACACTGGACCTCTTTGCTATACAAAAAAGACACGATTATTTTAACGAGGATTCTTTAAAAGAAGATCCTATTATGAAGGAATGGTGGGCATATATGAAAGATTTGATGGAAACAAATTCAGATAATTCTCCTCTTTGTACTCCATTAAAACAAGTATTTTACTTACCTTAGGATGGAAAAGAGTATAAACCTATATCGAATCTCTGACCAGAACATGACAAGTAAGGTAAATGATTTTTTGAAAACTATTCAAATTAGTGATTTTTCGGCCACACCAAAATATCAACAATTAGCCAGTGCAATTATAGATGCTGTAAAACACGGTACCCTTGAAAAGGACGATATGTTGCCATCTATTAATGAACTGAGTGTTTATGTGGATATTTCTAGAGACACTGTTGAGAAGGCATATAAGTTTTTAAAGAATTCTGAGGTAATAGCTTCTATTCCTGGAAAAGGGTATTATGTAGCAACCATTGATGTAAAACAAAGGCAGAAGATTGCGCTGTTGCTCAATAAGCTAAGTGCTCATAAGAAGATAGTTTATGATTCATTTGCAGAGGAGTTAAAAGATGACGCTGCAATCGATCTTTTTGTTTACAATAGTGATATATCGTATCTGCGAACCTTATTAGGGAATTTCACGAAAACTTACGATTACTATGTGTTATTCCCTCATTTTAAAGAGGGGAGAGACCAAGCCTCCGAAGTAATCAATAAACTCATTCCGAAAGAAAAGCTCGTGTTGCTTGGTAAATTCATAGGTGACATAGCCGGAGATTTTGCTGCAGTTTACGAAAATTATGAAAAGGATATTTATGGCGCCTTGGAAGAGGCTTTGCCGGCGTTAAGTAAATATGACACTATAAAATTAATTTTCCCTGACAATAGTGATTATCCCAAAGCCATTATCAAAGGCTTCTACAAATTTGCTCAACAATACGCGTTTAACCATAGTTTAGTTAGCGAATTAGATAAAGAAAAGATATCCAATGGAACGTGTTATATAAATATTGCTGAGGACGATCTTGTTAAATTACTTGATATGATCATTAGTAAGAAACGGCAAATTGGCAAAGACGTAGGTGTTATCTCATACAATGAAACACCTTTGAAACAATTTATTTTGAATGGAATTACAACTATTTCCACTGACTTTGAAAAAATGGGGAAATTGGCTGCGGAACTTATTAAAAATAAATCCAAAGATCATGTTGAAGTCCCATTTTATTTGAAGCAACGTCCATCAATTTAGCCTGTTTTCAATTGGTCATAAAAAAAGAGTTTCCCCTTAACTATTTAAGGGGAAACTCTTTAATCTTATACTAAAAGTTTGAATCCTTCAGAATTAGAGTCTAAAAAAACATTTATTCTTCTATTGAGTCCTTTATTTTAATGGATATTCTTTAAAAATACCCTTTACCACTTCTGGTAATTTATTAATGGATTTTTCCGGCGAGTCAATTATTCCTGAACCTCTAGCTTGCCATATTACGGAATTTTTATTCCGGTCAAGTGCTTCAATGATCAGGTGGGAATAACGAACCTTTTCTTTCCCAATTGGAAATCCGGTACCAAAGCCCCAACCATATCCAAAAGGACGACCCCAACCCATGCCGTAATAACCTGAATTGCTATACACCATTCGGCTTTTATTATTAACGATAGCTACATATCGAAATAAAATATCAGGATTTTCTTTACTATATGTTAATCCTCGAGTTTCAATTTCTCGATTTGCAGTTGATAAGATATTATCTCTTGCTATATCGCTTGTAAAATAGTTTTTTGATTCAGAGTCCACTGGGGGCAACCAACCATAGGTTTTATATTGGGAAAAATCTAAACTCTGTACCCGAGTTGTATTGTATTTATACCCGCTACAAGATGCGAATAAAATCAGCACTCCTGTAATGAAAAAGGACCAAATAGTTTTCATAATTCTCGTTTTACTTTTTGACTAAAAATCTTTATGAAAGTTTAATCTCCAAATGAATGTTTCATTACCAACGGCATGACCCTTCCTGATCCAAATGCTTTGGAGCTCACTCTTAGGATAGGTGGGCCTTGAAAACGTTTAAACTCGGCATTGTTAAGAAGTTTGTTGATTCTCCTAACAACATCGTGTTGGAATCCTAAATTAAGAACTTCTTGAGTGGATTTTTCCTTTTCAATAAGTTGAAACAGTATAGAATCCAATAGATCATAATCAGGGAGTGAATCGGAATCTTTTTGGCCAGGCCTTAATTCCGCAGAAGGGGGTTTAACAATGCTATTTATCGGAATAATTACTTGCTCTTTATTGATATACTGGGCAAGTTGATACACCTGGGTTTTATAAATATCTCCAATGACAGCTAATGAACCTGCCATGTCTCCATATAGGGTACCATAACCTACGGCAGCTTCGCTTTTGTTTGATGTATTCAATAAAATATGACCAAATTTATTGGAAATAGCCATCAATAATGTTCCACGGCTCCGTGCTTGTATGTTTTCCTCTGTAGTATCTTTTGGTAAATTAGCAAATGTTTCTTCCAAGGAACTCTCGAACGCAGAAGCAATATCTTTAATTGGAATTATTCGATGATTACAACCTAGATTCGCTACTAAATCCAAGGCATCTTTAATAGAGTGATCGCTAGAATAAATCGATGGCATCAAAACACAAAGTACATTCTCAGCTCCTAATGCTTTAGATGCTAATGTCGCTACTAAGGCGGAATCTATCCCCCCTGACAACCCTATAACTGCTTTTTTAAATCCAGATTTACTGAAATAATCACTTAAACCAAGGATAAGAGCGTCATGTATTAAGGAAATTTCTGTGGGCTCTTTGTAATCTTTAGGTTGATCTTGGTTAGTTAACTCCTTGTCTTGAAAATACACATATTGCAAGTCTTCTTGGAATCCCTTTAATTCTTGAATAATTTCTCCGTTTCTATTAAAAGCAAGTGATCTACCATCAAAAATAATATCTGTTTGAGCTCCAATTTGATTCACATAGATCAAAGGAGCATCTCCCTTGCTTATGTTTTTTTGTAGAATTCTTTTTCTATTTTCAAAATGAGAGTAGGAGAATGGAGACGCGGCAATGTTGATGATCAGGTCAGGATTTTGACTAGCCAAATCAAGCATCAAATCCCCTACATATGAATTCAATCCGTCATCGTCCCATAAATCCTCGCAGATAGTTAAGGCAATAGTTTTGGATTTAAATTCAATACATTTAACTGTTTTATTTGGTTCGAAATATCGATATTCATCAAAGACATCATAATCTGGTAATAAACTCTTATTTGTAATATGGGTCACTACTGCGTTCTCGATCAATACCGCCGAATTATAGAGCGTTTTGCCCTCACCATCTTGATTGGCAGTTGGAGCTCCAATAATGCAAGCAATGTCTTTACAATGCGTGGCTATCTCATTGAGGCTTTCTTGACAACTTTTTAGAAATGCTGGATTTCGAAGCAAATCTTTAGCTGGGTACCCTCCAATAGCGAGTTCAGCAAAAACGATGAGATCTGCTCCGTTGCTTTTAGCTTGCGAGATTGCATGTATTATCTTTTGATTATTTAGTTCAAAATTTCCGATATGGTAGTTTAGTTGCGCTAAAGCAATTTTCATGTGTTAGACTTTTATGTAAAAAGATTAATAAACAGCAAAAATAAGCAAAACGATTAAAACCGTTACTATACAATGCTTTATAAAATAGTAGTCTTAGTTTGGAACTCGGTGTTTGATGGATTTTGGGCTTGAAAATACAAGGTCAGGTAACTAATTCATGGCCGATTAACAAAGGTAACCATATGGATTAACTGATTGTATTTCAGTATTTAATAACCATTTTATGGTCCCTATAACTCAAATGTTTAATTTTAAACATTTGAGTTATAGAACAGAAAAAAAAGTCCACGTTCAAACTACTTTTATATTTGAAAAAGAACGAACTGAAAAAGAATAGTTATGCTCCGATTATGGCACGTATTACCATTGAGGGAACAGCTAAAATTTTCGGAACAAAGTTAGAAATAAACGTCAATAATTGGGATTTAAAATATGGAAGAGTTGGAGGCAAAAGCGGACAAGCATTGGACATTGCCAAACTCAAATCACAGAAAGCATTTGAATTGTGTACCGCATTTGCTTTGGACGGTGCAGAAATCCTGAACCTTAATTAAATAGCCACCGGCTACTAGTTTAAATGGTGGTAACCTATCATAAACAGCAGCTATGGCAACCAATAAAGCAATGCTGAACCACGACAACGGTACAGTAATGCTCACAGTAGTATCGCTAAGCGGAAAATTGGGAGCGATACAGCGGATAAGAGCCGTAGATGGTTGTCCCAAAAGTATTCAAAACAAACTTTAAGAAGTTCCTTAAATCATTTTAACAATTACTGCAAACAAAACTATATGGAACAAGCAACATAAACAATGATTGATAACCTGTTCATAAACATGGATAAACCTTTGAAAAGTACGGGGAAATCATCAAATTCTTTAAAGAAAAACACGACTTCACTTACGGTTTTACCAATCTGGTGACTCATAAAGTAAGAAATTCAGATGGCGATTCTGCCTAAAAAACAGACGATTTAATTATTACTCAATATCAAGGCAAAGAACATTTCAAACCTATTTACGACAAACTTATTTTTGAAATTTCAACTTGAGAAGATATTGAAATTACCCATAATAACACTTATGTGAGTGTGCGAAGAAAAAAGCAATTTGACATGATTGACCGCTAGATAATAAAATGGCTAAAAAAGGCTTATGAAAACTCTAAATAATTTTTTCACTTTTATATATTTGTAAATAATGCTTTTACAAACATTTAAATGGGTTTTGAATTTAATAAAAATGAATACAACAATGAAATTAGGAGCATTTTCAATCAGTCTTGCAGTAAAAGACATTCATAAATCAAAAAGATTTTACGAAAATTTGGGGTTTTCAGACTTGGGTGGCGACATCAATCAAAAATGGCTCATAATGAAAAATGGAAACGCCATCATCGGATTATTTGAGGGGATGTTTGAAAACAACATTATCACCTTTAATCCAGGTTGGGACGAAAACGCACAAAATATTGAAGGATTTGATGACGTAAGAGCAATTCAAGAGCATTTAAAAAGATGTGGCATTGTATTATCAACAGAAGCGGACACAAACACCACTGGACCAGCTCACATTACTTTGACAGACCCGGACTTAAACAATATTTTAATAGATCAACATAGATAAATTGACTTATTTATGAAAACAGAAGGAAACACAGTAGAAGAAATATTATCAAAAGTTCCACCAGAACGAGCAGAAGCCTTCAACAAATTACATAACACTATTTTAAAAAATCTTCCAGAAGGTTTTGAACCTGCGATTAGTTATGGTGGATTGGGCTATGTAGTACCACATAGTATATATCCTGCGGGTTATCATTGCAAACCGTCCGAACCCCTACCTTTTGCCGGAGTTGCTTCGCAAAAAAACTCGATTAATTTCTATCATATGGGTATCTATTCTAACCTTGAGCTATTGGATTGGTTTGTGGTAGAATATCCTAAACACAGTAAGCAAAAATTGGATATGGGTAAATCCTGCATCCGATTTAAAAACATAGAAGAAATCCCGTTTACACTTATTGGCGAATTGATGACAAAAATTAGTGTAAAACAGTGGATTAAATTATATGAAAGTAAATTGAAAAAATAATAAAAATGCAAACTTTACAATTTAAAATACAGATTGATGCTACTGCCAATGAAGTGTGGGATAATCTGTGGGAACAAGAAAGTTATACAAAATGGACTCATAGTTTTTGTAAAGGCAGCTATTATAAAACCGATAGTTTTTCGCAGGGAAATAAAATACATCTACTTACACCACAGGGTGACGGAATGTACAGTATATTAAACCAAATCATAGTTCCACAAAAGTTAGTTTTTAGGCATATTGGTGAATTAAAAAATTTTGAAGAACAACCTATGGATGATGCTACAGAAAAATGGACTAACGCTCTGGAAAGTTACGAACTTACGCCGAACGAAAACGGGATAGAACTGATTGTTAAGGTTGATACGATAGATGAGTATATAAATTCTATGAATAAATCCTTCCCATTAGCTTTGCAGGAATTAAAAAAAATGATTGAAAAAAAATGACTTAGCAAAGTCAGAACTTTTCTATCTAAACAGATATGAATCGACAGATCAATTGAAATGAGATATTATAAAGTATATACGATAACACAATAACAAACGGATAAAAAAATTGAATTTAAATGGAATGAGCCCGACGGAATATCGGGCTCATTATTACAAATCTAATAACTAAATTTGTCCAAACTTTTGGGGACAGTCCATATGGAACACCCTTTTTAAAAAGTCTAACTATTATTAATTAGCTTCTTTAATATCGACAACCTCAATAGTGAAATCTAGTGGAGAGTTTGCAGGAATTTTTTCTCGTTTCGCATTGTCGTAGCAGTAAGGAGAAGGGGCTACAAATCTAATTTTGTGACCTTTTTTCAATCCATCAGGAATTAATCCTGTATGATATTCTTTTCCATTAAACATAACTGTTTTTGGGTAAAATGCGATAGTCCAGGCTGCAATAACACCTTGTTGATAAGAACTTCCAACGCGAATAAGCATATCAGTTGCTAAGGATGGCTCGTCAAATACCGTTCCGTCTAACAATTGTCCCTTGTATTTAACTTTTGCACTTGGGGTAACGAAAGAACCTTGAGGTGAAATTGAATATTCAAAATCGTCTTCTGTTCCTTCTTCAGGTGTTGCTAGAACCTCAAACCAAAAACCCGTTGAATCATCATATTGACGGTTTTCACCGAAGTTTTCCATTGCATATGCTTCTAATATTGGTTTTTGCGCTTTTAAAACAGAATCAATTCTTGCTTGGTTTTCTTCCCAAGAGTTATCTTCCACATATTCATTTTTCATACATGAACTAACGCTCAATAGGGCTACAATTGCAACTAAGAGTAATTTAAAGTTTTTCATAAAATTTTTAGTATCGTAAATAATGTAAGTGAATACGATAGGTTTATAGGTATCGCTACACTAATTGTTGTAAATTTATAAAATATTTAATATTTGCTTCCTACTTAAATAGTTAAATTTTCTACTCCTTATTGTGAAATCATCATTTAATAGTATTGTGACAGGGAAAACTAGGTTTTTTTGCATCCCCGTTAAAATTTTGGCTATCTGGTGATTTTTTCCTGTAGTTTTTCTTTTGACACTATTGGTGTAATGAATTCCATCAAAAAAAATCGTATCGACAGATTCTGCGTCAAATTTTACAGCATAATAAGTGGACGTTAGTCGTTCTGCAACTTTTTCATCTGAAAAGGTTTCAGCCAACATTTTTTTGCAGTAGCTACACCATTCAGTTTGGAAGAAAATTAAAACAGGTTTTGGATTGTTCGTTAATGAATCGTCCAACTGTTCAAATGTTAACCAATTTATTTGCGGTTCAGACTGCGCATTCGCTCTTAAGAATAGGGCGAGCACAAACACTGGCAAAAGATATATATACCGGAAATACATTAGTGAAAATGCCCAATTTTAACGCCAAAAGTGATTGTCCTAGGTTTTGACGGACCATAAATATATTTGGAGTCCCGAAGCGGGCCATGATCAAAATCTCTTTGGAATGCGTTGAACATATTTTGCACCCCACCAAAAACCTCCATGTTGAAATTCTCTTTCAAAGAGAAGGTATAACCAAGTCGCAAATTTAATTCTATAAAGTCCTTAGACGATTTTAACTGCATTTGATCTTTGGCGATTAAATGAGGGACAATCATACTGCCTGTATAAATACCTGTGAGGTCAAGGCTAAAAGACTCAACTGGTTTCCAATTGGCATTCATGTAACCATAGATGTTTGGCGTACGAACAAAGCGTTTTGAACTTATATTTTGAGATGGGTCTTCTCCCTCAAATAATAGCTGTTCATCTATAAACATGGACCTTTGAACGGTACCACCTGTCTGAAATGTGAAATTTGCTGATGGTGCCACATTTAATTCAATATTAGATCCGTAGACTTTAGCCCCGGTACCATTACGCATTTCCTCGATAATAAGATCATCTTGATTTGAGGTCATAATATTTGTAAATGGATTTTTTAAATCTGTGTAGAAGCCTTCTAATAGTAAACTGGTCTGAACCGATCCTATGTTTTGTGTAAAATTAAAAGAACCTGTATAGGCGTTCGAATATTCTGTCTTTAAATTTTCTCCAATCAAAACAAATACTTGCTGACCCGCTATAGAACTAACATGCATATCCTCATTGAATGCCTGGGGAGCCCTAAAGCCTTTGGCGTATCCCCCTCTAAATTGTAAATATTCGGTAATATCATAAAGTAAGGTAATCCGAGGGCTGAAGGTCCCAAAACTTTCAGAAGAATTGCGGTTGAATTCGCCTAACTTGTAATTTCCATCTACGTAAGTGTAGTCATATCGGGCACCTAACAATGATTTTAAATTTTCAATTATATGCCACTCATATTGAGCATAGGAACCTAAGGCATGGGTTTTTTGATCTATGGTTCTTTTATAACCAGGGATGTTGTCTTTGGTCCGATTACTATTAAATTCAATACCTGCGGTGATCACATCGCTATCGAACGTATACGTATATTGACTACCGGCAACCATGGCAAAATCATCCGTTAATCCATATGAATTAGCTGCCAAAACTGAGTCTTGATGAGTATTTCCAACTCCTAACCCCCCATAGAAACTTTCTCGATCTGTAAATTGAGCAGAAGTATACAGTGAAAGCTTATGCTTATAGTCTTTTGAATATTGATCAAATGTAATACCGCCAATTAGAGAGTTGGTTTGCAATTGTTCGGTGACCTTGGTGAAATGTGGTGCTAAGTCCAATTGATCACCGCCCCTGCGGAATTCATCAAGCACGCTTAGATCTAAGGTGATTTTGTTATATTCAGATGGTTTATAAAATACTTTTGTGCCAAAAGTAAGATTCTTTAATTTGGTCATTTCAGAAAACCCATCGTTGTTAGCATCATAAGCTTCACGATTACGATGCATTCCATAAAAGGTAACCCCGGCGAGTAAATCATGGTCTACATACGAGGTGTTAAAGTCTATACTATGATCCCATGCTTTTCCTTCTATTAGCGAATTTGTAGTCTTTATTTGCCAGTCATTTTCAACGGGATCTTTGGTAATTATATTAATTGTTCCAGCAATAGCATTTGCTCCGAATAGAGCTGATCCGCCACTTCTGACAACTTCTATTCGATCAATCATACTTGTGGGAATTTGGTCTAACCCATAAACACTGTTCAGAGCACTAAATACTGAACGACTATTGATTAGTATTTGCGAATAAGCACCTTCCATTCCATTCAGTCTAACTTGAGTAAATCCACAATTTTGACAGTTGTTTTCAACTCGGACACCTGGTTGATAATTTAAGGTTTCAGACATGGCAACTGATTGGGTTGCATTGAATAGTTTTGGACTCAGTACATTAACAATTACTGGAGCTTTTTTTCGTTCCATTCCGTATCTAGATGCACTGACTACAACTTCATTGAGGTTTAAATTGTCTGTTAGAAGCTGAATAATTAAAGGTTGGTTCTCTGAGTTCGTCAAGTGCTTTTTACTCGTTTGAAAACCTTGGGCACTAACAACCAATTTGTTTGCTGAATTCGAGGCGGCTTGGATCTCAAAATTTCCTAAACTATCAGAGGAAGTACCTATTTTTGTACCCTCTAATAAAATTGTCGCATTTGAAATCGGTTCTTGTTTATCATCCACAATTTTACCGGAAATCTGGCCATAAGCGAATTGGACCCCTGAGCACAGGGTTATTGTAATCAGGAAATTCCTGAAGTGTGAAAATATCATGAGTATTTAGCTATAAATATACTGTACAACATTGCCTAACGTACTAGTCTCGGCATTTGTAATCTAATCCAGAAAGTATGAGGTCTCTGGGGTTAATAAAAAATAAATTAAGCTAAATGGATAGGAGGGGCGCGACCACCAACAGTAAAAACGGCTTGTTTGATTTCGTTTTTTATGTCGTGGGCAAAATCTATATAAAAAAGGATTTGGTCAATCGGAGCAGAAAAGATAACGGAGTTCCAGTTAAGATAACTCCCTTGAAATACAACGTCGAGAAAACGGATTTCATCATCCGATTGATGTTTGTGGTGTTTTTTTTCGCCCAGATCATAAGGGTGAATATGCGTTACAACTTCCCCTTGAGCGGTGACTTCTTTGTGCATAAATATAACTCCGCTAGTGATTATTCCGCACATCCATACGAGTAGGAATTGGGCAATAATCAGGCGATATGAGCGATGCTTATGCATACGGTTATTAATTATTTTCTGACCGTTTAAGGTTGTGATTATTTAGGGGGTTTTTCACTATATTAATTTGTTATGTTCATCAGGAAAAACTAGTGCAGGAGAATAGCTTTTTGCTTCCTCACGCTCCATAAAAGCATAGGAGATGATAATAACAATATCACCAACCTGAACTAGACGAGCTGCAGCCCCATTCAAACAAATGGTCCCAGTTCCTCTTTCCCCAGGTATTACGTAAGTTTCCAAACGTGCACCATTG
Organism: Sphingobacterium sp. GQ94; assembly: GCF_059758715.1. NCBI lineage: Bacteria > Pseudomonadati > Bacteroidota > Sphingobacteriia > Sphingobacteriales > Sphingobacteriaceae > Sphingobacterium > Sphingobacterium sp. GQ94. Next base: position 224,608 of record NZ_JCAXEC010000003.1, read on the forward strand.
TTGTTATTAACAATTTGGACTCTTTCATTTGCTATGATGTCAGCAGCATCCATTAAGTCTTGGTCAATTGTTATACTTCCCACATAATTCAATTCAGCTTGTGTCACTCGAGCTCTATGAATTTTTGATTTCATTACTTCGATCATCATAATGCAAAGTTAATCTTTTGTATCAATACAGCGCTAATCTTTCTGTATTAGGTTAGTAATATATTGTCAATTAATCGTACTTTTTCCACCCAGGCCACAATTAATGCAACATACGATTCGTCGTTTTCAATAATCTGAGCTTGTTTTAATGTGCTTGTTTCGCAAATGCTTAGATATTCCAGTTCAACCGAGGGATTTGCTTGTATAATATCTTGGGCCTCTTGTAGAAGGATCTCGATAGGTTTTTCTGTAAAATGATTTTTTATGTACGTTAAAGTTTGAAAAATTGCAAGTGCATCTTCTCTACCTTTATCGGATAAACGCTCGTTTCTAGAGCTCAGTGCCAATCCCTTTTCATTTCTAACAATTGGACATATTACTAGTTCAATAGCCAAATTTTTGATTTTGATCATTTTTTCAATGACCATTACCTGTTGAAAATCTTTTTGCCCAAAACAAGCTTTATTAGGTTGCACCAAACGAAAAAGTTTGTAAACAATTTGTGTAACACCTTTAAAGTGTCCTGGTCTATGTTCGCCTTCCCAAATTTTGTCGAGATTTCCTAAATCAATGTGCCATGGGGTGTCACTTTCCGGGTACATTTCCTGAATTTCTGGCAGAAATAATATATCGCACCCAACAGATTCTAGTAATTCAATATCCCTTTGGATTGGTCGTGGGTAATTAGCTAAATCTTTTGGATCATTAAACTGGGTTGGATTGACGAAAATACTTGCTACAGTGATATCCGTATTTGGTTTGGCAAAGTTTATCAAGGAAAGATGGCCTTGATGTAAAGCACCCATGGTTGGAATGAGAGTAATGATTTTATCATTTTTGCGTAACTGATCTAGTTCTTGCTGTAGCGCTTTTTTACTATGAAATATTTTCACGATTGGTAGTTAAAATTAGGGCAAAAGTGACGAATTAATTTTAAATTATAAAATGCATGATTATTAATCAATTGATAAATTGATATATTATTACTATCTTTGTGGACCGATTTTACTATTCAATAAAAAAAACAGTTGGAGATGGCAAAAACGAAAATCTTGTTTGTAACCCATGAAATGTCGCCTTTCCTTGAATTAAGTAAAATTTCTGAAATAACACGCCAGTTGCCACATGCTATGCAAGAAAAAGGATTTGAAATTCGAATCCTTATGCCGCGTTTTGGTAACATAAATGAGCGCAGAAATCGTCTTCATGAAGTGATAAGGTTGTCGGGAATGAACATTGTGGTGGATAATAATGACAATCCACTAATTATTAAAGTTGCATCATTGCCGGCGGCAAGGATGCAGGTATACTTTTTGGACAATGAAGAATATTTCCATCGGAAAAAAGTTTTTCGGGATGAAAGTGGGAAATTTTTTGATGACAACAATGAACGATCCTTGTTCTTCTGTAAAGGAGCATTGGAAACAGTGAAAAAACTAGGATGGTCGCCTGATGTTGTACATTGTCACGGTTGGTTTACTGCTATGGTACCTGCGTATTTAAAGACAGTATACCAAAACGATCCTACCTTTAAGGATGCTAAAGTTTTTTATTCTCTATATAAAGAGGATTTTGACGCAGACTCTTTAGGAAGTAGGTATGCTGAGATGGCTGCTCAAACAGACATTGAGGCAGAAAAGTTAAAGGAATACGGCTCTGGTAGTTATGTAGACGTTTGCAAAGGAGCATTGTCTTTTACCGATGTGGTGGTTAAATTTGAAACGGAAACTGATCCTCAGATTAACGATTACATTCAGAAAAACAATATCCGTATCTTCGAACCTGCTTCTGATGTAGATTATGAAGCTTTTGGTGAATTATATGACGAATTTGTAAACGAAGAAGTATCTGTGTAAATCACAACATTAAGATATCAAAAAGGGGCTTTGGATAGATTCAAAGCCCCTTTTTGATGTCTATTTTTTATCAAGCGAAAGAGAGCTCGCGAGTGCATATAAATTTAGCGCTAGAGGTTAGGAATTTTATTTCTATTGAACCAAATTGCATCAACCTTTTTTTACGCATTTATTTCGTTTTAAACCTAAGGATTTACTCTGTATCTTCGTGATATGATGAAAATAAAAGTAGGTTTCGGATTCGATGTTCATCAAATGAAAACAGGACATCCGTTTGTAGTTGGTGGAGTAACTTTAGATCACCATTCAGGTGCTTTTGGACATTCAGATGCTGATGTTTTAGCTCATGCTATTTGTGATGCGATTCTGGGCGCTGCAAATATGGAAGATATTGGTTATCATTTTCCAAATACTGATGATAAATGGAAAGGTGCTAATAGTTTAGCATTATTGAGTCATTGCGTTAAATTAATTCAGCAAAAAGGATGGGAGCTTGGCAATATTGATGGAATGTTGTGTTTGGAAGCCCCTAAAATTAAACCTTATATCGCTCAAATGAAAGAGAATATTGCCCTTGCCGCTGGTATGTCTATTGAAGATATTTCGATTAAGGCAACAACTAATGAAACCATGGGGTTTATTGGAAGGGAAGAGGGGGTGGTTGCCTATGCCGTTTGTCTTATTCAAAAAATGAGGTAACAATCTGCTAAATTAACTATCAATGATCTTAGATAAGTTTAGAAGTCGGACAGCCTGAAAATAGAACACTCAGACGATCCTAGCGGACGAATTTTCTTCGTATTGTGCCCTCTCATAATCCGTATTTCAAATGATATAACACATACGCATGGTGAATATTGTACTTATTATTCAAATTTATATAGTTTGTTGGAGGGAAATTGTGTAGTTAAATTGGACTTCAGTTTCAACCTCGAATGAATTATATTGGAAAAATATGATACTTTTGTATCAGATTGAGAAAATTTGGCATGTTTAATGTATTTTATGCCAAAATAGGGCATTGTTCCAAAACGAGAATTTCATGGTTTCATTAAATTGACAAATGAAGAGAGAATCAAAAAATAATAAGCTTACAGAAGAGGATATAAAAAAATATTCCAGAAATATATGGAAGATTTTAATTGGGTTGGTGTTTTTAGGAGCAATTTTTTTGTTGAGTGTAAGAATCGGTGTTTTTGGTAAATTACCTACGTTCAAAGATCTTGAAAATCCAAAAAGTAACCTCGCTACCGAGATTATCACAGACGACAATCATGTATTAGGTACTTATTATGTTCATAACCGGTCTAATGTTAAATACAGCCAACTCTCACCTTTTTTGGTTCATGCATTGGTCTCAACAGAAGATAAACGGTTTTATGAGCACTCAGGTATTGATTACTCAAGAACAATTACAACCGTACTATTAACACTTTCAGGAAATAAACAAGGCGGAAGTACTATTACTCAGCAATTAGCTTTAAATCTATTTGGGGAACAACGTGCAAGGAATTCGTTGAAGCGTATCATGCAAAAGTTTCAGGAATGGTTAACTGCAGTGCGATTGGAACGGAATTATACCAAGGAAGAAATTGTTATGATGTATTTCAATACAGTTGACTTTGGGGCATATAATACATTTGGGATTAAATCCGCAGCACGTACCTATTTTAATACGACACCTGACAAATTGAACCCGGCACAGGCGGCTCTTTTGGTTGGTATGTTAAAAGGACCTGGTGCATATTCCCCTGTACGCTACCCTGAAAATGCACTCAGACGGCGTAACTTGGTTCTTCAAAATATGAGGAATCAAAATTTTATTTCGAGCGAGGAATTTGAAAAATATAAGGAGGAACCATTAGGTCTAAAATTGACCATTTCCAATTATGGAGAAGGTTTGGCTCCCTATTTTAGAGCGGAACTGAAAGATGTGATCAAAAAAGAATTTCAACGTTTAGCCATTACCAAACCAGATGGAACCCCATACGATTTGGATAGAGATGGGTTAAAGGTCTACACGCCAATCAATTATAAGATGCAAAAATATGCAGAAGATGCTCAGGCGGAGTGGATGAAACGTTTACAACAAGAATTCGATAAACAATGGAAAAGCAGGAACGCTTTCAGTGGCAAAAACGCAAATTTGCTAAAAACGGGTATGAGGCGTTCAGACCGTTATCGTATTTTAAAAGCTGACGGAATGTCCGAGGCTGAAATTGTAAAGGAATTTGATAAAAAGGTTCAAATGTCATTGTTTACTTGGAAAGGTGTTGTTGATACAACAATGACCCCAATGGATTCCATTAAGTTTACGAAACTGTTTTTGCGGAATGCAATGATGTCTATGGAACCTAAAACAGGCTATATTCGAGCTTGGGTTGGTGGTATTGATTTTGAGCACTTTAAATATGATCAAGTTCGATTGGGTACCCGGCAGGTAGGTTCGACAGCGAAACCATTTGTGTATGCTTATGCAATTGATAATGGGTATGGGCCGTGTGTTTCAATTCCTAATCATAGACGACGATATGGTGATTGGGACCCCAAAGGTACTGTTCAGGGAGGAGACCCGGTTACTTTGAAAAATGCGATTAAGTATTCTCAAAACTATGCAACGGCTTATCTTATTTCGGAAGTCGGGGCGGCAAATGTCGCGGATTTAACCAAACGCATGGGGGTGACCTCGAATATTCCTAGCAATTTATCCATTGCTTTAGGATCGTATGACGCCTCGCTTTTTGATATGGTGGGCGCTTATTCTGCTTTTGTAAATCAAGGGACATGGGTTGAACCAACCATGATATTACGCGTAGAAGATAAGAATGGGACTTCTATTTATGATAAAGCACCAAAAGTTCTAAAAGCTTTAAATAGTGAAACAGCTTATGCAATGGTCGAAATGCTAAAGGGAGTTGTCGATGGGGGTACTGCATCGAGATTGAGATGGGATCCTAATTTTGGCGGGCTGAAAAACCCTATTGGAGGAAAAACAGGAACCACAAATGATAATTCAGATGCTTGGTTCATTGGTATTACACCTGAACTGGTAACCGGAGTATGGACTGGAGCAGAAGATCGTGGTATTAGCTTTAGTAGCATGCGTTATGGTCAAGGAGCAGCAGCAGCAATGCCGGTATTTGGCTTGTTTATGAAAAAAGTATATGCGGATAAAGATTTAAATTATTCTCAGGAAGATTTTCCGATGCCTGAAGGTGGAATTACACGATTTGAGATGGATTGTGCTAATTTTTCTCAATTCTATGGCAATGATCCGAATAAACAAGAACCCGAATTAATTGAAGATGAACGGTTAGGTTTTTAAATCTATCTTTTATACATTTAGACCAGACCTATATTATTATTTTTGGTCTGGTTTTTTTTATGAGTAAAAATGGAATTTGACTTTAAATTGGAACTTACAAAAATCCCGCATAAACCAGGTGTTTATCAATATTTTGATAAAGAAGACACGCTTATTTATGTAGGAAAAGCAAAAAACCTAAGAAATAGGGTGGGGTCTTATTTTGTCAATGAACAACAACTCAATAGTAAGACTAGAGTCTTAGTTCGCAAAATCCATAGAATTGCATTTACGATTGTAGATACCGAAATTGATGCATGGTTGTTAGAAAACAACCTTATCAAAAAGCATCAGCCCAGATACAATGTCATGCTAAAGGATGATAAAACTTATCCTTGGATTGTTATTAAGAATGAACCTTTTCCAAGGGTGTTCTGGACGAGAAAACACATCAAGGACGGTTCGAAATATTATGGCCCATACGCATCTGTCGGTATGATGCATGTGGTTTTGGATATGATTAGAGAATTATTTCCATTGCGAACATGCAGCCTCAATCTCTCTGCTGAGAATATCGCTTCAGGTAAATACAAAGTGTGTTTGGAATACCAAATAGGGAATTGTAAAGGTCCTTGTCAGGGCTATCAATCGGTAGAGGATTATGACCAGAATCTATCTGATATTAAAGATATCTTGAATGGTAAGATTTCTGTTGTCACCAATCGTTTAAAAAATCAGATGCAACAAGCAGTTCAGGATATGAACTTTGAGAGTGCGCATCTTCTTAAGTTGAAGCTAGACAAGCTTGATAATTATCAGAGTAAATCTACCATTGTTAATTCTTCGATTACCAATGTGGATGTTTTCAGTATTGCCTCCGAAGATAACTATGCGTTTGTTAACTACTTAAAAGTGGTTAATGGAGTAATCATCCAAACACAGACTGTGGAAATGAAGAAAAGATTAGACGAAACTGATGCCGAATTACTTAGTTTGTCTATTCCTGAAATTCGATCAAGATTTCAAAGTCACTCTAGAGAAATTGTTGTTCCTTTTGATCTGGATCTGGAAGGGAATGAACATATTCGATTTGTCGTGCCTAAATCGGGGGAAAAACGTAAGTTATTAGACCTTTCTTTGAAAAATGTTGCTTATTTTAAGAAAGAGAGGTTAACCCATTATGAGAAATTAAACCCTGATCTCAAAACTGAACGAATTCTCAAACAAATGCAAAAGGACTTACGATTACCCGTTCTGCCTAAACATATTGAATGTTTTGACAATTCAAATATCCAAGGGAATTTTCCAGTTTCTGCAATCGTTGTTTTTAAAGATGCTAAACCTTCCAAAAAGGATTATAGGCATTTTAACGTTAAAACAGTAGAAGGGCCAAATGATTTTGCGACGATGGAGGAGGCTGTTTTGAGGCGTTACAAACGACTTTTAGAAGAGAATGAGCCGTTGCCACAACTAATTATCATTGATGGCGGAAAGGGACAATTAGGTGCTGCCTTAAAAAGTTTAAAGTTTTTGGGGATTGAAAAAGAGTTAACTGTTATTGGGATAGCAAAACGCTTGGAAGAGTTGTATTATCCTGGTGATCAATATCCTTTGTATTTAGATAAAAGATCTGAGACATTAAAAATTATACAACACTTGCGGGATGAAGCTCACCGTTTTGGCATTACTTTCCATAGAAACCAGCGAAGTCGAAAAACATTTGTATCGGAATTGGACAATATTCCAGGTTTTGGAAAGACAACAGTAGAAAAAGTCTTAAAAGAATTTAAATCTGTTAAACGCGTTAAACAGGCAACTGAAGAGGAACTAAAAAAGGTACTTAATTTGAAACAAATAAAAGCGCTTCAAACTTTTTTTTCTGAAAAGCCAACAAATCCTTAGTCGCGTATGCAACAGCGTAGAACAAGAAGTTCCAGAGGATAAATCTACCTCTTATAGGTGTAGATTATCCTGTGAAAACTACCCAATACGGACTGTTTTTAAAAGTCATTCGAGTGCACCATATGAGATTAGTTCACAGCCATAGTTTGTGAAGATAAAAATTGCGAAATCTAATGCTATCACTGCTAAAGGAACCCCAAGCCTTCAATGTTTAAGGCACTTTAAGCGATCGTATCTGATTAGATAGCAATTTAAATGATAATAATTCCGAAAATTAACTTCAAAAAAGAATAACTTCGCAGATCAATTTTAGTTCCAAATCAATTCCCTTGCTCGTTCACGCCAAAAGGAGATTTAATTTGAACTTTTAGAAAAATAATTCCTTCTATGTCGTTTTACTTTAACATATGGACTGTTGGATTTTAGAACAAACGCGAGGATGAGCATAAGACCCATTAAACAAATTCTTTATTGTGCATTTTTTAGTCTATTCTTTTCGTCTTTAGTAAAAAGCGCTTCAGGGCAAGAGGTGTTAGACAACCTTAGATCACATTACGAAGGTATTGAGTCCTCCAATCCGTCTCGGTTCTCAATCGCTAATAAGTATATTGCGGCATTATATTTTCACCAACAGGAGGATAAAGCTTCTCAGATACTAGAAGAAAATTTGCAACTTGCTATTAGCCAGTCTGATGGGAAATACGCCGCCAATTTATATGCAATAGCTGCGATGAATGATAAGTTGTCGGACCTCCATGAACAATCAGCCAATAATTTAAGAAAAGCGCAACAATATGCCGCTAAATCGAAAGACTTCGAAATTAAGGGATATGTTTATTATTGTGAGGGATGGATTTTAACACGCAGTAACTGGGAAGGTGAGGCGATAAGAAGCTTTATCAATGCGATCAATTATTTCGAGAAAGCATCCCCCTCGTCCAGTTTAAATACGCGTAAATCGTCTCTCTACAAAGAGTTGGGATCAATCTACGCCAACTGGCAAGAATATCAATTGCAAGAAAAATATAGTTTACTGGCTTTAGACCTAGCTGTAAAACAAAATGATCCGATCGCAATATTTGATGCCTACATGCTAATGGGGTATATGTACGAGCAGCAATACTTGGGGAAACAGTCCGATCGGAAGATTCGTGATAAAGCGGAAAAATACTACCTACAGGCTATAGAAACCTACGAGAAAAATAAATCTGATATTCCCTTTCCTTCTAATCTTTCATTTGTTGCTAATAATTTAGCACATCTATATTTTAACTACTTTCCCGATAGTTACCAAAAGAAAGTTTTGTATTATGCAGAATTAACCAAAATCCAAGCAATACAAACCGAACAGTATACTCACTTAGCCTCGGCATATGGGATCATGGCAGAAATTGCGCTTAAAAACAAGGACATTAAAGGTGCTAAAGACTATTTGTTAAATGCACTAATGGAAGTTTCAAGAAGCACAGTAACCGATCAAAATATAGTTCTAAACATTTACCAGGGTCTCTCTGAGATCACGGAAAAACAGGGTAATCTCGATGAGGCACTTAGGTACCATAAAGCATATATGGAGACGTTTAAGACCATATATAATCAAGATCAACTCGAGTTAGGAAAAAGGCTAGAGGCACAATTTGAGAAAGAACGCCAAACCCAGCAACTTGTTACCATGCAACTTGAGGGTGATAAAAAGGAACAACAAATCAGCCTCATGCACGCTCGTAGCATCCAACAACAACAAGAACTTGAAAACCTGCAACTGCATGAAGAAAATCAAAGAAAGCAGCTTGCACTCTCAGAATTAGAATCAGAAAAGCGGTCTCAGGAACTCAAACTATCTAGATTGGAAACCGAAAGTCGAACACAAGATATAGAAAACTACAAGAACGAAATTTCTTTTAAGGAGAAAATAAGCAACTATTATATTAGTTTGATCTCTGTTTTTGTTCTCCTAGTATTGCTTCTTTTTTATGCCTATAAGCAACGTACTAAACACCTAAGACAGAATAAAGAATTGTATAATGTAACTTTAGATCAAGAAAGACAAAAAGCGAAAATATCGACCCTTACTGCCATGTTAGAGGGGCAAGAGATAGAACGGGAGCGAATGGCCCGTGATCTTCACGATGGGTTAGGGGGCTTACTTTCTAGTACAAAAATCAGTTTGTCCTCACTCATTGATCCGGATGAACATGACCTGCGCAAGCCAATAGCACAGCTTGATACAGCGGTAGAGGAACTGCGTAAAGTAGCACACAATTTAATGCCTGATTTATTGTATAAATATGGCTTATATGAGGCTCTACAGGATTACGCCATTCGTATGTCCAATAGACAGCTTGAGATAGACGTTCAATTCTTACATTATAAAAATGGGTTAGAAAAAAAAAGACAACTCTTGGTTTATCGCATTATCCAGGAACTCGTCAATAACGCAGTAAAGCATGCCGCCTCCAGTCAGATTATTATCCAGCTTGTTGAGGAGGCAGAAAACTATGTTATTACTATTGAGGATGATGGTGTAGGATTTGACGTACTTGCCGTTAAAGGTAACCATTCGGCAGGCTTGATTAACATTCAAACGCGTGTTGATTTTCTAAAGGGAACGTTCTATTTACAATCAGAGAAACACGTTGGGACAAGTGTAGAAATATCGTTCCCTAAGACGACCACATAATGATAAAGATTGCAATTACCGATGACCATCCTCTTTTACTTGAGGGGCTTAAAAACATACTTGAAAAAGAAGATTCTTTCGAGATTGTAGGCCATTATAGGAATGCTGCAACGATGCAGGCAGCACTTTTAGACCTGCCTGTTGATGTGCTGCTTCTGGACATAAACCTTCCTGATGCCAACAGCATTGAACTCATAAATCCGTTAAAAGCGAGATATCCTAAGATGGAAATTATGATGATAAGTGTACACAATGAATATGCGGTAATCAACAGCGCGTTGCAAGAAGGAGCACGTGGATACATTCAAAAAAATACCTCTGTGGAAGAAATTACCACAGGTATCCATGAGGTTGTCCGAGGAAATCAATTTCTATGTTCGCAAACCCAAAGCATTGTTGGAAAAAAAGTGAGAGATGGTTTGGTTCGTATTCCAAAATTAACTCGCCGAGAAAAAGAGATCTTATTGGTCGCTTCCACGGGGTTAACTACACCACAAATTGCAGAAAAGTTATTTATAAGCCCGCATACCGTAGAAAGCCACCGCAAAAACCTTATTGAAAAGTTTGGCACTAAAAGTTTAGGCACTGCCATTAAGTTAGCCATTGAATACGGTTTGATTCTATCTAAATAAGAAAAGAAACAAAACCACTGCTTTCAGGGATATTGTCAACACTCTTTTTATGTATTTTTGTGTAATAAATTTCTAGTACACTTTTCAAACGGTAGAAGTGACTAAGTTTTGAATGTATTGCCGATTTATTAACGAAATTGATAAAAAATCACAAGATGAAAATTAATAGACTATTTATTCAGGTAGTTTTGCTGATTTGTAGCTGTTGCTTGCTTACAGGATGTTTTGACTTTGTTGAGGACATTACTTTAAAAAGTAACGGTTCGGGTACGATTAAGGCAACCCTGAATCTTAGTAAAAGCACTACGAAAGTTGCTTCCCTAATGAAATTAAAAAGTGTAAACGGTATCAAAATTCCAACAAAGGCTGAAATACAAGCGGAAACTCAAGACATGATTCGTATTTTAAAAAACACTGAGGGAATTCACCAGGTCCAATACAGTTTAGATTTCGATAATTACATTGCGAGTGTTTCCTGTAGCTTCTCTTCGATAAATGCACTGAATGCTTTCAGTAAGGCCCTTGGAAGGCACTTCAAAAGCACACTGGGTAATAACAACAGCTACCATTATAATGTCAAAACGGGGACATTCTCAAGATCATATATATATTCACACGCTATGGGTAAAGAATATGCTAAGATATCCAAAAGCGATAGGAAATATTTTGAGCAGGCTTTTTACACCCAAATCATCCGATTTGATAAAGTCATAAAATCTCAAAACCATGCTAAGGCTAAGCTATCCAGTAATGCAAAGGCTGTATTCTTGAAACAAAAAGCAACTGATCTCATTGAAGGAAAAGCTTCACTTGCAAACACCATCACTTTAAATAATTAATAATAACATGAACATAAAAATTTTAGCTCTTCTAGCGAGTTCTGCACTCACTAGCATGGTCGTGAATGCACAGGAGTTGACCCGTAAAATACCAGCAGCCGCACAATTCGTGGTTTCTATTAACAATAGAGCGATCGTGGAAAATAGTTCAATGGAGCTCTTAAATGAAACGCTCATAAAGCTAGGGGTATTTCAGCGTATTACAGACGAGGTAAATTACGATCCTGGAAGCCTTATGGAATCTGATTTCGACCTGAATAGACAAGCATATATATATCGTGCCAGTTCCGATAGCTTGTATTATCAGGGTATTTTAATTCCTCTAAAGGCAGATAAACAGTTGAATAAAAATATGTTTTCCAGTTATCAAGAGCTGCCTGAAACCAACGGTTACCAGAGAAGAGTTTCCACTGATGGCAAAATTCACGCTGCTTGGAATCAAGAATCGTTACTTGTCTTAACAGGTGACTTTCAAAGCGATTATTTTAAGAATGCAGAGGTAGCAGAACGCTATGGCATCGAATTAGACGATACAATAAGCACCTTTGAGGAGGACGATTATTTGGATTCTGAAGATTCTGGTGATTTGGCTGATTCCCAGGATGTTTCTTGGTCAGAAACCGAATTTGAAACCGATGAATTAACGCTTGAAATCGATTCCGCATTTGATTTGGAAGCGGCTGAGGAAGCCGCAGAAATTCTTCTCAATGATTCGCTAGAAAATGAAGAAGGCTACCTAGAAACCGAGAATGAAGCTGATTCGTCTGATCTTTGGGATGTGCAGCTTGATGCCTCCACATTAGCATATCAAGCTCGTGAAGCTAAAAATGACTCAATTAAAAACCTATTGTTTACAAGTTGGTTATCCCGTGATTTTATCAATTATCTAGAGCCTACCGACAATTTAGCTAAAAACAAATCGGTTAAATTGACGGATAATAAACACATACTGCGCGTTTGGATTCCGAATCTGGATGATCTGTATAATGACGCCCTACCTTACGATTTAATATCTGCGGTCTCTGGGGCTAATTTCGAAAATATAAAATTTGGGTACAAGGACGCCACATTGGATCTGATCCAAGAGAAAAACAATATTAAAATACAAGGGAATATCAGTCTTGACAAGGAAATTGCACAAATTTTCGATAAAATTTATGCAAAGAAAATGAATAAAAAATTCAAAAATTATCTTCCTGAAAATCATCTTGCATACGCATCGATCAATATCAGCACGGAAGGGTATCTGAAACAATTGCCAGGATTACTCTCACGTTGGTATGCTCCTTTGTTGGGAGAAAATGGAGATTTTTTGAAATTAGCTGGAACTGCGATAGAGATTGGCTTAGATGAAAAGGCTATAGGAAACATAAAACGAGGCGATGACGTTTTCTTTCTAAATGATTTGCGAAAGGTTAAGAAAGAATATATTGCTTATGAATATGACCAGGATTATGAATACCAGGAAGTTACCAAAACAAAAGATGAATACGTTCCAAGCTTCCTATGGATGTTCACCTCGAAAGATCAGCGTTTATTCAAAAATATTCTTGATTTAGGGATGGATAAACAACAAATTACCCTGAACGATAAAGGTATTTATACAATCCTAACACCAAACAATATGGATCCCGTCTACATTTATTTCAAAAAGGATATGGTATTTGTTGGCAGTGACGCAGAACAAATTACAGCAATCCAAGAAAACCGTTTTAAAACAAGCAGAAACGCGAAAATAAGGAAAGATATATTTTCTAATTCGGCGAATTTGATTGTACACGCTGCAGAAATTCCTAAGGTTGTCAGTCAGTTAGAAATTCCAATGACAGCATCTTGGGAGGAAATACTGCAAGACCTTTCAACTTACGGAGATCTTCAGTTGAAGTCCAATATGAAAGGAAAAAACAAGATCTTTGGTGAGGTATCGTTGGAATTGCCAAAAACAGATAAAAATGCACTACAGTACATATTCAAACGTATACTTAAAAATGTGGGTGAAACCATAGAAAATTAACTGTAGATGAAAAAAACTGCAATCATTATTTGTGTATTTCTGCTTTTAATTATAGGTTCGATTTGGACAGTATACATTGTTCGAAAAAACAAAATCGATCAACAATTTGTAAGTAAATCAAGCACGAGCATTTTATCAATTGCAGTTGATGACTTAATACTCGATAATCTACTAAATCTCCTTTCTAGATCCAGTAATTCTCTAGGGCTAGAAAAGGGTAATGGTCGAATGAAAAATTTTATATTCGATGCCGGAATTACCGTTCCGGCTCGACTATATTTATTCAGTATCGATCCGGATATGCGACAATTTTATGGCATTTTGCCCCTAGATAGTTTCGATGAATGTTTTTCATTTTTTGCGAATCATTATCCAGAACAAATCAATTTCATTGACAAGCAAAAATCCATCGTCAGTATCACGCTTAACAATCAACTTAAGGTTATATTTAATCGTGAATACCTAATCTATCAAATAGGATTGGATGAGAAGAAGAATTTCGAAAAATTACAAAATTTATTACTGGACCACAATGCTTGGTCACGCGTTGGTGAGCTTCTAGGGTTTGGAAACTTGGTGAATCGCAAACATTTCTTCTATATCCAAAGAGACAGTGCATTATATGTCGAAGCTACTGTGAAAAAACATAAAACCATGGTTAGTGGTACCTGGCGACTAAAACAAGATTTGCAGGATAAACCCATGGTACGTGATCTCGATACGACAGAACAAACCTTAATGCTTTGGAGTGTACTGCCATTGCAAGAAACACCTCTGCTGGGTTATTTAATGCAGAAATATACAGGACTTACGGTATCCCATCTAGCTAAAAGTTACGGTAATTATTTTGACCTTCAAATAAAAAGCAATTCTATTGTTCAACGAGATTCATCAATCACTTATGCATACGATGATGATTTCAACCAGATAGAAGAGTTACAGGTACAAGAGAACATGGTGCCGAGTATTGAACATGCTTGGAAGTACAATAGTACTTTACAACTCTCTCTACCGGATAAAATGTTCTATAGATTTTACAAACAACATATCGGTGATTATCTATTAAATACAACTTTTGAAACTATCACCAAGCCTGCCCCTAATAAAGAAACGTTGTATCCATTTTATTGCTCTGTCGATTTTCAGGCCTGGCCAAGTCAATGGAGTACTTCTATATTTAGGAAACTTAAAGAGGAGCGAATTAAAGCAAGGATTATCACCCAACAAGTAGACAAGCGTATCCTTTCCATAAAAGGAGAAATCCACTACTAATACCTGCCTTTTAACCGTCATTATAGACATGATAATCAAGAATATGAATCGATACTACTTGCTATTTCTCTTTTTGGGGCTATTACGTTTCACTCATTCGCAAGAGCCTGTAGCCTATGCATTAGACGAAGAGTTTAATTTGTGGAATTTTCAAAACACGGATACGGCATATGTTTTTGCCGATGTTGCTTATATCCGAGAATATCCTAATTTGCAATCTCAAGTCATCGATTCACTTATACATGGTAAGGTTGTGATAATCAATAGTGAAGCATTTATGGGTAGTATGGTGCGGGGGTTTTACGCGCCATGGCATGAGATCTGCTATATGAAAGACCACCAGAAGCGTAAAGGTTTTATTTGGATTGGCCTGCTCGCTTTAAATGGCACGAAACATCAAAATGGAAACTTGTTTATCTATGGGATGAAGAAGTTCTACTCGTCTTCAGAATGCAGCAGTCAATATTACGAATGTGAAGTAAAAGTTTTTAACAATGAGGGTGATTTTATCACAAAAGAAGCTTTCCACGCGCAATTAGATGGGCAAACAGGTCTTCAGACGAAACTATTACCTTCCATGGGCCTGAAAAATATTGAAAATATCCATCGAATTGCATTTTTAAGTGAAGCATGCGGTATTCCTACACTTTATTATTATTTCGCCTGGAATGGAACAAATCTCATTCAATTTCCACAGAAGATGAGTGTGTCAGATGCAGGTGTGTTTTTCGTAGAAGAAAACATCCTATTCCCTAGTGAACATAAAGGGGATTCTTCGATCATTTTCAAGAACACGCTTGTTGGACAAAATGACGATATTGATGCTAAACACCCACACTATAAGGAATCATCCAACCAACAAATATATCGTTGGGATGGTTATAAGATTAGTGAGGTTATATCGCTACATTAGATTTTTGAATCTACATCTTCTAGCTTGGCTAATTTTTTGCATTATATTACAGAAAACCCAAATCTAATTTTGCCTCTTCACTCATCATATCTCTCGTCCAAGGGGGATCAAAAGTTAATTCTACAACAGCCTCTTCGATACCCTCTATTGCTGCTACTTTTTCTTGCACTTCAGTCATTAATTCACCGGCAACCGGACAGCCTGGTGCCGTTAATGTCATAACTATTTTAGCCTGTTTATTTTCCTTTGTAATGATCTCATAAACTAAACCTAAATCCAATATGTTTGCAGGTTTTAATTCTGGGTCGTATACTGTGGCTAAGGCTTCCTCAATTTGAGTCGCTAAGCCTAATTTATCCATGACAATTATATTCATAACTTTTATGTGTTATTTTTCGAAAGGACGTCCTGATATATAGTTTCTAACCTATTCATAACGATGTCCTCGCTGTAATTTTCAAGAAATTGCTGGTAACAATTTTCTTTAATTTCATTTATTGAGTCGATAGGCAGTTGTTGCCACTTATCTAATACGGATACCAGATCGCTATGGTCGTGAGGATCAAATAACATTCCTGTAGATAAAGGTACGATCATTTCTGTTAATATTCCAATATTGCTTGCAAGAACTGGAGTTCTTAAAGCAAAAGCTTCAATAACAGCTAAAGGCATTGATTCATAGCATAATGAAGGGACAATTACAGCTAATGCACCAGCGATATGATTGTTAAGTGTTTGTCTATTTTGAAATCCATAATAGATAATGTTTTTATTGTTTTTAACAATTAATTCTACTTCTTCCTGCAGTGGTCCGGTTCCAAAAATTTTTAGTTTGTGGTTTGTGGCTTTCCACGCATGTAAAAGAGGGATTATTCCTTTTTCTTGTGAGAGCCTTCCAAGAAAAACAAAACTATTGTCCCTGATGACCTCAGTAGGTTGTAATACTTTAACAAAATTAGGTTTGACCACGAATTTATCGATATAGACGCCAAATTCGGAACGTTGAAAGATTGATTTAGAGAAATCAGATAAAACAATGTATTTTTCAATGTTTTTTAGTGTACCAATTTTTCTGTGAATTCGATAGGTCAGAGCTGTCCAAAATGTTTTAAAGAAAGAATCCTCTAAAACTTTCTTTTTTACAGCATCCCAGGGAAAACCTGAGTTTAATGATCTTAAATAAATGTGACCTTCATGATATAATGTGGCAGATGGACAAATTAGCCTGAAATTATGAAGAGTCATAACCATTGGTATTTTTAGCTTTTTTACGTTTTGTATAAAATAAGGGCCTAAGGCATAGTGTAAGTTGTGGATGTGAATTAAATCTGGCTTATAATCTGCGATGAAAGTAGAAATTTTCTTAGATTCAATCCAGTTCAGAGGATAAAGTAGGTATTGTTTATACCCCTGAAATCCTTTTGTGTTTTTAACGCTATAAAACTCAACAGTATGATTCCTCCTTAATGCATCACTTTCCTGTTGCATCACAAAATCTTCTCCCCCTACATGTTGATATTGATTGTGAATTATGAGTATACGCATATTTGAGTCTAATTGCTGCAATTTACGTAGACCAACGTTAATTTCAAACTTATCGGTCAGTTCAATTCCTCGCAAATTGTTTATCTTCGTGGGAATATTAAATTATTATGTTTGAACAGCACCCTTTATCAAAATTGATTTCGCAATATATACATGATGCAGAATTTCCAGATCAACCTGCTGATTTATATGATCCTATACGATACATTCTTTCTTTATCGGGTAAGCGAATCAGGCCCATGTTGGTTTTGATGGCCTCAGAACTTTTTGGCGAGAATAATTTTGCACAAGCTCTGCCTGCATGCGCTGCCATAGAATACTTTCACAACTTTTCTTTAATACACGATGATATTATGGATAAAGCACCACTTCGCAGAGGACAAGATAGTGTCCATGAGAAATGGAATGATAATGTAGCCATTCTATCGGGAGATGCTTTACTTGTTAAAGCTTATCAAGAATTAGGAAAGTGTCCTATAGACAAAATTGCTCCATTGCTGAATGTCTTTAATAAGATTGCTTTGGAAGTTTGTGAAGGACAACAGTTGGATATGGACTTTGAGGATAAAGCAGATGTTACTGAATCCCAATATATTCATATGATTACCTTGAAAACGTCTGTTTTATTAGGTGGGGCTTTGCAAATGGGAGCAATCTTAGCAAATGTTGATCAAATCGAACAGGAACTAATTTATGATTTCGGGGTCAATTTGGGGATAGCTTTCCAATTGCAAGATGATTATTTAGATGTTTATGGTGATCCTGCCACCTTTGGTAAACAAGTAGGAGGAGATATCCTGAGCAATAAGAAAACAATTTTTTGGATTCGAACACAACAGATGGCATCAGGTGAAAACCTTGACGAATTTAATTCCCTTTTGGAAGATAATACAATAGCGGGGAATGAAAAAATAAGACGCATGAAAACTCTTTATTCCGAGTTAAAAGTAGATCAATACGCTGAACAAATGAAACAAAGGTATATGAGTTTGGCATATAGTCAATTAGAGAAAGTTGGGACATCAATCACCCAGAAGACTGATCTATTAGCTCTAGCTGATGGTCTGATGAATCGCAGCAAGTAAATTATGATATATGCGTAGATTTTCATAATTTGGTACATTCTATACGAGAAAATATTGAGAATAATTAAAGAATGGAGCCTTTAAAAATAACCACATTTCAAGCATATCTATTCTGGGAGAATGTTGACAAAAATCTTCAGAATCTTGGATTAAGGTTATCTGCTTTGCGCGAAAAAACGGATCTTATTATACTACCTGAAATGTTTAATACTGGATTCACAACCAATGTTGAGAAGTGTGCTGAGACCATGTCAGGGAAAACAATGCATTGGTTATATGAAACTTCCAAAAAATTTAATTGCGTGGTTGCAGGATCTTTAATTATTCAGGAGGAGAATCATTATTTTAATCGATTTGTATGGATGTCTCCAGATGGGAGTTTTGTTCATTATGATAAGAGGCATTTATTTTCTTTAGCTGGAGAACATAAGATATTTACTGCTGGTAAGTCAAGGATCATTTTTCAGCTCAAAGGTTGGAAAATTTGTCCTATGGTTTGTTACGATTTGAGATTCCCAGCCTGGAGTAGAAATCAAAATTCTGCTTATGATTTATTGATTTATACAGCGAGTTGGCCAGATAAACGGTCTGCCCATTGGCGAACTTTAATCCCTGCCCGAGCAATAGAAAATCAAGCGTTTGTCATTGGTGTAAACCGGGTCGGTCACGACGGAAATGAAGTGTATTATTCAGGCGGCTCCATGTGTATATCTCCTAGCGGAGACGTGGTATATTACAAACCAGAGGATGAGGATCTATATACATTTACAATATACCCAAAAGATTTAGAGGAAAGCAGAGAAAAATTCCCTTTTTTAAATGATCAAGACCAATTTAAAATCCTTTAAATTAATTTAGTTTTGGTGAGGTCTATTTAATATTGCCTGTTGAATAATAGCTTGGCGAAGGTCAAACGCAGGTATATTATCTAAAATTTCAAGCTCAGGCACATTTAGAGTTAGTTTTTTAAGTTTTGTTGTTTTTTTATCACTCCCCATTTTTTCCCTGTCTTTTTCTTGAGTTGAGTTGAATTTTTCAGAAAAAGTCGTTGGTGACCTTTTAAATACATTCTCTGCGGTATTTGTTTTTACTTGAGGCGTTGGTATTTGAACATGACCTTGTTCCTGAGCCTGCTTCTTAAGCTTTTCCATTCTTAATTTTGCTTTTGCTTGTTCTTCTTTAAAAGATTCATAAATCTTATAAAGAACACCCGCAATAACTAATAAACCGATTATATAAGGATTATCCATATGGATAAAGTTAATGATTTTTTTAGTTAAAATCACATACAATTGGATACTTGATCTTTAATACGAGCTATTGATTGAAAATATTTGGTTTTATGCGAATTAATTTTTTAATTGCATGTACACTTATTATTACCAAACCAACCTTTTATATAATGATTAAACATTCTTTGTATGCAAATGAATTCTATTCCTTTCTTACTGGACGCGTTTCAACAGCAATAGGCAGGAGACTTCAGCGAAACTTTAAAGCCAATGGCTTAAATATAACAGCTGAGCAATGGAGCGTGCTTTTTTTTCTATGGGAAACAGAAGGAATGAGTCAACAAGAAATAGCAAAACTTACTTTTCGAGATAAGCCAAGTGTTTCCCGTTTGATATCAAACTTGGAAAAACAAAAATTATTAGTGAGAGTTTGCAGCACAGGAGATAAACGTACCAATCAAATTTACTTGACGGTACAGGGACACAAATTAAAAGAAAAATGTATGTTACAAGCTGAAAAAACTATCTCTGAAGCATTGAACGGCGTAGATAGGGGATCTATGCAACAAGCTCAACAAATTTTAGAGATAGTTTTTAATAACTTAAAATAGGTTGAACTAGTCAAATACTTCCGGAGCAAAATCACTTCGGTTATTTACCAATTTTCCTGTGTTTTTAAAATAAATCTCCTGAAAGCTTAATGTCGTTTGACTATCAATCCGTCTAAAAAATTTGTCGGCTGAGACCTCTTCTAAAGTATTGAAGCCACAGGCTTCCATGATTTCTACCGTTGCACGGATCGTATTCCGGTGGAATTGAGCCACCCGAACATATTTATCATCAACATTTAAACCTTTGTAAAGATGAGGCCTTTGTGTAGCGACGCCAACCGGGCATACATCTTCATTACATTTTAGAGCTTGAATGCAGCCTAATGCGAACATCATTCCCCTTGCACTATAACAAGCATCAGCTCCTAAGGCAATGACTTTCAGAATGTCAAAACCAGTAACAATTCTACTAGAAACGATGATTTTAATGTGTTTTTTTAAACCGAAGTTAATTAAGGTTGTAGTTACAAAGGCCAAAGCATCAAATAATGGCATTCCAAGATTGTCCGTAAACTCTAAAGGAGCTGCACCGGTTCCACCCTCTGACCCATCAATGGATATGAAATCAGGCATAATTTGAGTCTCTTGCATTGCCTGGCATATGTCTATAAATTCTTGTTTATCTCCAATACATAGTTTAAAGCCTACAGGTTTGTATTCAGATAGTTCACGAAGTTTCTGAATGAATTCCATCATACCAGTTGCTGAATTGAAAGCCGAGTGAGCTGGTGGAGACATGACATCTGTTCCGGGGACAACATGACGAATGGCGGCTACCTCTGGCGTATTTTTAGCAGCAGGTAAAATACCTCCATGTCCTGGTTTTGCTCCTTGAGAGAGCTTTAATTCAATCATTTTTACGTAAGGTCGAGTAGACTTTTCTCTGAATAAATTCTGATCAAAATATCCATTTTCATCTCGACATCCGAAATATCCAGTACCAATTTGCCAAATTAAATCTCCACCGCTGATGTGGTATTGACTAATTCCACCCTCTCCAGTGTTATGAGCAAAATTTTGTAAAGCAGCGCCTTTGTTCAAGGCCGTGATTGCAGTTCGGCTTAAGGCTCCGTAACTCATAGCTGATATGTTAAACACACTTAAATTATAAGGCTGTTTACACTGGCTATTGCCGACTAAAGTTCGAAGATTGTGATTTTCTATATGGACTGGAAAAATACTGTGCGCAGCCCATTCATTTCCAATGGCCTGGGGATCACTTTGCATACCGAAAGCAACAGTTTCACGCTGATTTTTTGCGCGTTGATAGACAATGGAGCGTTGGCGCCTATTGAATGGACGTCCGTCTGTATCTGACTCCCAAAAATATTGTCTTAATTCAGGTCGAATAGATTCAAAAAAATATCTAAAGAAACCAACTACAGGATAATTACGTAAAATAGCATGTTTTGTCTGAAAACTATGGTATAACGCAACAATTAAGAGCGGAAGTGGAATCGATAATAACCAAAACCAACTGGATGTAAAAATTAAACCGAATGAGATGATGATTAGGTTGATAACCAAAATGATCCCCAGGATGAGTTTTCTAAAAGGCATGATAATAATATTATTCTAATTTCAAAAATATTTATTATTCCCAAAATATTGATTCATCTATAAATGTGCCACGTTTAACCTCAGAATCAAATACGGGTTATCTTAGCTGCAAAATTAGTAAGTTCATTGATGATAATGAAAGATTTAGGATTAAGAATGACGATTTGCTGAATTCCTAAATTTATGAATCGTTCTCTCTAGTTTTTGTAATAAGGGTTGATATTTTTTGGTAAATAAGTTGCCAATCAGGATTGGAACTAATAAACTGTAAATGCTTTTCCATTGTGATTTTGTCATTTCTTTGCGCGGGGCCGGTTTGAACCTGTTTTGGAGCACTCGTTTGTACTTTATCAGCCGTTTCTTTAATAATTGGTAGGATCAGCTCAAAAGGTAATTGATGCTGATTCAATATTTCATAGGCTACTCCGTACATTGCATTGGTGAAATTATTCGCAAAAACTGCCGCTACGTGGATCGACATTCTTTGTTCGTTTGAACATAGAAATACTTTTTGAGAAATTTTGGACGTTAAATCCCTTAGAACATTTAGTGTTGACTCATTGTTTGCTTGAATTCCGAATGGTGTATGTGATAGATCTTGGATGGTCTGCTTTGAAAAGCTTTGAATAGGGTATACCACGCCATGATTTTTAAAAATTGACAAGACCTCAATAGAACTCGCTCCTGAACAATGAACAACAATTCCTTGAAGGTGTAATGGTAGTTGGCTTATTACCTTGGTAATAGCAGTATCAGTTACCGCTATAAAATATAAATCAGCGCTTTGATCTAACTGCTTTAAATTATTAATGGCTTGAGCAGAAAGAACATTAGCCAATGTTGTGGCATTGATTAATGTTCTACTGAATACTTGGCTTATAGTATGACCAGATGCTGTAAATGCTTTCCCTAAATGGCTTGCTATATTTCCACTACCGATTAATACAATTTTCATGGTCAGGTGGATTTTACACCTTTAAACTTTGCGTCTTTTATCCTGCGAAAGATTGCCATACAAAATCCGATGGTCATGACTATGGTTCCACACCAGAAAAAATTTATATAGGGGAATTTAATCGCCTTAAATACCACCCATTTTTTCTCAGGTAGTGGTTTTTGATAAGCCATTAATTCCAACTTATTTTGATCTGGTAATATTTTTGTAAACCTGAACCTCAAACCTTGTTCTGGAACATCTTTAAAGAAGTCAAAAGTATTGCCTGCTTTGATTAAGAAAATAGGCTCTACTGGATATTCTTTCCCTTCAGATGCGACTACTCTAATTTTTAAACCAACCAGAAGATCATCCGCTTCTTTAGGCATGTTTTCAAGCGTTGCATCTTTATTAATGCCTTCTATGATGTAGAATCCATTTCTGTAGCGAAGTGTATCGCCGATTGACACTTGATATGTAGCAGGCTCTTCGTATTCTTCAAATCCAGCACTTTGATTTTCTTGTTGGCCTTGAGCAGGTTTTTGAGAATCAGAAGCTGCTGCAGTAATCAAGGTATAGATGTCATGTGTGAGGAAATGTTTTGTTCCCGGAGTACCTATGAGTCCACCCATTTGAGGGTTGTTTTGGGCAAATGGACTTAAAATAAATGAGTTCTTTACCTCTGCGGTTTCTTCATCGATTTCTTCGTATTTTATTTTATAATATACGTTTGGGGCAGCTACACTATCGCCTATATAAGTGATTCTATATTTGCCCATTTGGACTGGCTCATTTTCTGTTAAAAATAAGTTGTCGCCTGGTTTTTCCACCTCGTCAAATCCAGCTACAGCAATGTAATTTGCACTATTTACCGATATTATCTCGTTCGTGGCAGCTGCGACTAAAGCGCCTATTAGTAACAATCCAAATCCAATATGAGAAACTGCTGAACCAGCTAGTCTCCATTTTCCTTTAAAAGATTCACTAAGTACTTTTACGTTAACCAAAATGCAAAATACAGCTGTAAATGTGAGTAAAATATACATGATGTTCGTGTATACTTTCATAACATAAACAATTCCAGCTGCAATGACCAAGGCAAAAATTAATGAGGCGATGGTGGCGGCCCAAAACTTTTTTGAGTCCGTTCTTTTGTATTTTAAAAACTGAGTAAACCCTGTTAATAGCATTACTACAACAGCAAAGGCACCTTGCCATTTGTTGTAATGAGCAATTGGATCAAGTGGGGGAGCTACCTTAGTGTCGAAAATAGCATTGAATACTGGAATTGAGGTTGTAGCAATCATTTGTACACAGGCAACTGTAAGTACTAAAGCGCCTATGAATAGCCAAAATTCACGAGAGTAAATATCTTCTTCTTTTTTAGTGATTGGCATCTCTTTTTTGCGAAAAACAAGTAATAAAATCATAATTACAAAAAAAGCGATGTTAAAAAAGATCAGTTGACCTGACATTCCCAAGCTTGTAAATGAGTGAACAGAAGTCTCTCCAAGAATACCACTACGCGTTAAATAAGAAGCATAGATTACAAGAATGAAGCTAATTAAACAAAGAAAGGCTGCTGTAAAATAGGCATGTCCAGTATTTTTAAAGGCAACCATAACGTGTACAGCCGCAATCAGGGTCAGCCAAGGAATTATAGAAACGTTTTCCACAGGATCCCAAGCCCAAAATCCACCAAAGTTTAAGGCTTCATAAGCCCAAAAAGATCCCATGATTATACCAGCACCCAAAATCATTACAGCAAACAAAGCCCAAGGTAATCCAGGGTTTATCCATTCTTTGAAACGTTTTTGCCAAAGACCTGCTGCTGCATAAGCAAAAGGTACAATCATTGATGCAAAACCCAAAAATAAGGTTGGAGGGTGGATCACCATCCAATAATTTTGTAATAATGGATTTAATCCCCGACCATCTTTAACCATGCTAAGGTAGTCTGGGTCCTGTAGAATTGGCCAATTCATCGCATCTCGTAATAAAATAAAAGGCGAACTACCGATACGGCTTCCGAAAATTTCTACTCCAATCAACATGGAGGATAAGAAAAGCTGACAAAGCATTACAAAAGTCATCACTGGACTTTCCCAGCTTTTGGCTTTAAATAACAGGATACTGCTCAAGACAACTTGCCAAAACATCCATAACCAAAAGCTTCCCTCTTGTCCTTCCCAGAATGCTGAAATTATATAATGAGTTGGAAGGGTCATGGAGGAATGCGCATAGGCATAATGGTATTCAAAGAGATGATTATAGATGATATAAAATAGGGTTGCCCCTATGATAACAATGGATGTTGCGTTGATCCAAAAACCAATACGACCCAATGTTTTCCAAGAGTTCTCTTCAGGATACTTTGACGCAAAAAAATACGAAATGAAAGACAATAAAGCGGCTCCAAATGCTAAAATAACGAAAAACTGGCCAATTTGCCCGGGCAGTAAGTTTTCTCCAACGTAATTTACGTCCATATAATATTGTGGTATTTTTTATTAGTTAATCAATGCTGTTGATTGAGTCGATGTACTCTCGATTACTTCCATTTGATCCTGATTATATTTCGATGGACATTTCATCAAAATTTTGCTAGCATGAAAAACTTCACCTTCCATTTTTCCAGTCAAAACAATTTGTTCAGATCTTTCGATGTCTTGAGGTTTTGATCCTTTAAATACGATTTGACATTCAGTGCTATCCTTGTCATACATATAGAAAGAAAAGTGATTGGCATCCTTAACTGGATTATAAATCAATTCTTTTTCTTTGTTTAAAACACCAACAACATACAATTCAGTTTTCTTTTCCCGAGCTTGTTCAAAATTGGAATAGGTGCTAGAATCTGTATATATGACAAGTATCATTGCAATGGAAATTGCAATAATAACGATTAAAATGATTGAACTTTTCTTCATCTTATTTTGATATAAATATGATCAACTGCAAATTTACATATTTGTACATCAAGGAATGAATTTGCCAAAAAATAAGAGCTATTTAGAATCTTTCTTAATTAAAAAATGGTTTTTGGGTAATTGATTATGAATCAGCTTGATCAGAGGTGAATTTTTCTTTTGAAAACCGTGTGACTAACATCGCAGCCACGGTGTCACCAGTGGCGTTCAAGACAGTTGCTAGTGGATCCACTAGAGCTCCTATGATTAAAATAGCAGGAACAGCTTCATTTGGTATGCCATAGATTGAAATCATTAACATTTCACCAATGAATCCCCCATTTGGAATTCCTCCAGCCACCATGGAAACCAATACAGTGATACCAACAGCAGTGATTAATGTTGCAGGTTCGAAGAAATTCCAACCCAATATTGAAAAAGCAACATATATTTTTAAAATTGAAGAGATTGAAGAACCATTTTTATATAATGTATTGCCAATCGGGATGACAATATTGGCAATTTCTTTTGGAATGCCTATTTTTCTCGCTGCAATAAGATTGGCTGGTAAAGTTGCTAGACTGCTACAGGTACTTATGGAGGTTAAGGAAGGTGGAATATTGTTTTTCCAAAATGAACTTACTCCCAAAGAACCTCTTGCAAGAAAAGCATAGAGAGTATAAAATACAAAAAAGAATAGCAGACCAAAACCATAATAAAAACCTAGAGGCTTAGCATAAAAACCAAATAGCTCAGGTCCTAATGTTTTTACTTGAAATGCGAAATAAGCACCAAGTCCGATTGGACCTGCCTTCATGATCAATATTAGAAGATTCTCCATAACTTTATTTCCAGCATTTAGGAAATTGGTGAAATCCTTACCCGCTTGACCAGACTTACGTGTAGCTGTTCCAACCAATAGAGAAAATATGACAAAAGCTAATATGCTTTTCCTAGATAAAAGATTTGCAAATTCATCGACTGATAAAAATCTTACTATTCGATCTCCCCAGGTTTCATTTGTGTCCGTTGTAAGGGATTCAACAACTGCTGATACATCTTTTTCGGCAGTTACCGGGAAAACCCAAAGTCCTGCTATAGTGGCCACAGCAGCTATTATTATGGTGAGGACAAAAACAATAGTCATAATTCCTATTGTTTTTCCGAGTTTGTTACTGTCTTCGATATTTGCTATCGAGGAAGAAATCGCAAAGAATAACAAGGGAATAACGGCAACGAAGAGTAGATTCAAGAAAATATCTCCAATTGGTTTTAAGACAGGGACGAATTCAGGTAGGAATATTCCTATGAAACTACCTACAGTTATTCCAACTAATAGGAGGATAATATTCCCGTAATTTTTAAGAATGTTATTCATTTATGAAATTTGCTAATGCTAAAATAGTTGTTTTTATTCTACATTTGAGAAAAAAATGAGATGGAATTTGTTAAAACTGCTGACGGATCA
Organism: Sphingobacterium sp. GQ94; assembly: GCF_059758715.1. NCBI lineage: Bacteria > Pseudomonadati > Bacteroidota > Sphingobacteriia > Sphingobacteriales > Sphingobacteriaceae > Sphingobacterium > Sphingobacterium sp. GQ94. The sequence goes on from NZ_JCAXEC010000003.1 coordinate 251,513, forward strand.
AAAACTTTATATCAACACGAGATAGGTGAACACTATCACTCTAGACATGGAGCATTACAAGAAAGCTTACATGTTTTTCTTGCTACTGGTCTGAAACATTGGTTAGCGAAAGAAAATAAACAAGTCGTTTCTATCCTTGAAGTAGGGTTTGGGACTGGATTGAATTTTCTTCTTACAGCAGATTTTTGCCATAAAGAGTCAATTGGACTTCGTTATGTTGGGATTGAAGCTTATCCGTTATCTCAAAAACTTTTAATAGAATCTGGGTACGAAGGATATGTTGAAGATACTATATGGAAGTCCTTTCAAGATGGTTATTCTATTGCATTAAACGATAAAGTTCAAATGACTAAGGATATTAATCTTGAAATAGCACATCTAAAATTGATGAATTTTAATTCTGATGAGCTTTTTGACATAATTTATTTTGATGCATTTGCTGAAATTCATCAACCTGAAATGTGGACAATGGAAACTTTAGCCCATGTCAGTCAATTTCTACGGAAAGGGGGAGTATTCGTTACTTATGCCATTACTGGAAACTTGAAAAGATCTATGAAGTCATTAGGTTTTAAAATTGAAAAGGCGCCTGGTGCACTGGGAAAAAGAGAAATGTTACGTGCTACCTTGGTTTAGAGCGCTTAAATATTTTTCAATGCCGAGGGTTGAAAAAAATGGTGCTAAACATTTTACTTTAGCACCATTTGATTATCTTTATTTAGTGTGCTTCTTCGCCATCAGCTCCATGGGCATGACCGTGAGATAATTCTTCCGGAGTAGCCTCACGTGTAGAAATAATTTCGATATCGAAGTTTAATTTCTTCCCAGCCATTGGGTGGTTTAAATCAGCAACAACTACCTCAGGGGTAACCTCAAGAACCACAGCTCTAAACTGGTTTCCTTGGTTGTCTTGCAAAGGAATAACTTCACCAAGTGGAGGTAATCCCATTTCTTTAAACATATCTGCAGGCAATTGCGCTACAGCTTTATCATCACGTTCACCGTAGGCATCTTCGGCGCCTAATTCGAATGAAATTTTTTCTCCAGCAGTTAAGCCAGATATGTTCTCTTCAAATTTTGGAAGCATCATTCCAACTCCATATAAAAATGTTAAAGGATTTTCAGTGCTTGTTTCTTCTACAAAAGTTTTCTCTCCATTATCTTCAACTGTATGAAGAACGTAATTCAACGTAACCACGTTGTTGTTTTCTATTGCCATTCTAATTAGATTATGGGAACTAATCCCTGTTATTATTTATTAATTCTAGCACATCTGCAATCGATCCTTTGGGTAGACTACACGTTTTATTTTGACAAAGGTAGGCTTTTGATTTTAAACCTGCTTTATCCTTTAACAAAGGTAGATCGCTAATTGTTCCACCTAATGTAATTTTATTTGGAATATAATACTGGTCTAGTTGCCTTCTCCAGGTGAAAATTTCTTCTCCTGTGAAAGCAATTTCCCATACAGGAAAGACTAATTCAAGTAGTTGAATAGACCAATTTGAGTAGGCAGATCCGTACGATTTTATATGTGGTAGCACATTCGCAAAAACCTTTTCTGCTATGTTTGTTAATGTTGGATCATCGAATAGTAATCCCAGTTTAAATAGCTGTCTAACCAGAGTGGAACTTGAGGAGGGTATTACATTATCCATAATTTCACTTTTTCTAGCAATAAGCTCTTCAGCTTGTTCACTGGTATAATAGAACGTATTGAGCTGCTCATCATAAAACAAAGAAATGGCCGTTTGAGCTAATTTTTCCGCTTTTTTTAACCAAATTTCATTAAAAGTTGCCTCATATAAACAAATGAATCCTTCAATTGTAAAGGCATAATCATCTAAAAAGCCGAGAATACTTCTGTTTTTATCGCCTGGTTGATGAAGTAGTTGATTTCCAAGGGTACACTCCTTTTCAATAAAATTTGCAATACCTATGGCAAGATCTAAATATTTTTCAGTGCCAAAAACACGATATGAATCTACTAATCCTTTCAAAAACAAAGCATTCCAGCTCGTGAGTTGCTTATGATCTAGTCCTGGCGCTATCCTTTTGTTGCGGTAGTTTAATAATGTGGATTTAAATTCTTTCTGCAATTCTTCCCATTCTTTACTATCAAATCCAGCATCATGAATGATTGATTGATAATCTGTTAATATGAAAGGAATATTGGTGCTTTCTTCTTCCCAATTACCTTCTGCACTGATGTTGAAAAATTGTTTTGCTAATTCAGCGTTTTTGCCTAGGATTTCAAACTCCCTTTCTGAAAAGGTGTAAAATTTACCTTCGACACCTTCACTATCGGCGTCTAATGCACTATAAAATCCTCCATTGGAATCGAGCATTTCTCTTTGCGCCCAATCAATAGTTTCTTCGACAACATTTTTATATTGTACATCTGCGCTATGTTGGTAAGCCTCACTATAGAGACTTATCAACTGGGCGTTGTCATAAAGCATTTTTTCAAAATGTGGAACATGCCATTTATGATCGACGGAATAACGTGAAAAACCTCCACCAATATGGTCATAGATTCCACCACTTGCAATTTGTTTTAATGTAAAATGTACATGATTTAACAGTTCCTGATCACGAACTAAAAATCCATAACGGAGCAGAAATATCCAGTTGTTTGGAAGTGGAAATTTTGGAGAACGATTATATCCTCCATTCTGTTTATCAAACCGTAGTTTCCAGGGATTCACAATTTGTAAAAGATCTTCAAGAGTATATTGTTTAGGAATTTCTTGGATTGGAAGTCTTTCGGAATCTTGAATACCTTTTGTTAATCTCTGCGCATAATCTAGAGCAATCTCAGGTTTCTCCTCCCACATTTTTGCTATTTGGAGAAGCATTTGTTGCCAATCCTGAGGCTTGAAGTAAGTTCCGCCATAAATAGGTCTTCCGTCTGGTAAACAAATGCAGTTTAGTGGCCATCCTCCAGAATTAGTCATCAATTGTACGGCTATCATATAAATTTGGTCTATATCTGGACGTTCTTCTCGGTCAACTTTTATCGGAACAAAAAACTGATTCATGGTCTGTGCTATAGCCGGATTTTCAAAACTTTCCCTCTCCATCACATGACACCAATGACAGGCAGAATACCCAATGCTAACAAGTATGAGTTTGTTTTTAGCCTTTGCCTCATTTAAGGCTTCTTGACCCCATGGTTGCCAATCAACAGGATTTTGTGCATGTTGTTTTAAATAGGGGGAGTTCTCTTCCAATAGTTTATTTGCCATACTCTACGAAGGTAAAAACAATTATTTTAATAATTTAACTACCTTTGAGTTACCTGATGAAAGCATCGAGAAGGTAATTTGATCGTCCAGTTTTAATTCCACTACATTGCTTGTACTTAGATCTAAATAGGAGTCACTTATATAATTAATCAAATTTGACAATCCAGGATTGTGTCCAAAAATTAATACTTTATCATACCGATCTGCCACCTCATTAATAATGTGAAGAATATCCAGGTGATGTCCTTCATAAATCCGCTCATCTTCTAAAAGATCTTTGATTGGATAGCCCAGGACGGGCGCAAAAATTTTTGCTGTTTGTATTGCCCTATTTGCTGAAGAAGAAATAATAAGTGTATTTTGGTCCACCTGAAGAGTATGCGAGAGCTGTTTTGCAATATGCTCCGCTTTTACTACACCCAATGGAGCTAAGTTGCGCAGAAAATCTGTAGTGGTAAAACTGTGATCTTCTGCTTTTGCGTGACGGATTATATACAATGTTTTCATGCTATAGACGTGGTGGTGAGCATGCTATAAAGTTATTAAATCTGATAATATGTTAGGTGGTTTTTAAGGAATATTTAACATAATATAAGTGAAACGGATAGAATTAATCTTCAATTGTAACGTTTATATGATAATTGTCGTTTACTTGGCAAAAGTTTTGCTTAACAGAAGAGCTGTGAATGGGTTTAGCTAACGAATTTCACACAAAAAATGAAAACCCTAGACCCTCATTAAAAAAGTGAATTTGCTAATTCAAGTTTTTGAAATTGCTCTTTATTAACAAATTCACATAGGAAAATTCGTATGAACTCAAATAATATTCAAGTATCCGTAATTATTCCAATTTATAATGCAGAGCCATTTATTGGCCAAGCAATTCAAAGTATACTTGATCAAACACTAAAAAAATTTGAAATCATTCTTGTCAATGATGGAAGCATCGATGCTTCAAAATCTTTGTGCCTAAATTACTTAGACAGGGACAATCGGATTAGATTCTTTGATTCAGAAAATAGGGGTGTTTCTTTTGCGCGAAATTTAGGATTGCAAGAAGCAATAGGTGAATATGTCTATTTTTTAGATGCTGATGATACCGTGGAGAAGGACTTCCTTGAAACAGCGATGAATGCGGTGAAAACAAATACAAGTGATATTATAGTTGTTGGGGAATATTATTGTCGCAGAATCAAGCATGTTCCCGCCTTGCCTACTTGCGCAATGATGCTTAGACGAATGTTCCTAAACAAGTACAACGATATCCGGTTTCCTCAAGGGATACAACCGTGTGAAGATGGTTTGCTTTCTCATCAGTTATTGTCGCTTACTAAGAAAATTTCTTTTAATCCCTACGGAAAGCATTATTATAGACAACACGAAAACCAAAATCACATTCAAATTAATAATAACAGTTGGACAGTGATTAATCAAATTCCTTCATGGCTAGTCATCCTAGATGAATTTTATATTAAGTTTGATTTTTATAAATCCAATAGCTTGAACCTAGCACAATTTCTTAAACATGAATTGCTAGAGCTAAGGTACCTTTCCATGAAATTGGATGGTTGGCAAAAGGCTTATCTTTTTGGATTGTTCCAAAGATTCTATCGGGAAAAGTTAGCTCAGAATTTGCAGGAAAAAGACTACAAAAAACTGGGAATAGTTTTTATGAATTTTGTTTCTGCAAAGGATCATTATATTTTTGATACTTGTTATCTTAGAATTAAAAAAAATTACCGATTGAAGGAAAAAATTGGTCTTTTATTAATCAAAATAATTCCTTTTTCAGCGACCAGGAGACGTTCAAGGATGAAGATTTATGAAAGGTTTTCCGTATGAGAATTCTACTAGTTCAGAACATTAATTATATAATGGGTACAGGTGGGACAGAAAAGATGTGTTCCTTTTTGGCAAATAGATTAGATGATCTTGGCCACCAAATTGTGGTTGCCACACAACAAAATATCAAAGGTCACCCTATATTTCCTTTAAATGAGAAGGTCCAATTGAAGAATATTTATGATTCCTCATTGCGGCAAATTAACCTTCTTCCTCTTTATTATTATAAAGGAAACAAACCATTGTTGTGGTTGAAATACAAAATAAAAAAAAAGATAAATAAACTAAAAAACTCGGTTACTCGCAGAAGATCGGCAATGAGAGATAACGATCAAGTTTATCTTTATAATTTAAAACAGCGATCCTTAAAATGGAAAATATTTATTGATTCATTAAACCCCGAGCTGATTATCACCATGTCAATTGGTTCACTTTTGGAAATCTCTTATGACAATTCATTTGATATACCAATTATTGATTCTATTAATGGACGCCCGGATTATGATTTTACAGATAGAACTGGATATAGAACAGATTTAGAGATGGAGCTTCTTAGAAATTCTTTTTCTAAATTGGCTGCCGTTCAAGTATTATTTGATAGTTACCATCAATATTTGCCGGAACAATTTAAGGGTATTGTACAAACCATAGCCAATCCGATACCTCAAGTTGCTGATCATCAAGTTATCGATCATTGTCAAGAAAAGAAAAGATATAAAATCATTAATCTGGCGTCCTTAACACTAGCTTGTAAACAGCAACATTTAGTGCTGAAGGCTTTTGCAGAAATTGCAAAACAATATGTAGATTGGGACTTGGAATTTTGGGGTGTTGGAGAGGATGAGAAGATTTTGCGGGATTCAATTCAAAAATTCGACTTGTCAGATAGGGTTTTCTTAAAAGGGTTTACGAATAAACCCCTGGAAATATTGAGACAAGCAGATATATTTCTGTTTTTAAGTAAATATGAAGGTTTTAGTCTAGCCCTGGGAGAGGCAATGTCGGTCGGGCTACCTTGTATTGGTTTTATAAGTTGTTCCGGTGTAAACCAGCAGATAGAAGACGGGAAGACAGGGTTTTTAGCAAAAGATCTTACGGAAGCAGTAGAACATCTAAGAACGTTAATTTCAAAACCTAAATTAAGAACTGAAATGGGGATATCTGCTCATCATCAAATGGTCGCTTACAAAGAAGAAATAATCATTGATGGCTGGCTTGGATTAATCCGAAAAGTGATCCAAACACAATAAAATAATTGAAAAGAAAATTTATGAAAAAAAAAATAGTGTATTTTTTGCCAGATAATCCAATTAGCGATAAAGCAGGTAATACAACGCGCTGTTTCCAATTGTTATCCTATTTTGAAAAAAATCATGAAAATTTGGATGTTGATTTTGTTTCTTTTCTACCCTGGGAAGCCGATAGCGAGAATCTGTTTAAGAAGACATTCCCTCACATTCAATTAAAACTTATTCCGAAAAAAGGCCCCAAAAAAAACAATTATTTAAACTATTTATGGGTCGATAAAATACCCAAAGTTTTGCGGACTTTATTCCAAACAAAAGATTTCATTAATCAGGTCACACCGTTTATTGAAAAGGAGTTCAAGCGACATATAACGGACCAATATGATATTTCATTAATTAGTTATGCCTCATGGGGTAAGCTAAATTTATCTATTAAATCGGCCTATTCAATTATTGATACACACGACTTCATTACCAAACAATTTATAGATCAACAGAAAAATAATGTTCAAAAAAAAATAGGAATATTATTTCAGCAAGAAATTAACATCCTAAAGGATTTCGATGAAATATGGAGCTATTCTATGGAGGAGCATTATATCTTTGAACAATTTTTAAAAAACAGGGTTAAGTTAATGCCTGTTTCATTTCCCGTGCATCAACTAAAAGCTGTACGTGAAATTAATATCCAAGTGTTGTATGTTGCTAGTGATAATCCACATAATATTAAAAGTCTGGAATGGCTTATATCGGAGGTGCTCCCCCACATTCCTGGTATAAGAATATCGGTGATTGGTAAAATATGCAAACATATTCCTGACCACGAATTCATTGATAAACTGGGAGTAGTCGATGAGCTAGATACCTATTATCAAAGGGCAAAATTGACGATATGTCCTATGTTAAGTGGAACTGGGATCAAAATTAAAGTGTTGGAATCGCTATCCTATGGATTGCCAGTAGTTACCAGTAGAAGAGGGGTTGATGGACTTATCAATAAGACAAATAATGGTTGCTTAGTGAGTAACGATTCATTGGAGTTTGGTTCAATGATTAAGGATTTATTGACTAATCCAGAATTATATGCCGAAACTTCTCAACAGGCAAGGGCTTTCTTTAAACAGAACTATTCTTCGGATCGGGAATTGAAATTATTAAATGAAATATTTTTAAAAAAATAGCTTTTAAAAAATTCCGAATTCTGCCCATGTTTTATGTGCAGTTATTGTGTCGTTTAAAATTTTTATATTGTTTTGGAGATTTGATTTACTATTTTCTTTATGATACAGATGGTAAGCCACTGCAGAAAATTTAAGAAATCGTTTTTTCAAGCCTAAATTTATCAATCTCATTGCCAATTCCGCATCTTCACTTCCCCATCCTTGAATGGACTGATCATAACCGTTTACAGCCATAAGGTCTTTTTTCCAGAATGACATATTGCAGCCTCTTAAGGCCGTTGGTTTATTTTTTTTGTAACGGTCTGCCAAAAAAAATGATAAGGGTATATTTCGTATACTATTTAAAATTGTTGATAAAGGGAACTTATACTTTTGTATTTGGCTAAGGGTTGTAAGGTTTAATAATTCTGAGCTATGTTCCTTCGAAAGCCAGACCCTGCTACCACATAAAAAGGCTTCGTTCTGAGCCAACGCTAGATGATCTGAAATGAAGTGAGGTTCTAACAGAATATCTCCATCAACTTGAATAATATATTCACAACTGGCTTTCAGAATTGCTTTATTACGAATTTCACTTAACCTGAACCCTTGATCAGGATGCCAAACATGAACAATTGGAACAGGCGAATCAAACCGAAGCTGTTCAATAAGTACTTTTGTTTGCACATCAGAACCATCGTCTGCGATAATTATCTCGTCTGGGAGGTGGGTTTGTTTCCAAATGGATTTTATGCAAAGCCGTAGAGCATCTGGCCAATTGTAGGTAGCGACCATAATGCTAACGCTGGGGACATTTTGTTGTTTCCTAATCATAAACTATACATGTTGATTTAAACCTGTTTTCGTCCAGATGATTTTATTTTCTAAAGTTTTTATCAAAAGTGCTTTATTGCGTATTTCTTGTTCTGAATTGTGTTTTTCTGGGTGATGTAGGTGATATACTATCGCGGCAAATTTAATGACAGCTTTTTTTACTCCTTTATTTAATAGCCTTAACGTTAAATCGCTGTCCTCGTGCCCCCAACCTTCATAGGTTTCATTGTATCCATTTACCTCATAGATGTCTTTTTTCCAAAAAGACATATTGGCTCCTCGTGCATAATATATTGGAAACGAGTTTTTATATCTATTCAATAGATAGTTTGAGACCAATGGCATTCGAATACCATTCTCAATCCGTTTATTCCCTTTTGAAAATAAATTGATTTTTTTTGTTTTGTTTTCAATTATTTTTTTTGAATAATTCTCTCCAAGCATAACCCGGCTGCCTTGCAGAAGATAGTTTTTTTTAGAGGCTTGTAGGTGGTCTCTAATAAAATGTTTATGCAAAATAACATCCCCATCAATTTGAATTAAATAATCAAATTCAGCGAGAGCAAAGGCTTTATTGCGAATTTGTGCAAGCCGAAATCCCGAATCCTCATGCCAGACATGAATAATCGGTACAGGGAAACTAGCTTTGATATTTTCAATTAGATTTTTTGTTTCTTGGGCTGATCCATCATCTGCAATGATAACTTGATTAGGTAATATACTCTGTTCCTTAATGCTTTGTAAGCATAAATATAAAGCCTCTGGCCAGTTATAGGTTGATAAAATTAAAGACGTGGTGGTATTTACCATTATATACGTATATCCAATGTTTATGGATTGTTTTTTCAATACAATTTATACAAAAATACAGAATAGTAAGTACATTTGACATCTGATCAGATCAAATTAATTAATGATATTTGTGTAATTTGTCTACACTCCTTATGAATAAATGTTCTCTTATTATTTCCACTTACAATTGGCCAGAAGCTTTAGAACTTTGCCTAAAAAGCGTGACGCAACAGACGGTTATTCCTACCGAAATAATTATAGCGGATGACGGTTCTGACAATCGGACCAAGGCTGTTATCCAGGATTTTAAAAACAATTATCCAGTTTTAATAAAACACGTTTGGCACAAGGATGAAGGTTTCAGACTTGCTCAAATTAGAAATAAAGCAATATTTAATGCACAAACAGAATACATTATTCAAATTGATGGAGATATTATTCTAGATAAACATTTCATAAGCGATCACTTGGTTGTTCGCCAGAAGGGATGCTTTTTACGAGGAACCAGAGCCCATATTTTGAAGGAACATTTGCACACTTTGTTCAGCAAAAAGCAAATTAATTTCAAATTCTATTCTAAAGGTATTAAACATAGGTTTAATGCATTAAGAATTCCATTGTTTTCTTGGCTCCTCACTAAAAAACAAGCGGACTCAAGTAGAATAAAGGGGTGTAATCTTGCTTTTTGGAAAGAAGATTTTTTGAATGTTAATGGCTATAATAATGATTTGGAAGGATGGGGGCATGAAGATGAAGAGTTCGCTAGTAGATTGGTCAACCTTGGTGTTCTTAAAAAATCAGTTAAGCTCCGATGTGTGCAATTCCACATCTATCATAGATTAGCCTCAAGAGCACAAGAAAATATTCATGAAAATGAGTCACATAATGTTCGGAAAATGAAACGTATCAAAGCATTAAATGGTTATCAGCAGGTTATATCTGATAATCATCTAATATAGCTACAGATTTTCGATTAAATTATTTATTCTTTTCATTATTAATTCCCAGTTATAATTGGTTTGAACGTAGGCTTTTGCCTTTTCTTTATTGTTTTCAATTAAACTTGGATTTAACATGTATTTGTGAATTTTTTGATGAAAATCTTCCTCATTATTATAATACTCTGCTGCAAAATCACTACGGATTGCATGACCTTTCATAACTTCTGATTTTCCATTTACGATAGCAGTTTTCCCCAGGTTCATTGCCTCCAACAATAGTAAAGACAAACTTTCGGATTTAGATGGATTTACCACTAAAGTGGCATTTTTAATCATTGCAATTTTTTCCTCATCACTAACAAAACCAGTGTAAATTAAATCTGGATGTTTAATTTGATCTTCAAATATCCTGCCCGTTAAAACGAGCTTCAGATCACTGGGGTATTTCTTTTTGTATTTTAAAAACCAGGGAATCAATTGATCTAATTTTGATCTGCAGACCCTGCCAAAATAATGTAGGTAGTGATCAGGGAGGGCAAACTTTGTTTTGATCTCATGATTCGAAATGGCATTCTCAAATTCCGTTTCTACTCCAACGGCGATCACACTATTTTGAGATATTTTATTACCAAAAATGTTTTTGGCTAAATTAGTTTCTTCTATCGTGTTAAAACCAATATGACGAACCTTTGTAAATACATGTGTCTGGATGGACCTGAATGCTTCGCTTTCTTCATGTAATGTGGGAATTAGAATAGTTTTTTCGGGGGCTATTTGAGCTCCCAAAATGGTGTGTGCATTATGGTAAGACATTAGGATAATCGCTTTGTATTGATCCTTATTCTTTTGTAAATAATTTAACAAGGTTTCCGAATAGAATCCTTGTGATTTCAAGACCTCGATCTCTTTTTCGATACCAAAATTCCAAACAGGATGGTTCGAAGCTAATCTATGAGATAAACCAGATCGAAATAAAGTTCTACGTATTTTCCTCGAGAGTTTTGATTTTTTATGCCAATGGGCATGTTTCTCCTTATCGTAAGGCTTGCAATCAAACCGTTTGATAACAACCTTATTGATGATTTCTTGCGATTCTTTAAAATAAGGTTCGAAAGTATGGTAGTTGATGATTTTTGTCGTTAAAACTTCAACATGATAATTTTCCACCAACCGTTCGGCGAGCATTTTGCAATGATATTCTGCCCCACCATTTACCTCCCTACCATATTGACTCACCAAAAAGCATATTTTCTCCATGTATTTCTTTTTCAATAAACGAATAAAAGCATTCGCGTGCTACAGCATTAAAATACCATTTATTTTATTAATAACCATCTGTGTGGTGATTAAATCTATAGCTTGGACTCCATCACAATCACAGGGTTTATTGCCATAAACTGAACTTGGGCGATTAGGGTGATTGATTTGCAAACAATCTTCATCAGACTGACCGTATCCAATAAATCCTGCGTAAGGATGTGTAGCCCCCCAAATTGAGACACATCGAATCCCAACTAATGAGGCCATGTGCATACCAGAACTATCCATGCTTAACATTAAATCCAAGTGGGAAATGATATCCAGTTCCTGTTGTAAATTATGTTGACCTATTGCGTTATATACATTTGGGAATTCATTAGCCCATTCTTGTGCAATATTTTTTTCTTCATTTCCACCCCCAAATATCAAAATCTGGATATTTTTTTTGGCTAATTCGGAAATAACAGTAGTCATCTTATCTAATGGGTAAACTTTATATCTGTGTTGTGCAAAAGGTGCAATTCCGAGTTTGGGTTTTTCAGCCGCCAAAATAGGTAACATCCCAGGAGGAATTAACCGGTGCTGTTTTTCTAATTTATGCGCTAACGTAATTGGAATCCCCAAGGTTCTAAATACATCCGCATATCTCTCTGTGGTCAGTTTTAGAGGTTTAAAAATTTTGTTTTCTACACGGGTTAATGCTTTTTTCTCTGCTCTTCCTTTATCTAAAATTGCAATTTTGTATTTTCTAGTAAAACTGAAAAAAAAATCTAAAATCCTAGATCTTAGGTTGTTGTGCAGGTCTGCGAGAAATTGGGCCTCGTATTGCTGTAGTTCTTTAAACAATCGGTATATTCCAACTATCCCTTGATGACGGTAATTGGGATCAATACAATGAAACTTTAAACGTGGAATGTCTTGAAAAAAGGGTGTAAATGCCTTTCTAGTAACCATAATTATCTCTATATCCGGATGTTGGATCTGAAGGTTTTTTAGTACCGAGGCAACCATCGCAACATCCCCCATCGCAGAGAAACGGGTTACTATAATGCGTTTCATATGATGTTTTTATTTTCCATAAAGTATTGGATTTAAACTAGGGTCATTATACATTTTCATTTGTTTATAAACTTTCATGTATTTTTTACCAGAGCCAATATCTTCTAATAATTCATCAATACTTTGTGATAGATCCTTTCGTTGTTCCAATAAAATCCCCAATTTTAATCGACAAGCTTCTATATGATCCTTATCCACATCAGTTCTTAAAGTCTCAACTTCCATATGATACACCTTGAGGGATAGAATCGATAAGCGATCAATTGCCCAAGCCGGACTCTCTGTATTGAATTTAGCATCATGATCAGCCTGAATATCCTTATAAAGGTTGAGGTAGTAGCTGTCAATAAACTCTACCATGTCGGTTCGCTCTTGGTTTTGTTTATCTATTCTACGCTTCCAAAACAGTCCTTCCTTAGGATCAATATCAGGATTACGAATAACGTCTTCCATATGCCACTGAGCTGTATCAATCCAACATTTTAAGTATAAAAGATGTTCTAGAGTATCTTCTTTAAAAGGATTATTAATAGGATGATCAATTTGATCATTGATATGGTAATCTGCAATTACCTGCTGGAATATCTTATTTGCTATTGCGCTAATCATAGTACAAATATATAGAATATCGGCTCTAGAATAAATTCAAAATCAAATAAGGAAATATACCCAAAATTAAGACCAAAATACTCAGGAAGATAGCAATAATCAAAGTCGAGCTTACAGGTAGTTTTTTTATAATTTGTTCTCCTTTTTGTGATCGAAGGAAGGCATTCAAGGGAATCTTAAAATAAAAGAATAGCGAAATCACAGATGTTAAAGCACCCACAATCAATAGCCAAAGAAAGATAGGATCGTTCGCTTGTTGATAAAGTTCAAAAATGGTTGAAAACACCAATAGTTTTCCAAAGAAACCTGATGTGGGAGGAATTCCTATTAATGAAATTCCTAATATTGAGAACCAGGTGAATAAAATTGGCCAGTATTTCCCTAAACCAATTATGGAAGCGAAGGTGGTTTTACCCGTTTGTTGTTCAAGAACATCAATGAATCCAAAACTGGCTAGATTCATCAATGTATAGATCAATAAATAAAATATCAGTACATCTTGATGTCCATTGCAAAAAGCAATTACCGCCATCAGTAAAAATCCTGTGTGGCCAATAGAAGAATAGGCCATCATTCGTTTTAAATCATCCTGTCTTAATGCAATCAAATTTCCCGCAAGCATGGTCACAATGGCAACTATAGTAATGAGTAAAAACGTCAGTTCACTGAAATAAAATCCGGTACTTATCCAGGCCAATGCAAGTCTGGCTAATAAGGCTATTGTAGCCAGCTTAGGGGCCGTTGATAGAAAAGCAGTAATAGGAGTGGGGGCACCTTGATACACATCCGGGGCCCATAGATGAAAGGGAACAAAACTTAATTTAAAACCAATTCCGGTAAAAATAAATAAGAAGGCTATGCTGACCATAGCCTCCGGTGCTTGAATTAGTCCTTGAATATGATTCGCCATTGAAAAGTCCAGCTCTCCAGTGAATCCATAGACTAAAGACAATCCATATAACATAACCGCTGAACAGACAGAGCCAAATAAAGCATATTTCATGGAGGCTTCAGCTTGGTTTTTATTTTGAGAAAAATAACCAACTAGGATATAGGAACATATGGACAACATTTCAATCGAAATAAAGGCCATTAACCAATTGCTGGTCATCGTCAAAAGATTTAGACCAATGCCAGAGGCTAATAAAATACTATATAGATCACCTTTCCGTTTTTTTGAGCCAGAGGAGTGAATGTATTGTTCTAGGAATATACTCGATATCAACAAAGAAAATAAAATCATTAATCGAGTAAAAAAGCTCAATTTATCAAGATACAACATTCCAAAGAAGCCTCTATTTGTTATATGATATTGACTTAACAAAGCAGCTATTGCTATTACAAGACAAAGAATTGTCAAATAAAAAGAAGAAGATTTCCAATATTTATCCCCAAATAAACTGCAGGCAATAGAGAATAAAAATCCGATTGCTAGAACCAGTTCAACCTTCAGTAAAGAAACGGATCCGAGAATATGATCAATATTATCGGTTATATGGTGGAAAATCTCATTCATCTTGATTTCTTACAAATAGGGTGTAACTAATGCTAATAAACCCAAAACCGACTCGTTTAATATCCCAAATACAAGCGAAGGCATGATGCCTAAAGCCAGGGCTAATGCTAGGGTCGGAAAGAGAATAATCTGTTCTCTGGCGTTTAAATCCTTCAATGCTAGAAACCATTCATTACCTCCTTTTAAACGAGTTTGACCAAAGAACATCCTTTGTAGGGTCCATAGGAAATATGCGGCACTCAGCAAGATCCCTAATGAGCCAAATATTGCCATCCACCGTGGTATACCTGTAGGTATACTTTCTGCATTAAATGTACCGATGATTACAAAAGCTTCTCCGATAAATGCGGAGAACCCTGGTAGACCTAAAGAAGCAAAAAATGCAATTGCAACATAGGTTGTGTATTTTGGCATAATGGAGGCTAATCCTCTGAAATTATAAATGTATCTGTCATGAACTCTATCGTACAAAACCCCAACTAAAAAAAATAATGCAGCCGAAAGGAATCCATGGCTCATCATCTGGAACATTGCTCCTGACAAACCCTCTGCCGTTAAAGAGGAAATGCCCAAGAGTACAAACCCCATATGTGACACAGAAGAATAGGCAATCATTCGCTTTAAGTCAGTTTGGGCTAAGGCGTTTAACGCTCCATATACAATAGAAACTATACCAATTAAACCCAACCACCAATTGGCATCAGCTAGGGCGTCAGGAAAAATACCTAAACAAACCCGGATTATTCCATATCCACCGATTTTTAACAGTATCCCTGCTAGTATGATGGAGACAGGAGTTGGGGCCTCAACATGGGCATCTGGAAGCCAGGTATGTAAAGGGAAAATAGGGATTTTGATTGCAAAAGCTATAAATAAGACAATAAATCCGACCATTCTAGAAGGTATGCCTAATATTTCATGCGACTTACCTAAAAATTCAAAGAAGGATCCCGGTACATAATTTTCTGGATTCATCATATGGAGCATATTGAAAGTATGCGCTCCAGTTTGCGGATTTTGAACAGAAAAATATAATCCAACAATAACAAGCAACATGAATACGGATCCAAATAACGTGTAAATAAAGAATTTAATGGCAGCGTATTCTCTTCTTGATCCTCCCCAAATCCCGATTAAAAAGTACAAAGGAAGCAACATAACTTCGTAAAACACATAAAATAGGAAGAAATCGAGTGCACAAAAGATGCCCATGACTGCCATATTCAAAATCATCAATAAAGAGAAAAACCCTTTTTTACTTTTTTCGATATTCCATGAAGCACCAACTCCCATCAACATAACAAACGAACTCAAAAAAATTAAAGGAAGGGAGAAACCGTCTACACCAATTAAATAATCGATTTCTAAATTACCTATTGACCCCAGTGCTAATCTAATCCAAGGCGAATGTTCAACGAATTGATAGCTTGAGATTGAATTGAAATGCGAGGGAGCCCCAGAATCAAAAGATTGATATAGGTAAGCTGAGAGCATAAGCTGAAATATGGATATACACAAAGCAATGTATTTAAAACTCTGTGCATACTTGTTGGGCAGCATTAAAATAGCAAATACAGCCAATAGAGGCAAAAATATAAGTAAGGATAATAGTCCCATCCTATCGTAATATCAAATAAATAATTCCAATTAATACCATCGTAAATGCAAAACCAAAATAGTTTTGCAGTCGGCCATTTTGTACCCATCTAAGGAGATGACCTATGTAGTAGGTCGTTCCACCCACTGTATTGACGAATCCGTCCACAATATTTCGATCTAACCAGCTTGCTGTTCTTGCCATACCTTTAGTGAGGCTTCCAAAGAAATTCACTAGACCATCGAGCACCTTTTTGTCAAACCAATATAGAATCTTACTAAAATAAAGCGTGCTGTTTACAAATAACTTGTCGTAAAGCTCATTAATATATCCTTGATTTAGAGAATATTCTAACCATTTATTGTTTTGTGATTTTATAGGATATTTATCTTTAACATACCAATTCCACCCAATTTTCCAAGCAACTAAGCTACTTAGGGAAAAAAATATTGGTAGGATAACATGTAAAACAGGAATGTTCTGAAAATCGTATTTAATCGAAAGTCCTTTCAATATCACGACTGTTTGGTAGGAAAAAGGATTCCACGAGAAAATAATGAAAAAAGAAAATATCCCCAAAAATAGCATCGGCCAAAGCATACCCGAACTCGCCTCATGCAGATGAAAAGGTTGTGTTTTTAATTTAAACTCACCAAAAAATACTTTAAAAATTAATCTGCCAATATAAAAAGCCGTTAATATACTTGTTAAGCTTAATAAGATTGGAATAAGTAAATAAAATCCCCCTTGATTAATGCCCCATTCAAAACTCGAAATTAATATAGCGTCTTTAGAGAGGAACCCTGAAGTTAAAGGGAAACCGGCCAGAGCAAGCGAGGCTATGATCATTAATGCACACGTTTTAGGCATCCATTTTCTCAAGTTTCCCATATTATTAATGTCCTGAGGATCAAAATCTAATTTGTTGGCTTCTTTTAAATGGTTCATTTCATGAATTACGGCACCAGCACCTAAGAACAATAAGCACTTAAAGAACGCATGTGTTGTTAAATGAAATAGGCCTGCATCCCAAGCGCCAATGCCGATTGCAACTATCATAAATCCCAATTGAGATATGGTGGAAAAGGCTAGTATTTTTTTTATATCAATTTGTGCTAATGCGAAATAAGCAGAAATTAAAGCCGTTGTTGTTCCAATAATTGTAATGAGGAGAAGGACAGGTTCGCTGAATAATGGAAAAATACTACTCAGTAAAAATACTCCTGCAGCAACCATGGTTGCTGCATGTATCAAAGAGGACACAGCAGTCGGTCCCTCCATTGCATCTGGCAACCAAATATGTAAGGGAAATTGAGCTGATTTTGCCATTGCGCCGATAAAAAAACAGATGCCTGCAAAATTAATCCATCCCGTTTGTAGCTCAGAGGCGTTATAAAAGGAACCATCTTGAGCAAATAATTCAACTAAATCAAGACTCCCATATAGACTGTATAGTGTTGCAAGTCCTAGTAAAAAGCCAAGGTCTCCAATCCGATTTACAATAAAAGCTTTTTTATTCGCTTGAACAGCAGCTTCTTTTGTAAACCAAAACCCTATCAAAAGATAAGATGAAAAGCCCACAAGTTCCCAGAAAATATACATCATTAGCAAGTTCTTAGATATACACAATCCTAACATGGAAAAGCAGAAAAGACTTAAAAATAACCAATAACGATGGATGCCGGGATCTCCTTTCATATACGTCCTTGAATAAATATGGACCGCTAAGGCAATTATGCAAACTAACAGTTGCATCAAAACTGTTATATTATTCAAGAGAATTCCAAAAGTGAAGGTATGATCTCCTATGGTAAACCAATTATAAGTTGCCGTTTGGGGTTGGCTCGTCCATATTTGACTCACGACAAATACCGCAGATAGAAATGTACTTATGGCAATCGCAATAATTGATATCAATCCTGATTGGGATCGGCTCCCCAATAAGGCCTGAATCAAAAAAGCAGCTAATGGTAAAACTGTAACCAGAATACTTACTTCAATTGCAGATATGTTGGTTAGTCCAATCATTTGTCTCTTAAATCTGTGATGTCATCAGGATTAATGGATTTATAATGCCTGTAGAGGTTTAGAATAATTGCTAGACCAACGGCCACAGCAGCTGCTGCTAAGACAATAGCGAATAGTGCAAAAACTTGCCCTGCATAATTTAATTTATCGAAACGTCCAAAGGCTACTAAGTTTAAAATAGCGGCATTGATAATAAATTCTATGCCTATTAAAATCATGATAGCGTTTCTTTTAGCAAGAATAGCATACAACCCAATACAAAATAAAATTGCGCTTACAATTAAAAAGTGAGTTAAAGTAATCAAGACAATTCCTCCTTCCTTGATAAATGAGCTGCTCCAATTAAGGCCGCAAGTAAGAACAGGGAAATAACTTCAAATGGTAGCAAGAATTGAGTCATGAATTTAATACCTAATTGTTCGATATTATTATCCGATGACTTAATAATTTGTCCTTCATTTATATTTTCTATTATCCATCCGGCTGGTCCCTGTTTATCCCAATCCAAAATCGCATAAATCATCACCCCTAAAAATCCTAAACTTAGAAGTATTGATTGCCAATTTGGAAGCGATAAAAATTTACCCGTGGAGTTCTGCAAATCTAATAGTAATTCCCTATTGGATAGCATAAAGGCAAAGATCATTAAAATTAAGACTCCACCAACATAGACCATAATTTGTGTAATAGCCACAAAGTCTGCAAGGGCAAAGATAAATAGACCCGCCATTGCAAATAAAACGATGAAAAAAAGAAATAGGGCTCTGGCCGTATTTTTTAAACTAACCACCAAAAGTGCTGATCCAAGAGCAAGTACTGAAAAAGCATAAAATAATATTAATTCCATTATTTGTTTTTGGCTGCCTCCTTTTCAGCTTGAAATTTGGTCCATTCTTCTTTTCTTTGAGCGACATCCTGATCGCTCATATCCGAAAAATTATAAATTAAATCAGTTAATTTCGTTGTGCTACGATCATAATTGTCAGTCATCATGATGCATTCCGTTGGACAAACCACTGTGCATAATCCACAATACATGCACTTTGCCATGTCTATATCAAATTGAGCAGGGTATAATCGTTTTACACTTCCATCAGAAGTCTTTCCAATGGCCTCTGGAGATTTTACTGCTTCAATAGTGATGCAGTCAACCGGACAAGCTTTGGCACATAGGTCACAAACAATACAATCATCAATATCAACTTGCAATTGATACCGGGCGACCTCAGGGATAGGCATTTTTACATTGGGAAACTGAACTGTTGTCACTCCGTGCTGCTGGGAAAAATAATCCTCTTTTTTAACGTCAAACGATGTGCGTGCATTCCGTGCACCAAATAAATGCTTTATTGTTAAAGTAAGACCCTTAATTGCGGTCATTAATCCCTGTATTGTTGTTTTTAGTATCACTTTATAGCATAATTAAAATTCTCCATAATCCAGATATAGCCATGCAAATGAAAGCCAACGGAATTAGGATTTTCCAACATAATGTTAATAATTGATCCGCACGAAAACGAGGTAATGTCCATCGGATCCATATTTGTACCGCTACAATTAGTAAAGATTTAAATAAAGTCCAAAAGATTCCCCAATACAATCCAGTTGTCCAATTTGCGAAAGCGAGAGTTCCTAAATTTGGTAAAGGAGTATTCCATCCGCCCAAAAATATAACGACACCCAGCATGGCAACTAAAAACATCATAGCATATTCCGCTAAGAAGATAAATGCAAAACGTATACCACCATACTCTGTGTGAAAGCCTCCGATAAGCTCACTCTCGGCCTCTGGGATGTCAAACGGTGCCCGATTACACTCGGCTAAAGTTGCTATAAAGAATATGATGTAAGTTACTAGTAAATGAGGTGCTTGAAATATGTTCCAAGCTACTATTCCTCCAATTTCATTCACCTTCCAATACCCCAGAAAGTAGATATCTTGCTCGGCCCATATGCCCTGATTAAACACTAAATCGTTCAGATTCAACGTTTGTGTAATCATCACCGCTGCAATTAAGGACAAGCCAACAGGTAATTCATAAGAAATCATTTGAGCTATTGCGCGAATTGAACCTAATAAGGAATACTTATTGTTTGAGCCCCAACCAGCCATTAAAATGCCAATGGCATCAATGGAAACGACTGCCATTATAAAAAAGAGTCCAGTATGAACATTGGCAGGGACAAAATCTGGTCCCCAAGGCACAACGCTAAATCCGATAAAAACGGCTACGAAAATAAGAATTGGCGCAACCGCAAACAATATTTTATCAGCAGCGGATGGAGTTATAAATTCTTTTTGGAGTAATTTTAGAATATCGGCAAACGTTTGTAATATTCCATATTTGCCTGTTTCCATTGGTCCGAGACGATCTTGTACAAAACCCGCAATTTTGCGCTCCGCGTAAACTGCAAAAAGCGTAAATAAAGCAATAAAACTAAATATTGCGACAGGTGTAAGTATGTTGATAAGTAAGGAATCCAAACTCTTTTTAGATTAATTCTAATTGGCTACAAACATAAGTAAAACGTATTAAAATCGCCATACTTTTTATAAAATATACTTGTTTAGTAGATTTTTATTTTACGAAACATTTTGACCCATTTAGATATTGTTATACAGATGGTATTAATTTCGATTTAATGAAGGTCTTCGCGGCTGTGTAGCGATCGACTCTCAGTTTTCGTATTTTAATATATAACTTTAAAAGTAAATTAATATTGTAACGTATGAAAAACAACCTTTATGGAGTTTTAGCTGTGATGATACTCGTCTTGACGAGTTGTGTAGGACAGAGGAATTTGACGACCCAAGAGCAGGCAGAATGGTCTGAAATTAAAGGAAAAAAATGGCAACTAACTGAATTGGCAGGGAAATCAATAGATGGACAAATCAATAATAAGATGCCATACTTAGAATTTCTTTCAGAAGAAAACAGGTATGTTGCTACGGGAGGTTGTAACACCATGAACGGTGAATTTCAATTATTACCAGGCAGAAACGTCAAATTTTCCATTGGTATTTCAACAATGATGGCTTGTGATGATATGGAATCTGATCGTGCATTGGCAAATGTTTTTAAATCAGCAACCAACTATTCTTTGGAGAACGGAATTCTTTCCTTTTCTAATGGATCAAATCCTCCTTTGGCGAAATTCAAGATCGCTATAGAAGATTCAGACTTGGTAGGTACTTGGGAATTAGAGTATATTGCTGGACTGTCCGGGTCCATTGATGAGGCTTTTATGAACAAGAAACCGACACTAAAGTTTGAAAAAGATCTGAAAAACGCTACTGGTAATGGTGGTTGCAATAGGTTTTCTAGTCAAATTGATTTGAAAGGAAGCGCAATACGATTTAAAGCAATTCTCTCTACCAAAATGGCTTGTCAGGGTAATGCAGAACCGTTATTCTTTCAATCTCTAGAAAAAGTGAATATTTTTAGTGTTAAGGAGAATACACTTGCCTTAATACAAGGTGATATCGCAATTCTGAGATTTAAGAAAATTCAGTAAAGCTAAACTGATTCGCTCTGGATGAGCTGACTTTTAGTTTACAATTCCATTTCAATCCAAAGTCCATCTGTTTTAATAATTTCAATCAACTCATCCAAAGCTTTTGAAGAGGGAACATTCTTTTTTACAACCTGTTTCCCTCTATAAAGGGTAACCTTATCTGGTCCTGCTCCAACATATCCATAGTCTGCATCAGCCATTTCTCCTGGCCCATTTACAATGCATCCCATAATTCCTATTTTGAGACCTTTTAAATGATTTGTACGGTTTCTAATCATTTGAGTAGTTTCCTGGAGATCAAAAAGGGTTCTACCGCAACTTGGACAAGAAATGTATTCTGTTTTAGAAATTCTCGAACGTGTTGCCTGTAAAATACCAAAGGAGATTGATGCGATTTTATCAGTAGGGGTACTCGGAGAATCCAACCAGATTCCCGATCCTAAGCCATCAATTAATAGCGCCCCAAAATCTGTTCCAGCATAGAGCTGTATTTTGGATATAGGTTCCTCTGGATTCATTAAATCTCCAATAGGGCCTGAAAAATCCGAAATTGCATAACTTCGTTTGATAATAACTGGATTATCAATGCCTATTTCATTGAGATTTGAGAAAAATTGTCTCTGATCCGACATCCCGTGTAAGTGGTCAGTTTCTAAAAGAAATATAATCGACTTATCCAATTGTAGGTTTCCAAAATCTTCACTAGCAAGCAGATCATTACTAAGGTATACCAAGTTAATGGACGGATCCTTAACCTCTGCTGCATTGAATTCTTTTAAAGAATAAATAGGATGAATGTTTGATTTATTTTTTAAGGTAAGCCATGTCGGATAATTATAAAGTTGTTTTAAATTGGCTGGCATTGTAAAGGAAGGAAGTGCATCCCCTAAATAAACAAAATCAACAGACTGATCGCCCATATGGTATTTATCCAAAATTGCATCGTACTTATAACCGACTTCTGCTAAAATAAAAGGATCTCTTAAATTCTTTTTCGAAATGTCAACAATAATCCTTGGAACTAGGGAACCCCCGATAAAGGCGCTCACTTCGTTGGAATGGTACGGTGTTATTTCTTGATTGTCTGATAATTTAATAATTTCTCTTTTGCTTTGGATACTACTATTTTTCTCCCGAGCGCTATACCTATTTACTAGAGCTATGGCAACAGGGGCTTCTTTTTCTGGCTCTTCGGTTAAAGATACCCTTACAGTGTCACCTAAACCATCTTCCAATAGTGTTCCAATTCCAACGGCAGATTTAATGCGGCCGTCTTCGCCATCTCCTGCCTCAGTTACTCCCAAATGTAATGGGTAATTCATGTTTTCGGCTACCATTTTCTCCACTAATAAACGGTATGCTTGAACCATAACTTGCGGATTTGAAGATTTCATAGAAACCACTAAATTATAATAGTTTAAATCTTCACAAATTCGGATGAATTCCAAAGCGGATTCCACCATACCTTCTGGAGTATCGCCATAGCGAGACATGATCCGATCAGAAAGGGAACCATGATTTGTTCCAATACGCATGGCTGTGCCATATTCTTTACATATTCGGACTAAGGGGAAAAATTTCTTGTATATTCTGTCTAATTCAGCTTGATAGGCTTGATCTGTATAGTCTATTTGATCAAATTTCTTTTTATCTGCGTAATTTCCGGGATTGATTCTTACTTTTTCTACAATTCTAGCAGCAACTTCAGCCGCATTGGGAGTGAAGTGGATATCAGCAACTAAGGGCACACTGTACCCTCTATTTTTTAGTTGAAGTTTTATGTTAGCCAGATTTTCAGCTTCTTTTATACTTGGTGCAGTGATTCGAACATACTCACAACCGGATTCGACCATTCTAATTGTTTGTTCAACTGAACCCAATGTATCCATGGTGTCCACGGTGGTCATACTCTGAATTCGGATGGGTTGATGTCCTCCCATTGGAATATCACCAATTTGAATTTCTCTGGTTAAAAACCTGCTATATTCTGTTTTGGAGTTGCAATAACTTCCGGGTAATATTATTGAATTCTTCCTATTCATGATCATCGCAAAGTTAACGATTTCAAAGGTTAATAGCGTAAAATGGACAATGAATTTGCTGCGCCCGTTATTTTCATTTCATATTTGTTCGAGGTCGAATCGTAATTTCTAGTTTTTCTTGCGTCCTCCTCAACAACATCAATACCCTCATATTTATTATTAGAGAAAATGGCATCGGTTTGGACCTTACACTGAGTTTCTTTGGGAAGATATAAGAATATCTTTGAGGCAGCTGTGTTGATTTCAATTTTACTAGTTCCTTGACTCGGTCGTGGTAAATATAACGTCAGAGAGCTAGCTCCAGAATTTACTTCCAAATCTTTTATTTTGAAAGCCTTTAGATCTCCGTGAATCGTAGCGGCACCAAGGTTGAATTCGAAATCCCATACAGGATTCTCATTAAGTTCAATGTTAGTGCTTTGTTGTTCTTTTTGGTTGTTTTTAACTTTTGTAGTCAAATCTAGTTGAATGTTTTTCTCCCCCTTTGCTTCTAGGAGCAATGAGGGAGCCTCAAAATTGCTTTGTGAATAGATAAGATTAGCTGAATTAGAAGCAGGAATTAAATTTAGTTTAGAAGCACCGCCATTAATCGTTAGTTTTGCGTTCTGCATCACGCTATCATAGGCATGAGAGATTTGAGAAGTATAGTTTTCGGAAACGGTATTATGAGTATCTATATTCAAATTTTCCCAAATCGTTTCTTTTGAAGTCACTCCTCTATGAAAAATGAAAGCACATAAAATGAGATTTACAATAATGATGATGGGCGTCGCATTTTTTTTATTTTGAATAAGTAGACCCAACCCAATGGAAACTAAAAGTAGTGGCCACATTTGCAAGGCAGCAAAGAAATTAAAATCAATAACTTTGAAATTATATAGGAGGGTTAAAATTCCGATGAAAACTAACCAGATACCAGTTGCTATTTTGTTGTTCATAGTATGTTTGTCTTGTTGAGATCAAAACTAACACTATAATACAAATTAAATAATTGGAATTAGGCTTAGGACTCCATTTTTTCGGTAAATGATTTAGTTTTGTCGGTAAAAATAATTCATTTAGAATTTGTATCTTGAACATTTCAAAAATAACGCAATAGGGGATACCTCTATGTGAGCGAAGAAAACGATAAATCATGACGTGTAACTGTTCCAATGTATGATATTTTATTACCTCGGTGAGTATATTTTATTATTAAAAAATGTTTTTCGAAAACCCGAAAAATGGAAGATCTATTTTAAGGAGATTTTTCTTGAAATGTCCGATATTGGTATAGGATCCCTAGGCCTGATTGTCATCATCTCGACCTTTATAGGTGCTGTAATGACCATGCAGATTGCGTTCCAATTGGTGTCAGATCTCATACCAACCTCTGTTATCGGTCAAATTAATCGTGACTCAAATATTTTGGAGCTAGGACCAACCATTTCTGCCTTGGTGCTTATGGGAAAAGTAGGGTCCTCCATTTCTTCTCAAATTGGCTCAATGCGCGTAACTGAACAAATTGATGCATTAGAGATTATGGGGATAAATGCTGCCGGCTATTTGATTCTTCCAAAAATTCTTGCGGGAGTGATAATGGTTCCTGTTCTGGTGATTGTTGCTATTACTTGCTCATTAGTTGGTGGATTATTGGGAGGCGCACTTTCTGGTGCCGTGACTCCAGATGATTATATTGAGGGAATCCGAGGAGGGTTCAATGGATTCACCTTAGCTGTTGCCATGGTGAAAGCCACTGTTTTTGGTTTTATTATTACATCGGTTCCAGCTTACAAAGGTTTTTTTGTTCGTGGAGGAGCACTTGAGGTTGGTCAGGCGGGTACACGAGCGGTTGTAATCGGCTGTATTGCCATACTAGCAAGTGATTATTTGATTACAGCATTAATGTTATAACTTGGAATGATAGAAGCTAAAAATATTCATAAATCTTTTGGTAAAAACGTAGTGCTGGATGGCATTGATGCAATCTTTGAACCTGGAAAAGTAAGTCTGATTATCGGAGGATCTGGCTCTGGAAAAAGCACCTTGCTAAAATGTATCGTCGGATTACATCAACCCGACCAAGGGAAGGTGTTTTTTAATTCCAAGGAATTTACAAAAATGCCTTTTGAGGAGAAGGTCCCTATTCGAAAAGAGATCGGGATGTTGTTTCAAAACTCTGCCTTATTTGATTCAATGACTGTTGAACAGAACATTACTTTTACGTTGGATATGTTTACCGAGATGAGCAAATCAGAGAAAATAGACCAAGCAAACTTCTGTTTAGAAAGGGTAAATTTGGCAGGCAAAAATAAACTATTCCCATCGGAACTTTCCGGTGGTATGAAGAAAAGAGTTGGTATTGCGCGTGCAATCAGTATGACTCCAAAATATCTTTTTTGTGATGAACCTAATTCTGGTCTTGATCCGGCAACTTCTATTTTAATTGATGAATTGATTCAAGATCTAACCGATGAATATAAATGTACCACGGTGGTAGTCACGCACGATATGAATTCTGTTATGGGAATCGGAGAATATATTTTATTCTTATATAATGGGAAGAAATACTGGGAAGGATCTAATCAAGACATGTTAAAATCCGACAATAAGGAGCTGAATGATTTCGTATTTGCAAGCCCTTTAATGAAAGCGGCAAGGGATACAATGAGTTTGTAACTTTAGGTAGCCCAGTAGTTCATTTGAAATTTCTATCTTTGCAGAAAAAATATACTTTGAAGAGTACGACTTATATACAACTTTTGACACCACAATTCTGGAAAGATTATGAACTTATTGATTGTGGGGATTTCGAAAAGCTAGAAAGATTTGGTGAATTTATCCTAATACGCCCAGAACCTCAAGCTGTATGGCCCAAAACATTGAGTGAAGCTGAATGGAATAAAAGACATCATATCAAGTTCAAAGGTCGATCCGCTACTTCAGGGGAATGGCTTAAAAAGAATATTAAATCACCTGACCGCTGGCATATACACTATAAAAATGAAGATGTCGCTATCCAGTTCCGGCTGGCTTTAACCTCTTTTAAACACGTAGGGATTTTTCCTGAGCAAGCTGTTAATTGGGATTATATTTCCGAATCTGTTAAGTCTTTTAAAACTGTTAAACCGAAAGTTTTAAATTTATTTGCCTATACCGGTGGGGCGTCCTTGATTGCAAAAGCTGCCGGGGCTGACACCACACATGTTGACTCTATCAAACAAGTGGTGAGTTGGGCAAATGAAAATCAAGAAATTTCAGGTCTTTCTGATATAAGGTGGGTTGTAGAGGACGCCTTGAAGTTTGTTAAACGTGAGTTAAAAAGGGGGAATACTTATAATGGAATCATTCTGGATCCTCCAGCCTATGGACATGGTCCAAAAGGTGAAAAATGGAAACTAGAAGATCATATCATGGAAATGATGAGAGATGTGGTACAATTGTTAGATCCTAAAGAACATTTCCTGATTCTAAACACATACTCTTTAGGTTTTTCTTCCGTTATTGTTGAAAATTTAATTCGGACTGCATTTCCTGAAGTGAAAAACTTAGAGATAGGAGA
Source organism: Sphingobacterium sp. GQ94 (assembly GCF_059758715.1). Taxonomy (NCBI): domain Bacteria; kingdom Pseudomonadati; phylum Bacteroidota; class Sphingobacteriia; order Sphingobacteriales; family Sphingobacteriaceae; genus Sphingobacterium; species Sphingobacterium sp. GQ94. Next base: position 278,745 of record NZ_JCAXEC010000003.1, read on the forward strand.
ACTCTATCTACAAGCTACATCGGGACCTAAATTGCCTTTAGGAGTTTTTGGAAAATTTCGCAAAACCTAAACTAGTGAATTTAATAAAATAGGTATTTCTTTGATTGGTTATTTTGTTAATCAATTGATAGGATAGAAATGTAGAGTCATGATTCGCATCTCTAGTACGTAAATAGCCGATATTTCTTTAACGAGGAAGTTTCCGCAAAATACTCTTAAAATGATACCATCTATTGATGATTTGTTTCAATCAAATGGTGGTCATGCCTGATTGTTATCTAAAAACTACGGTTCGGTTACCTTGGAGCATAACTTTATCCTCACAGAGGAGTTGGATGGCTTGACTCAAGACTGCCTTTTCTATTTCTGTACCAGCTATCCGCATACGGTTTACATCATAACTATGATCAATGGATTTGGTGTTTTGAACAATAATTGGTCCTTCATCAAGATCGTTGGTTACAAAATGCGCAGTGGCACCGATAATTTTAACTCCCCTTTCAAAAGCTTGTTTGTACGGGTTGGCACCAATAAATGCGGGTAAAAATGAATGATGAATGTTGATGAGTTTACCTTTAAATTTAGCGACAAAATGGGCAGATAAAATACGCATGAACTTCGCTAAAATAATGTAATCGCAAGAGTAATTTTTAATTATTTCTGCTAACTCGATTTCAAAGGATTCTTTAGATTTATCTAGATGTGAAATGTGATGAAATGGAATGTTGAATTTTTCAGTAAAACCCTGTAGAAGAGCATGATTCCCAATCACGGCGACAACTTCTGCTTGCATAGATTTGAAAAAATGACGGATCAATATATCGGCTAAGCAATGGTGTTCTTTGGTGACAAGAATGATCAATTTCTTATTTAAATCTGGATTTATTGTTAACTGTGCTCCTTTAGGAAGTTTGTTTAACAATTCATCATGAAGTTTGTTTTGATCACCTAAGGCTCCAGTACAAACTACTCTGACAAAAAATTTGTTGTTTATTTCATCAACAAATTCCCGCATCGTCACGATGTTTAATTGGTTTAGAGCCAATACATTGGCAATTAGAGCAACCAATCCAACTCTATCTTGGCATTGGATAAGGACAAGTGTTTGATTGTTCATTATTCGGACTCTAATAGGAGTTGTTTTTCAGCTTCAAGTTTTTGTTTTGCCAGTTCCTCTTCTATATCTAACTCAATGCGAAGATTATTGACAATATGCTGTTGACGATCGGGTGTGTTTTTGCCCATATAATATTCTAATAACTGAGAAAGCTTATTGTCCTTAGAAAGGATAACCGGTTCTAGACGCATATCTTCGCCAATAAATAATCCAAATTCGGAAGGGGAAATTTCACCTAATCCTTTAAATCGGGTAATCTCTGGCTTGTTTCCCAGTTTATTAATTGCATTGATTCGTTCTTCGTCTGAATAACAATAAATGGTTTCCTTCTTGTTTCGCACCCTAAATAATGGAGTTTGAAGAATGGAGACATGTCCTGCTTTTACTAAATCAGGGAAGAATTGCAAAAAGAAAGTCATCAACAATAACCGAATATGCATTCCATCTACGTCGGCATCTGTTGCAATGACGATGTGATTGTATCTAAGACCTTCAATACCATCTTCAATATTTAAGGCATGTTGAAGAAGATTAAACTCTTCATTCTCATAGACTATTTTTTTTGTCAGACCATAGGAATTTAAAGGTTTTCCTTTTAAACTAAAGACAGCTTGGGTTTGGACATCACGTGATTTAGTAATGGATCCACTTGCTGAGTCGCCCTCGGTTATAAAAAGAGTGGTTTCTTGATTTCGTTCATGTTTATCCGAAAAATGAACTTTACAATCCCTTAATTTACGGTTGTGTAGAGAAGCTTTCTTAGCTCTTTCGTTTGCGAGCTTTTTAATACCTGCGATGTCTTTACGTTCACGCTCAGACTGTAATATACGTTTTTGTAAGGCCTCTGCTGTCGATGGATTTCTATGCAAATAATCATCCAACGCTTTTTTTATAAAGTCATTTATAAAAGTCCGCACTGTAGGACCATCAGGTCCGACACTCTGAGAGCCTAATTTTGTTTTGGTTTGTGATTCGAAGACAGGTTCCTGTACTTTGATTGCTATAGCGCCGATGATGGATGAACGAATGTCAGATGCTTCAAATTCTTTTTTGTAGAATTCACGAATGGTTTTCACTAGTGCTTCCCGAAAGGCTGCTTGATGAGTTCCACCTTGGGTGGTATGTTGACCATTCACAAAGGAGTAGTATTCCTCACCGTATTGTTGCCCATGGGTCATTGCTATTTCAATATCGTCGCCTTTTAAATGAATAATCGGATAGCGCATTCCATCAGTTTCAACATTCCTTTCTAATAAATCTTTAAGTCCATTTTCTGAAATGAATTTCTGTCCATTAAAACTTATGGTCAAACCTGAATTTAAGAAAACATAATTCCAAATCATGTTTTCAACAAATTCCATTCTGTACTTATAATTTCGGAAAATGCTATCGTCTGGATAAAAGGTTACCGAGGTCCCATTCCGTTGGGTTGTATCTTTTTGTTCATCATGAATTAATTCACCTTTTGAGAATTGTGCAATTCGTGTGATATTTTGACGATAAGATTGTACGGTGAATTGATTAGAGAGGGCATTTACGGCTTTGGTACCTACACCATTTAAACCGACAGATTTTTGGAAAGCTTTGCTGTCGTATTTACCGCCTGTATTGATCTTTGAAACTACATCTACTACGGATCCAATTGGTATTCCTCTTCCAAAATCCCGAACAGTAACCTTGTTCTCATTTACTGAAATTTCAATAATTTTACCTGCTCCCATCACAAACTCATCAATACAATTATCTACCACCTCTTTGAGTAATACATATATACCATCATCATAAGCAGACCCATCTCCCAATTTACCGATGTACATTCCTGGCCTTAGACGGATATGCTCTTTCCAATCCAGGGAACGGATGCTGTCTTCATTATATGTTGTCATAAGTATTTTAGTATGATTGAAACATCACAAAAATATAAAAAAGTTAATCGACTTTTGCACAACACTTTTGCACATTCTAAAAAGCGTGAAAAATCCAGCAATTCTGTCAAGTGATTGAATAAATTGCGCAATGTATTCTTGGTTTGAGATTGTAGAACGATAAGCTCTTTAGGTTGATGTTTAAAAACGTTTTTGTTGCGCTAGAGTTCTATAACAAAAACCCAGTTCTGGAGTTTAACTCTAGGGCTGGGTTTCTAAATTCAAAATGTTTTTAATTAAATGTCTCTTCCGAAATCATCCTGAACACGGATAATATCGTCCTCATCTGAAGGGTTAGCGACATCTGTATGTTGCCAGATTTCAGCAACCACTCCATAAGTATCTAATCCAACTAAACGGTGTCTCTCTCCTTGTGAGAGTCTGATGGTATCACCTTGTTTTAATAGTTTTAATTCATGTTCTTCATCGGTAGGACTCGTTACAACGCCTACCTCACCGCGGATTACCCTCCAGATCTCAGCTCTTCTGTGATGATATTGCCATGATAAACGCTTATTTGGTCCAACCACAAGTATTTTTGGACTTAATTTACCGGATATTTGTAAATCTTTTACATCTAGGCCTTCAAAATATTGATTAGCAAATTCTTGAGCCTGGTCTTCATTAATAACAAAAAAACCACCCCAAGGTCTATTTTGATCTACGCTTTCAATCTTAAAGCCTTTTTCGGTAATTTTTGTTTCTATTTCTTGGAATAATTCACTTTTGTCAATATATGTCATGGTAACTTTATTTGCTTGAGTGAAGATAAGATAAGTTTTGAATTAAAACAAGCAAATTCAGAAAGTCGATTGCAGGATTTGCCTTATATTTGCAGGTCAATAACAATCTGTATGTCTTTAACTTTTGATACTACCAATAATGTGTTCGCCCAAGCCGTTGCCTTTGTCAATCAAACTCAACAACCAATTTTTTTAACAGGAAAGGCGGGGACAGGGAAAACAACATTTTTGAAATTTATTCGTGAAAACAGCTATAAAAAAATGGCGATAACTGCTCCTACTGGTGTTGCAGCTATGAATGCTGGTGGTACGACATTGCATGCGCTATTTTGGTTGCCATTCGGCGTTTTCATTGAAGATTATCCTTTGCAATGGGAGGACAAGGATCAATTTATATATAATAAACATAGGCTTTTTAGTACAATAAAATTAACTAAAAACCGACGGGCAATTTTGCAAGAACTGGAGCTTTTGGTAATTGATGAGGTTTCTATGGTTCGTGCAGATACACTGGATGCTATTGATGTTATACTAAAAAGTGTAAGAAGAGACATGCGTCCTTTTGGCGGGGTACAACTCTTATTTATAGGGGACCTTTATCAGTTACCTCCGGTAGTGCAAGATCGTGAATGGCAGGTTTTGAAAAACTATTATCAAAGTGCTTTTTTCTTTGATGCAAAGGTTTTCAAACAACAGCCTGCAGTGTTAATCGAATTAAAAAAGATTTATAGACAACAAGATGAAAAGTTTATTGAGATCTTGAACAAGATAAGAAATAATCAATCTACCAATCAAGATTTAGAGGAACTCAATGGCTATTATAGCCCGGATTTTGTGGCACCCAAAAATGAACAATATATAACCCTGACCTCGCATAATCGATTGGCAGATCAAATTAATCAAGATATGTTGATGAAATTGGATACCAAACTTCATCAAATAAAATCCATTATAAAAAACGAATTCCAAGCCAATATGTTCCCCGCCGAAGATAGTCTTAGTCTAAGGGAGGGCGCGCAAGTTATGTTTATTAAGAATGACGTTGGAGAGGAGAGACGATATTTTAACGGAAAGATAGGAACAGTAAAGGAAATCAACCTGATAGATCACCAAGTCGTGGTTAGTTTTCCTGAGGGAAAGCAAGAAGACGTTATTGTTAAACGTGAAACATGGGAAAATATTCGCTATTCTTACAATAAAGGAGAAGATAAAATAGAAGAAGAAGTTCTAGGAACTTTTTCGCAATTTCCTTTACGGCTTGCCTGGGCAATTACGATTCACAAAAGTCAAGGGTTAACCTTTGAAAAGGCGATCATCGATGCCGGGACCTCTTTTGCTGCTGGACAGGTATATGTAGCCTTAAGTAGGTTGACTGGTCTTGACGGTTTGGTGTTACGATCGAAGATTACTAACCATGCTATTAGGACTGATTTCCAGGTTGTTGAATTTATGCGGAATATGGAGAGCGTTGGTGACTTAGACCCAATTTTAAAGGAGAGTCAGAAAAGGTTTTTAGGTCAGATTTTGTTACACAGTTTTCGTTGGAGCAACTTGACTGAAGAGGTTCAAGGGTTAATTCTTGAGCAGCAAGAGAAAAAAATCGAAGGAAAGCAAGAAGCAATCGAATTCTTAACGGAATTAGCTGATCGACTAAAGAATCAAGAGGGTGTGGCAAATAAATTTATAACCCAATTGTATAAAATGTTAGGGACCCCGGATCAAATAGATTATGATAAGATTTGTGAACGTTCTAAAGCGGCAGTTGCTTGGTTTCTACCTACTTTTGAACAAGAATGTCTTGTTCCTTTACAGATGCATATTCAGGAATGGCAAGTAAAGAAAAGAACAAAGAAATACATAGGAACTTTGAAAAGCGTTCTGCTCGACTTTAAGCGGAAATTTGAGCAATTGAAGCATAGTCAGACCATTGCCGAGGCCCTAAATAAAAATAATGAGGAACTTACCGGTGAGTTATTATCTTGGAACAAACCGAAGGATGAATTTTTAGTAAAGCAAGTCGAGGAGAAGGAAAAAGATACGAAAGAAATCACTCTGGATATGTATTTGGATGGACTTGAAATTGATGAAATCGCTCGCAAAAGAGATATGGTTGTGGGGACAATTTATGGTCACTTAATTCATTTTATCGGCGAGCAAGTGGATGTGACTGATTTATTAGCTGAAGATGAATTGAATCAAATTGTGACTGTTTTGGAAAAAAATCCAGGCGCATCGGCTACTGAAATTAAACAACTGATGAGACCTAAAGTAGACTATCCACAAATACGAATTGCGCAAAAATACATGGAAATAAAAAAATCGAATAAAGTGGAGGATAACCTTATTTAATTATCTTTGTGAGAATCACCTATGTTTTAAAGATTGAAGAAATTTAATTCTGATAATAAAGTAAATAAATGGTTGATTTTTACCACCATGCCTATTCAAATGGGAGTAACTATCTACCTTTTTTATTGGCTTGGCAATTGGTTGGACGAACGGTTCCATGCCAATGGAGAATGGTGGATGAAGGGTATGACGCTTTTAGGTGTTGGAATTTCTTTATATCAATTTATTAAACAAGTAAACTATATCAATAAAAATGAATAAATATCTTTTATTTATCCTGATACTTGTCCTAGTAACTGGAGTAGGTTTTGGCCTGCATACCATGATTTTGGGAGATTGGAGTAGTTCTGATTTGGATCATTGGTGGATTGGCACCGGGTATAGTTTACTGGGTATGTATAGTATATGTGCATTCAATTCTTTGATTATGCTATTTATGTTAATCGGTGTAGATTATGCGATGCCTAAGCATATTGGATTTGCCTTTATGATATGCTTATTTTTGAAAGCTATTGCGAGCTATATCTATATCCAAGCGGGATTGAACTTGTTAGAAAATGAATTCATTGAATTAAACTTTGTTGCTGTTTTTTTTCTGTTTTTATTCTATGATGCCTTCGTTGCATATTATATTGTAAATCAACAAGAATTAGAGGTTAAAAAGTAAATTATTAAAAAGTTTAAACAAATGCAGACTTATGCAAAATAAAATTGTATTTTTGCGCAAAATTTGTCATAATTCAACATTATAAAATGGTGAGTCTTAAGAAAGTCCTTTTATTGTTCACAGTGGTTTTGATCACTGCTAATCCCTTTTATTCAGCTGCTTCAGAAAATGATAACGGTTCGGTACCACAGTCTCAATCTGAAAAAATTAATGCTCATGTCCAACATCACTTAAAGGATGATTATTATTTTAATTTTTTTAAAAATGAAAAAAGCGGGGAGCATTTTGGATTCCCTTTGCCTGTAATCTTAATTGATGGGGGCTTAAAAGTTTTTTCTGCCGCAGAGTTTAATCATGGTGAAAGTGTTGTCGAGAAAAATGGCAACTACTATAAATTGTATCATGGTAAAATCTATAAAACAGATGCAGCTGGTACAATCAATTATGACCAGAAACATCACCCAGTTAACCAAAAACCATGGGATTTTTCAATTACCAAAAATGTTGTTGGATTAATCTTAGCTGCGGTATTGTTATTTATTGCTTTTATTGGTTTAGCCAAGACATATAAGAAAGGTGCAAATAATCTTCCAAAGGGAATCGGAAGAGTCCTTGAACCCTTAGTCTTGTATGTGCGTGATGAGATGGCTGTTCCCAATATAGGTCATCGTTATAAGGAATTTATGCCTTATTTATTGACTGTTTTCTTCTTAATTTTCTTATTAAATTTATTGGGTTTAACCCCACTGGGTTTTAATGTTACGGGTAATATTACTGTAACCCTTTGTTTGGCATTGTTTACTTTCTTTATCACTAATTTTAAGGCGAATAAAGATTATTGGAAACATATTTTTTGGATGCCAGGGGTACCTGTTCCATTTAAATTTGTTTTAGCGCCAATCGAAGTATTGGGTATGTTTACCAAACCTTTTTCATTAATGCTTCGTTTGTTTGCGAATATTACTGCTGGTCACTCTGTTGTTATGGGATTGATTGCAATTATATATTTATTTCAACAGCAATTGACGGTTGGGGGTAGTATAGGTGTTTCATTATTACTGACACTTATTTTATTCTTTTTAGAATTGTTAGTTGCTTTTTTGCAAGCGTTTATTTTTACCATGTTGTCATCCCTGTTTATTGGTATGGCGGTAGAAGAACACGCACATCATTAATTCGAATTTTTTGTTAAATTTTTATAAATAAATTTCATTATGTACAATTTAATTGGTGCAGGTTTAATCGTTATCGGTGCAGGTTTAGGTCTAGGTAAAATTGGTGGTTCAGCTATGGAAGCTATCGCTCGTCAACCAGAAGCAGCATCTAAAATTCAAACTGCGATGATCATCATTGGTGCCTTAGTTGAAGGTTTAGCATTCGGTGCTTTAATCTTAGGTAAATAATCCAAGTTGATTTAAAAGTACAAACATAACTTGCAACGGTTGGTTGCGAGTTATGTTTAACTAAAAACAAGAAATTAGAAATATTAAAATATAATAATAGAAATATAAATGGAGCAATTAATAAATGATTTTTCGTATGGTTTGTTCTTTTGGCAACTAATCATCTTATTGATAGTTATCTTTATCTTAGGAAAATTTGCTTGGAAACCAATTGTGAATGCTTTAGAAGAGCGCGAAAAAGGAATTTCCAATGCCCTAGCTTCTGCAGAGAATGCAAAGTTAGAAATGGCACGTTTGACTAATGAGAACGAACAGTTATTAAAACAAGCTCGCGAAGAGCGTGATTTAATCCTAAAGGAAGCGAAAGAACTGAAAGATAAAATCGTATCTGAAGCTAAAAATCTTGCGCAAGTAGAAGGTAGTAAATTAATAGAACAGGCTAAGCGTGAAATTGAAGATCAGAAATTAAGAGCTATGGCTGAGGTTAAAAATCAAGTATCTACCTTATCTTTAGAAATTGCACGTAAAGTATTAACAAGAGAATTTGAAGACCAAAACAAGCAAGAGTCACTTGTATCTGACTTGTTGAAGGATGTTAAATTAAACTAACTTAAGGTCACCAAATTTAATAATTAATGTATGTCAGTATTTAAAGTAGCTTCAAGATATGCCAAGTCATTAATTGACTTGTCCAGTGAACATCACAATCTGGATGTTGTTAAAGCCGATATGGAAGGTATTGTTGGGATTTTGAAATCCAATACAGAACTACAAGCGGTACTTAATAACCCAATTATTAAAACAGATAAGAAACAAGCGATCTTGAATGCTTTATTTAAAGATAAAGTAAATGAAGAGATATTAAGTTTTTTTGCCATTATGGTTAGGAAAGGCCGTTCTGAAATTGTTTATCCAACCGCTATAGAATTTATTAGCCAGTACAATGAACTTAAAGGAATTGTTCATGCTGAAGTTGTTTCGGCAATTCCTCTAACGGAGGCTAATCTAAGTGCTCTAAACCAACAAATTTCTCAAGAAATCAACGCTCAGGTTATTCTGAAAAATAAAGTAGATAAATCGTTGATAGGAGGCTTTATCGTTAAAGTTGGCGATAGACAATTGGATGTAAGTATCCAAGGTAAATTAAATAAATTGGAGAGACATTTCCAGAACCAAGGCATTTAGGCCACGGTGAAGAAATAAGAAATAATAGAATCAAAAACCCCTTATACGAATTTAAACAATGATAGAGGTAAGACCAGATGAAGTTTCGGCAATTCTAAGAGAGCAATTGTCAGGCTTTAAGTCAGCGGCCGAGTTAGAAGAAGTGGGTACTGTACTACAAGTTGGTGATGGTATCGCACGCATTTACGGCTTAACCAAAGTTCAATCAGGTGAGTTGGTTGAATTTGAGAATGGACTACAAGGTATTGTATTGAACTTGGAAGAAGACAACGTAGGTGTTGTACTTTTGGGTTCTTCAGACGAAATTAAAGAAGGAGATACCATTAAGCGTACCAATCGTATCGCATCAATTAATGTTGGTGAGGGTATGTTAGGTCGTGTGGTGAATACTTTGGGACAGCCTATTGATGGTAAAGGTCCAATCTTAGGCGAAACATACGAAATGCCTATCGAGCGTAAAGCTCCTGGGGTTATTTTCCGTCAGCCAGTAACCGAGCCTTTGCAAACTGGTATTAAAGCCATCGATGCGATGATCCCGGTTGGACGCGGGCAACGTGAACTTGTCATCGGTGACCGTCAGACAGGTAAGACAGCTGTTTGTATTGATACCATTATCAATCAAAAAGAATTTTATGATGCTGGTGAACCAGTTTTTTGTATATATGTAGCTATTGGACAGAAGAACTCGACCGTAGCGAATATTGTACGAGTTTTGGAAGAAAAAGGAGCAATGCCTTATACGGTTGTTGTTGCGGCTTCAGCTGCAGATCCTGCCCCGTTACAATTTTATGCGCCAATGGCAGGTGCTGCTATCGGTGAGTATTTCCGTGATACAGGCCGTGCTGCATTAATCGTGTATGACGATTTGTCTAAGCAAGCTGTTGCTTACCGTGAAGTGTCTTTATTGTTAAGACGTCCTCCTGGTCGTGAGGCATATCCTGGGGATGTATTTTACCTTCACTCTCGTTTATTAGAGCGTGCTGCTAAAATTAATTCATCAGATGAAATTGCAAGCAATATGAACGATTTACCTGCATCTTTAAAAGACAAAGTTAAAGGTGGTGGGTCACTAACTGCTCTTCCAATTATTGAAACGCAAGCTGGTGATGTGTCTGCTTATATTCCTACCAATGTAATTTCAATTACAGATGGTCAGATTTTCTTAGAATCGAACTTGTTTAATGCGGGTATACGTCCTGCAATCAATGTGGGTATCTCAGTATCTCGTGTAGGCGGTAATGCACAAATTAAATCGATGAAGAAGGTAGCAGGTACATTGAAACTAGATCAGGCACAATTCCGTGAATTGGAAGCATTTGCTAAGTTTGGTTCTGATTTAGACGCTGCGACTAAATCTGTGTTAGATAAAGGTGCCCGTAATGTTCAAATTCTTAAACAAGGACAATATTCTCCAGTTTCAGTAGAAAAACAAGTTGCTATTATTTATGCTGGAACAAAAGGTTTATTGCGTAGCGTTCCTGTTGATAAAGTCAGACAATTTGAAGATGAATATTTAACGCAATTGGAGCAACGTCATCCAGAAGTACTATCTGCCCTTAAAGCTGGTAAATTTACGGATGAATTAACGAATGTTTTAGAAAAGGTAGCTAAGGAATTAGCTTCTAAATATTAATAAGATCTGAAATTTTTCAAAGTAACAGCAAATGATTCTTTTGTTTCTGTTGCTTTGATCTCATTTTCAAATCTAGAGAACATATATGGCAAACTTAAAAGAAGTTAGAAATCGAATTACCTCCGTTTCCTCGACGCAACAGATTACCAAAGCGATGAAGATGGTATCTGCAGCGAAGTTGAAACGTGCGACCAATGCGATCATTCAATTACGCCCTTACGCGAATAAATTGAGAGATATATTGGCACAGGTTTCTTCCTCTGTGGAGGGTAATAATTCGCCTTATACAGAAGACCGAATTCCTACGAAGGTTTTGATTATTGTAGTAACCTCAAATAGAGGATTAGCAGGTGCATTTAATGCGAATGCGATTAAAACTGCAAATAATTTGATTGCAAGTAAATATGCAGATCAATTTGCTAGGGGAGATGTTGGTATTATTGCCATAGGTAAACGTGGTCATGATTTCTTTAGTAGACGCAATTTCAATGTGATCGGTAATAATAATGAACTTTTTAATAATCTAAATTTTGAAAATGTTTCTAAGATTACGGATTATGTGATGGAACAATTTAAAGAAGGAAGCATTGATCGTGTTGAGGTGGTTTATAATCAATTCCGCAATGCTGCCGTTCAAGTTCTGACCTCTGAACAGCTTCTGCCTTTATCGGCTGAGGTTGAGAGTGATAAAGAAACTGTAGAATTAGATTACATTATCGAGCCTTCTAAAGAGAAAATTATTGAAGAGCTGATTCCAAAAGCAATAAAAATTCAATTGTATAAAGCTGTGTTAGATTCTAATGCTTCTGAACATGGTGCGCGAATGACCGCAATGGACAAAGCAACAGAGAATGCCGGTGATTTGCTACGTCAATTAAAATTATCATACAATCAGGCCCGTCAAGCTGCAATTACGACGGAATTAACAGAAATCGTTTCTGGAGCTGCCGCATTGTCAAACGGATAAAAAATAGTATATAAGGTTTAAAGAAACCATTTAGCTTCAGCTAGATGGTTTTTTTTATGTTCTTAGCTCTTTATTTTAGTTTTATTTAATTTTTTTGTAAATTGTACATCATTTAAATTGATTATCGATAAAAATTATCATGTTATGAGCTATTTATTTATTCTTATCAGTGGACTTAAATGAGTTTTATTCTGATGTTCCCTTCATTGGTATAAAAGCTCAAATAATACTTTTCCTAAACAATACTATAATGAATAAAAAGGGCTTTCGCAGATAGGTTATCGTATCCAACAATTGGTCAAAGTAAATTAATACAGATTCTTTTGTTGGAACAATGTGGAGCAAAAAATAGTCTAAATCGCCAGCTTTTTAAGTTTATGATCTCGTTGGTATGATAGATTTAGTTCTCGTTCTTTTGACTTTTTAAAAAAAGAAGCTCGTTTTTCCTGACTTTTATCTGAAAATTGTCAGAAAATAAGGAATTCTATTTAAGCCTTCACTTAAATATTATTTTTGTTTACTCTTTCTAGTATATCAAATAAAATGTCTTGTATACGCGAAAGAGATTGTTAAAAATCATATTGATATGTCTAAGAAGTTATTTGTTTCGAATTCCTCCTCTTCCTCTAGAATGTTCAAGAATAATTTCCTTGAGTCGTTAACGAAGGTTCATTATTCAGTACCCTTAATATTCTATATACCAGTCATTGTCTATTTTGTTTGGAAAGCAGCTGTTCCAGGTAATCTTTCTGGCACCTGGGTGATGACCTATTATTTATTTGGCTTAGCATTCTGGACTTTTGCAGAGTATATTTTGCATAGGTGGGTATTCCATTTTGAACCCAAGGGTAAGTTGGGGCGTAGGATTCACTTTATTTTTCATGGTGTCCATCATGATTTTCCTAAAGATAGATTACGCTTGGTTATGCCTTTGTCAGCAAGTATCCCTATGGCAAGCATTATTTATTTATTGTTTTATATTTTTATTCCAGAATATCCATTGGGTTCTTTTTTTGGCGGTTTTTTAACAGGTTATTTAATCTATGATGAATGCCACTATGCCATGCATCATGCTAATTTTAAAGCGGGATGGTTTAAGAAAATTAAAGACCACCATATGCTTCATCATTATTCAGACCCAGAAAAAGGTTTTGGAGTAAGTTCGTACATTTGGGACGTAATTTTTAACTCCGGATTTAATAAGGATAATTCGAAGAATACTAGGAAAAACAATAAAATAGATTAAAATATACTCAGCCTTAGTTTACCATCGAATCAAGGCTGATCCCCATGTAAACCCAGCACCAAAAGCCGCTAAACAGACCAGATCCCCGTCTTTAATTTTTCCTTCTTCCCAAGCCTCACATAATGCGATCGGAACAGAAGCCGCCGTCGTATTTCCATATTTTTGAATATTATTAAACACTTGGTCATCTCTTAATCTTAAGGTTTTTTGCACATACTGAGAAATTCGAAGATTGGCCTGGTGTGGAATCAACATGTCTATGTCAGTTGACCCAAGTTTGTTTTTAGCCAATGCTTCTACAATTACCTCAGGAAATTTAACGACCGCTTTTTTGAAAACAGCTTGCCCATCCATATAGGGAAAGGCAGACCCATCCTCTAACATTTCTTTAGTCATCAACATTCCCCCTAATTCTTGATCTGGCCAGTCAGGCTTATTTTCCAAGTAGCAACCAGCGGAGGCACCTGGATAATACATGGCGAGCTTTTCTGCTTCTGTTCCATCGGAATGTAGGTGAGTACTCAAAATTCCTTTGTTTTGATCTGAGCTAGGTTGTAAAATCACAGCGCCTGCACCGTCCCCGAAAATAACAGAGACCCCTCGTCCTCGGGTAGAAAAATCCAAGGCAAAGGAATGTTTTTCCGAACCAACAACCAATATGTTCTTATACATTCCTGTTTTAATAAATTGATCAGCAATGGATAAGGCATATATAAATCCTGAACATTGATTTCTAACATCTAATGCCCCAACTTCTTTCATTTTTAATTCACGCTGCAGTAGTACACCACATCCCGGAAAATAGTAATCCGGTGATAATGTTGCAAATATTACAAAATCAATTTCCTCAGCGGTGGTATTGGCGCGTGTCATTGCGATTTTTGATGCCTCGACAGCCATACTGGTTGTGGTTTCACCAAAACGATCCGCATATCTTCGTTCTTGGATTCCTGTGCGTTCTTGAATCCACTCATCGCTTGTTTCCATGAAACGTGTTAGATCATTATTCGTATATATATTTTTTGGGACGTAATATCCTAGCCCAGCTATTTTTGATTGAAACATAAGATTAACCTAAGTGTATAATTCTCCAAAATTACGTATTTATTTGAAAAATAACTTATTTTTGCAGTATGAGCGTTGAGGTAGAACAGGAAACATTTACACTTGAGGAAATATTAGCTAGTACAAAATCCTCTAACAGGCTGATCCTTTGGAATGATGAAATTAACACGTTTGATCATGTTATTCATTGTCTGAAGCATTATCTTCAATATTCGGAATCAGAGGCTGAAAAAATAGCCTGGACAGTCCACACAAAAGGTAAATGTTGTGTACTCGAAGGATCGAAAACTGAAATGGAAATTTACCGTAAAATCCTTAAGACGGAAGGATTGACCGTTTCCATCGAGTAATAAACCGCGTAAAATTGCAGTTACTATCCCTATTCTTACCTAATTATTACGCAACTTTGGAGGGTTAATTCACAAACTCAAACTCAAGATGCTACGTAAGAAAGTTTTTATTTCTCTTCTAATTTTATTCCCACTTTTCATTTTTGCCCAAAAAGTTGACTTAAAAGGAACTGTTTTAGAACAAGATGCTATCACAACTGCTCCTGGAGCAACTATTAACCTATTGTCAAACTCTGTACAAATTCGTGCACAAAAATCAAATTCAAAAGGTGATTTTTTAATTCAAGATGTAGAACCTGGTATTTATGTGTTACAAATATCTTATTTAGGATTTGAAACCTATACAAAAGATAAGGTTGAGGTCATTGCAAATAAAGATGTTGATTTCGGTAAAATTATTCTAATAGAAAAAGGAGAAACTCTTTCTGAAATAGTTGTTCAAGGAAAAATACCAGATCTTCAAATAGGAATTGATAAAAAAGTTTTTGATGTTTCTCAAAGTATGGTTAGTGCGGGTGGATCTGCTCAAGACTTATTGGGGAATGTTCCAACACTGCAAGTGGAATCTGACGGAGCGATTAGCCTGAGAGGATCAAGTAATGTGCGGATTTTGGTTGATGGGAAGGAATCAGCGATGGCTGGCTCAGACATTAATTCATTCTTACAATCATTGCCCGCTGATGCTATCTCAAAAGTAGAAATCATGACTAATCCATCAGCAAAACATGACGCACAGGGACAGTCAGGAATTGTTAATATAATCCTCAAGAAAAATATTAGAACCGGTTTGAATGGTTCCGTAAATGCCTCAGGTGGTTCCTATGGAAATGCGAATGCTGGCGTTACCTTGAATTACCGTCCAGGCAAGCTAAATTACTTCGGTAGCTATAACTTTAGTCGTCGTAAAAATGTCGGAGGTGGCTTTAATGACAATACTGAATTAATCAATGGAATCGTTCAAGATACGAGTGCAAGGACCTATACAAATGAGGAAAGTTCTCGTTTGGGGTATAATCATACTTTCCGCTTAGGAGCGGATTACTATGCCGGTGAAAAAACGGTTATTAGTTTGGGGACCAATTTCAGTGTTCGTGATAATGAACGAGGCAATGATATCAAGTATACTTATTGGAATATTCCGGAATACGGCTCCTCGGCCTTCCGAAAAACAACGCAATTTGAGGATGATCTTGGATTTGACTTGCAATTAGATCTTAAGCAAGAATTTAAGCGCGAGGGTGAGGAATTAATGGCTAATATTTCATTTGGCAATGACACGGAGGAAGGTACGAATAGCTTCTTTCAAAACTATGCCAGCGGCAGAAAAGCCTTGGAACGTGAAAATACTACATCTGAAGATGGATCTAATTGGAACTTGCAGTTGGATTATACATTACCCTTTTCCGAAGATCATAAATTTGAGGCCGGCTACCGATCGATGATCAGGAATTCTAACGATAGACAGTATTCAGAGTTAAGAGATACGCTGACGAATATTTTTAACCCAGATTACAATGTGAGTAATGATTTTGAGATGCAGAGTTTAGTTCACGCATTGTATGCAAATTATCAACGTAAACTTAGTTCGAAATTTGGAATGCAAGTTGGTTTACGTGCTGAACAAGCAAACTTGAATACCAATTACTCTAGGCTTGATCCAAACCTTTCTGAGGAAGAAAGGTACACCCAAGGAAAATTGGATTATTTCAGAATATATCCTTCCGTATTTTTAAGCTATGCCGTTGGTCAAGGTCAAGGCGATAAAGTGCAATTAAGTTATACTCGACGTGTAGAACGACCAAGGGGATGGCAAGTAAATCCATTCTTGGACATTTCGGACGAGCAAAATTACCGTCAAGGAAATCCTAACTTATTACCTCAGGATATTCATTCCATGGAGTTGAGTTTTTCGAAGTTTTATGATAATTGGAATTTCATCAGTTCTGCATATTACCGTAGAGTTAATGATATGTTTATGCCTTTTATGTATCCTGATTCTTTAATTTCTGAAGTTGTTGGCGATCGGAGTAACGTGACCTTTATGAGATGGGAGAATGTGGCTGATAATAATTCTATGGGTTTGGAATTAATCAGTAAGGTGAACATCTTCAATTGGTGGGATGTTACTGCAAATGCAAATGCCTTTTATATGAACATGACTCCTAAGGAAGGATTTGATGTACACTCTACCTCTAATTTTAATTGGAATGGAAATCTAACTACCAATATTAAATTTGCACCAACATGGTCAACTCAAATTCGAGGGGATTTTAGGAGTGGAATGAAAACTCTTCAAGGTGAAATGAAAGCAATGAAGGGTGTAGATATTGCAGTTAAGAAAGATTTATTCAAAAATCGTGCGAATATCATGCTAAATATTCGAGACGTTTTTGATACACGTAGATTCGAGATGGAAAATTATCTCCCTAATCAGAAGATCCATTTTTCCCATCGATGGATGAAACGTACTTTTAACCTTTCTTTTACCTACCGCTTCGGCATTCAGGATCTTGGAAAGAAAAAGAGATCTGAACCAGAAGAGATGGAGGACATGGGAGGACAGCAATTTTAATCCTTGCATTTACAATTTGTTTCATTAAATTTAAACCTTAAAATAAATCAACTTTTACTATGAAAAGAAATTTTGTGTTTGTATTGATTGGCGTAATCGGGCTTACGGTTGCCTCGTGTGCGAGTAAGAGCTCTACGGCTTCATCAGAAACAAGTCCTGCTTATGAAATACTTAATCTGCCGAAAGTAAATATAAAGGAATTTCGTAAAAATTCTTCCGGTGCCTATGTCTTATTTGACGGGTCTTCATTGAATGGCTGGAGAGGTTATAATAAAGAAAATGTGCCTAACAAATGGGCAATTGACAATGGAACATTGAAATTTTCAAGTGCTCCTGCGGGTGTGAGCGCTCCAGAAGGTGGCGATCTTATATTTGCGCATGATTTTAAAAATTTCGAATTGGAGTTTGAATGGAAAATTTCAGAGGCGGGAAATTCAGGTGTATTTTTCCTAGCTAAAGAAGTTAAAGGTCAACCGATCTACGTTTCATCGCCTGAGTACCAATTATTAGATAATGAAAAGCATCCTGATGCTAAAATGGGAGTAGATGGTAATCGTAAATCTGGTTCATTATACGATATGATCCCTGCTAAACCTCAAAACTCTTTTCCAGCAGGTCAGTGGAATCGCGCAAAAATTGTGGTAAACAAGGGCAAGGTTACTCATTATCAAAACGATGAAAAAGTAGTGGAATATGAACTGTGGACCCCTGAGTGGACTCAATTAATTGAATCGAGTAAATTTAGCAAGGAAAAATGGCCTTTAGCTTATGAATTATTAACCAATGTCGGTGGAAAATCTAAATCAGGAGTAATTGGTTTTCAAGATCATGGAAATGATATTTGGTTGAAAAATGTAACAGTCAAAGTTCTTTAATGAAAAAGATATTTATGATAACAAAGGAGAGTGCAATTTGTGCTCTCCTTTGCGTTTGTGTATTTTTTGCGCAGGCTCAAAAAATTAATTGGGAGAATCCTGCTCAAAAAAAAGCTCTACAAGGCAGAGTAAATTCGCTTAACACGCAGGATGGCTATCATCGGTTGCCTATATCTCTTGAAGATAAGGTCCGCAAATCTGTATGGAACTTAGGAACGCAATCCGCTGGCGTGTATGTTGATTTTAAAACTCAGGCAGATAGCATTTTTATCCGCTATAAGGTAAATGGCAATCTAAATATGCCCCATATGCCTACTACGGGTGTAAGTGGGTTAGATTTGTACGTAAAGGGCGAAAATGCGAAGAATTGGAAATGGGCACATGGTCGTTATCATTTTACAGACACCATTCACTATAGTTTTGAAAATATTGGCCAAAATACGGGGTCTGTTTTTCGTCTCTACTTACCCTTGTACAATTCAGTAGATTGGTTGGAGATAGGCGTAAAGCAAGGGGATAAAATTACTTACACTAGTAACAGTGAAAAGCCAATTGTAGTTTATGGTACTTCCATTGCTCAAGGTGCTTGTGCGAGCAGACCGGGATTGGCCTGGACTGGTTTTTTGGGTAGAAATTTCACAAATCCCGTGATCAACCTTGGTTTCTCAGGTAATGGTCGTTTGGAACAACCAATTTTAGATTTAATAAATCAACAGGATGCCTCAGTTTTCATATTGGACTGTATTCCAAATCTCTCCATAAAAGGTCAAACAAGTGAGGAGAAATTTGTTCAGATCTTAAAAAATGCGGTTACGACTTTAAGAAAAAAACACCCTAAGACACCAATAATTTTTACTGCCCATAGTGCTAGCAATTTGAGTGAGGTTTTAAACAAAACAAGTAATGAAGAATATAATCTAAGTACTTCTGTAGGAAAAACACTCATTAAGTCCTTAATTGCTCAGGGCGATAAGAATCTATATTGGTTGGATAGCGAGGAATTGAACATGGATATCAATTCAACGGTTGATTATGCTCATCCAAATGACATCGGAATGCAAAAAATTGCTGATGCTTATACCTTGTTAATTCAGAATATTTTAGGAAATTAATTTTCCTAAAATATTTCCTGTAATTCTTTTAAATCGACAATCATATGTGGAATATCCTCTGGTCTTTGTGCGGCTATTGGATTGAAAAAAATTGCTTCAATCCCTGCACTCATGGCTCCTCGAACATCTGCATCTAAATTATCACCTATCATCACTGCATCTTCTTTTTGGGCATTTCCATAATGTAATGCATGTTGAAAAATACGGGAATCTGGTTTGTTTATTCCAACAATTTCTGAGATGACGATAGTTTTGAAATAAGGACTGAGTTTACTATGCTCTAATTTCATTTCGCATGCTTCTTTAAATCCATTCGAAATTAAATGAAGCGTATATTTCTCTTTAAGGTATCTTAAGGTTTCATGGGCATTTGGAAACAGATTTGTTTTGGTGGGGCATATTGCTAAATATTCCTCTTCAAATTGTTGTGGAAATAGCAAGGGGTCTACACCTAGCTGAGTAAAGGTGTCTTCAAAACGATATCTTCTTAAAGCCTGTTTGTCTATTTTGCCATGGTGGTAAAGGTGCCATAATCGGTGATTGTTCTGGGTATAGGTCTCGATAAAAAGATCAGACGTTGAAGCCTGAAATAGTAGATCAAATTTGTGTTTAAAGTAAAGATCATGCAAAGTTTCTTCTGCATTTTTATCAAAGTCCCAAATAGTATGATCTAGGTCGAAGAATAAGTGTTTTTTATGTTGAAACATTCACAAATATACTGTCAATTAGCCTTGGCTCAAATTTCTATTCTAACTTTTCTGTCATAATATGTACCATGTTTTCTAATCAAAGCGTATTTAAGTACATTTGTGATGGAATCAGCATATATGAAAAAATCTTTATTTCTATTTTACTTCTTAATATTATATGCCATTACGCAATTGTTTTGGTGGGGGTATATTTTAATTAAGTTTGAGCCAGACAGAAAAGGCATGATTGTAGGTGAAGGCTTAATTTTCTTGTTGATTTTTGTCTGGGGGGCACTTCGTCTCAAAAGACAGATGAAACGGGAACATGAGCATAATCAGCAACAGCAAAATTTTTTATTAGCAATTACTCATGAATTAAAATCGCCTTTAGCCTCGGTAAAACTATACATTCAAACTATTTTGAAACGCAAATTAGATGGAGAACAGCAAAAAATGTTTTTATCAAACTCTTTAAAAGACATTGAGCGTCTGGATGATTTGGTGGAAAATGTACTGTTAACTACTAAATTGGAAAATAGAGCATATAATCTTCCCAAAGAGTTGTTTAATATGTCCGAGCTTGTTAAACAAATTGTCGATCGACTACAAAAAAACTCTTGTAAATCTCAAGTAATCCATTCTGATATTGAAGAAAACATCGAATTGAAAGCAGATAAATTTGCTATAAGTAATGTGATTACAAATCTGGTAGAGAATGCAGTCAAATATTCACCTCCATGTGCCAGCGTTTTTGTGAATCTGAAACAACAGGAAGGAAACTTGTTATTTTCAGTTGCTGATTTTGGTGAAGGCATTCCAGAGGACGAAAAAAAGCTTATATTTAATAAGTTTTATAGAGTTGGAAGTGAGGCAACCAGAAAAACCAAAGGAACTGGTTTAGGGTTATATATCGTAAAAACTGTTTTACAGAAACATTATGCTACCATCAAGGTGAAAGATAATACACCCTCAGGTAGTATTTTTGAAGTAATTTTTGAAAATTATGCAAACTAAGCAACGTATACTATTAGTAGAAGATGAAGAACATCTTTTGGAAGCAATCAAATTAAATTTAGAGCTTGAGGGTTATCGCGTAACAACAGCGACCGACGGTAAAAAGGCTCTAAAAATCTTTAAAGAGGAGAGGTTCAACCTGATTATTTTGGATGTAATGATTCCAGAAATTGATGGTTTCCAAGTCGCAGAAACGATTCGCTTGCAGAATTCAGAAGTCCCAATTATGTTTTTAACAGCCAAGAACAGTTCTGAAGATCGAATTACTGGTTTAAAAAAGGGAGCTGACGATTACTTGGTTAAGCCTTTTAATTTGGAAGAACTAATCCTTCGCGTTAGTAATTTGATCCGCAGAGGAATGAAAGGAGATGATTTAAAAGAATTAAATTCCTATACCATAGGTGATAAGACAATTTATTTCAATTCTTTTGAGTTGCATCATACGGATGGAAGTATTACTTCTCTGACTAAAAAAGAAACGATGTTATTGAAGTTACTAATTGAACGTAGAAATGAGGCTGTTTCACGGGAGCAAATTTTGGAAACAGTTTGGAACTATGATGTATACCCGTCAACCCGTACCATTGATAATTTTATTTTAACGTTTAGAAAATATTTTGAGCCTGATCAAAAACACCCAATCTATTTTCACTCTATTCGAGGGGTCGGTTATAAATTTACCGATAATCAGAATTAGTATACGATGAATAGGAAAGCACGTATAATTGTAATCGCAATTGCGGTTGCATTTCTCTTGTATGCTGTCTATGCAAAACATTATAATTTTATAGTTTATATATTTGGTGGTATAACCTATTTGGTTTGGAGCTACCTTAGGGAGGGGACTGTTTATCTGGCCACCCAAGCTTTCCACAAGAAAGATTATGAAAAAACGAAAGCTTTACTGGCAGAGATAAAAAATCCTGATCAACTCAGGAAAGGTAGACGAAATTTTTATGAATTTATGATGGGTAACATTGCTCTGAAAGAAGATCGGATTGATGATGCTGAATACCACTTTCAATTGGCATCCCGATTGCCTTGGCGAAAGGACAACGAAAAAGGTATGGTATTGATCAACCTGGCGAACATAAACCTCAAAAAAAAAGATTACCAAAGGGTTGCTGGTTATATAGAGTCCGCTGAAAAGTTGAAACTCACTGCCAGGCAACAAGCAATTATTGATAAAATAAAAAACGAAGAAAAAAAATACAAATAGTGTACAAAGAATTGGAAAACGATTTATTTATTCGTGCTGCATGGTCGCAGCCTACGGAAAGACCTCCTGTCTGGATGATGCGTCAAGCAGGACGGTTTATGAAAGAATATTGGGAAATTAAAAATAAATATTCTTTTTTGGAGATGTGTAAAACCCCAGAAATTGCTGCAGATGTAACTATGCTGCCAATTGATCTTTTGGGTGTGGATGCGGCAATATTGTTTTCGGATATCTTGGTTACAGCCGAGGCGATGGGTGGTGATCTATCCTTTGAACAGGGGATAGGACCTCGATTTTCAAATCCAGTTAGGACACTGAAAGATGCTGAGCGCCTATCTGTAGATTGCTTGGATAAACTACAATATGTAGCAGAAGCTATCAAAGTGATTCAGCAGCGCTTGAATAGTAAGGTTCCATTGATTGGCTTTGCTGGTGCACCCTTCACAATCTTGAGTTATTTGGTCGAAGGAGCCTCTTCAAAAGATTTTAAATTAACAAAGACTTTACTGAATAATGAACCTGAACTTGCTCATCTTATTTTACAAAAAATAGCCGATGTAACTATCGCTTATTTGAACCTTCAAATTGAGTCAGGTGTGAACGCTATTCAGTTATTTGATAGTTGGGCTCAGGCGTTATCTTGGAATGATTACTTAGAATTCGCTCATAAATATAATGTGTATATCCTGTCAAATTTAAATAGAAAAGATATTCCCGTTATTTCCTTTTGTAAAGGTAGTTCTGTGTTTGCTCCGGTGATGGCACAGGCAAAACCAGATGTAATTTCAGTGGATTGGAATGCCGATTTATTGAATGTCAAAAAATCTTTACCCGGTGGAATTGCCGTTCAAGGTAACCTAGATCCATTTGTGCTATATGCAGAAAAGCGTGTCATCAGAAAAAAAATTCTTGATCTTTTTGAGCGAATGCGTGGCGAGGAAGGGTTTATATTTAATCTTGGACACGGAATTATGCCTGATATCCCGTTCGATAACGTAAAATATGCTATTGAAACAATTAAAGAATTTAGGTATTGATATTCTACTTAAATAGAATAAAACTAAAAACAAATGGAAAGTTAAATAAGCTTTCCATTTGTTTTTTTAAGTAAAGCTGACCTACTGATGTCGCTTTTTGTTGATTTAATTTATATTTTTGAAATTTAATCACTTCTTATGCTCTATTTGTACGCAAAAGCAATTCATGTCATTTTTGTTATTTGTTGGATGGCTTGCCTTTTTTATATGCCTAGATTATTTGTATACCATACTGAGGCAAAATTAAAGTCCGAGCTGGAGTATCAAATTCTACATACACAATTTATACTTATGGAAAAGAGGCTATGGATGATTATTGCCACTCCTTCAATGTATCTGGTGATTGCATCTGCCCTTGTTATGCTGTATATTAATCCTTCCCTGTTGAGTGCCTCATGGATGCAAATTAAACTTTGTTTTGTGGCAGGACTGATTGTTTACCATTTCGTATCTCAGGACATCATGAATAAGTTGAAAAACGGCCGGTCTTCCTGGACTTCCACACAATTGCGTTTATGGAATGAGGTCTCCACGGTGATTTTGTTTGCTATCGTTTTTTTGGTAATCTTAAAATCAACGACAGGTTGGGTCTTTGGTGTAATTGGCTTATTATCCTTGAGTATTGTATTAATGATTGTGGTAAAACTGTATAAAAAATATAGACAACGTAGGGGCGAACCTACAAATTAGACATATGAATATGAAAAAATTATTTTTAATCCTTTGTATGACGTTCCTCTTCAGTTTGACTAAAGGACAAGAACACAACTTTGCTTTTGGATTCTACGGTGATATACAATTAGAGAATACAGATTATGATGCCAGTTTTGGCGTGCAGGGGAAATATGAGTTTACTAATTTCCAAGGTATACAGGCGCAGGTGCATGGTCGTGGCGACTTTGTTGGTATTGGAGCAGATTACATTTTGAATTTTCTTGATAAAGAAAAGTCCAATTTCAATATTTTTGCTGGAGCAGGATTAAGTCAGGAATTCTTTACTTATGACTTTGCTGTAGATGCCCAAGGGGAGGAGCCCTTCCAAGGAAAAGAGAATTTTTCTAAAGCAATTGGACAATTAGGCATCAGTTACTATTTCAATGAAGTTGATCTATCCATTTACACAGGATATAAGCTTAAATATCAATTTAAAAATGAGTTGCTAGAACCAAACTACATGATTTTTGGTGTTCGCTACCATCTTTGGTAAATAGGCTGTTTTTCCATAGTAATCATCATGCTTTTTTTATCATTGTCCATAGCAAATGTATTTTATTTCTTGATATTCCTCTAATCCGTATTTTGATCCTTCCCTTCCTAAACCTGATTGTTTAACACCGCCGAATGGTGCCGAAGAGTTTGATATTAATCCCGTGTTAACGCCAACCATTCCCGCTTCTAACTTTTCTGCGACCCGAATACATCGATGAATATTTTCACTGTAGAAATAAGAGGCTAATCCAAATGGTGTATCATTTGCTAGTTTTATAACCTCATCTTCAGTTTTAAACTTAAACAAAGCACAAATTGGTCCGAAGGTTTCCTCTTTAGAAATTATACTTTTAGAATCTACCTGCGATAAAACAGTCGGTTCGAAAAATAATCCCGTAATTCTTTTCCCTCCAGTTTCCAATTTTGCTCCTTTTGCTAGGGCATCCCTGAGGTGTTCTTCGACTTTATTAAGTCCTTTTTCGTTAATAAGTGGTCCTACTTGACTTTTCTTGTCTAGACCATCTCCAACAATTAGAGATTTAACAGCCAAACTTAGCTTTTGGGTAAACCTATCATAGACTTGCTCCTGAACATAAAATCTATTGACGGAAACGCAGGTTTGTCCGGTGTTTCTAAATTTACCTGAAATAGCACCGCTAACCGCTTTATCAATATCTGCATCATCAAAAACAATAAATGGAGCATTCCCGCCTAATTCCAAAGAAATTCTTTTGATGGTAGAGGATGCTTGCTCCATGAGCGTCTGACCTACTGATGTAGAACCGGTAAAGGAAATTTTTCGAACCAGTTCATTACTCGCTAACTCTTTTCCAAGAGCTTTGCTATCCCTTGAGGTTATGATGTTGATGACACCTTTTGGGAAACCTGCCTGATCTGCTAGTTTGGCTAATGCTATTGCCGAAAAAGGTGTTTGAGATGCTGGCTTAATGACCAATGTGCAACCAGAAGCCAAAGCTGGGGCGAGTTTTCGAGTAATCATCGCTAATGGAAAATTCCAGGGTGTAATTGCTGCAACTACGCCTATTCCTTGTTTGATGGTTTGAAGCCTAGCATTTCCTGTAATTGAAGGTATCGTTTCCCCATATGCCCTTTTTGCTTCTTCTGCAAACCATTCTATAAATGAGTTCGCATATTCTACCTCTGTAAGCGATTCTGTAATGGGTTTGCCACTTTCAATAGTCATGATCTGGGCAAGTTCTTCTTGGTGAGTCGAAATCAAGACAGATAACCTCTTAAGCAAATTAGACCGTTCTCCAACAGACACTTCTTTCCAGCTCGTCCAGGCTTGATGGGCCGTAAAAATAAA
Organism: Sphingobacterium sp. GQ94; assembly: GCF_059758715.1. NCBI lineage: Bacteria > Pseudomonadati > Bacteroidota > Sphingobacteriia > Sphingobacteriales > Sphingobacteriaceae > Sphingobacterium > Sphingobacterium sp. GQ94. The sequence continues at coordinate 304,449 of NZ_JCAXEC010000003.1, forward strand.
TTCTTGACAATCCTTAACCGTTAAATCAGGCATCTTTCCTATGGATAGTTGGGTGGATGGATTGATAACATCAAATGTCTTGTCTGCGCCTATAAATAAACCATTATGATAGGATTTTTCTAGAAACAAAGAATTTTTCATTTTATATTTTTTTACTGCAACAATTTGAGTGAGGCTATGTTTGGAATTTAATATTCTTTCTAAAAAGTTCTAACAAAAAATGGAGGTTTTAAGGCCTCCATTTTTCTGTTTTATAAGTTGTTTAAAGTGTGACCCATGCGGTCTCTTTTTGTTTTCAGATACCCTTCATTGTATTTATTTGGTATAATTTCAATGGGGATATTTTCAACTATTTCCAATCCGTAACCAATTAATCCGGCCCGTTTTGTTGGATTATTTGATAATAAGCGCATTTTGGTTACTCCCATATGACGCAATATCTGGGCTCCTACACCGTAATCTCTTAAGTCTGCTTTGAAACCAAGTTGAATGTTAGCATCCACAGTATCTGCGCCAGACTCTTGTAATTTATAAGCGTGAAGTTTATTAATTAGTCCGATTCCTCTTCCTTCTTGATTCATGTAAACGATAACACCTTTACCTTCATTTTGAATCATTTCCATAGATTTACGGAGCTGTGGACCACAGTCGCAACGGCATGATCCAAATATATCACCGGTCATACAAGAACTATGGACACGTACTAAAATAGGTTCTTCTTCTGTCCACTCTCCTTTATATAATGCTAAATGTTGTTCTCCCGTATTTTTTTGCGTAAATGCTTTCATTTTGAAATCTCCCCATTCGGTTGGCATTTCAACATTTACCTCTTCTTTTATTAAAGTGTCATGTTTTAATCGGTATTCAATTAAGTCCTCAATACTAACAATTTTTAGATCGAAACGCTGTGCGACTTTAATCAAATCTGGAAGGCGTGCCATTTCTCCATCATCTTTCAATATTTCTACCAACACACCGGCAGGTTCAAATCCGGCAAGTCTTGCTAGGTCAACAGATGCTTCTGTGTGGCCAGTTCTACGCAATACTCCACCGTCTTTTGCAATTAACGGGAATATATGTCCTGGGCGACCTAATTCTTCAGGGTTAATGTTAGGATCAATTAAAGCTTTGATCGTTTTGGATCTGTCTGAGGCTGAGATGCCTGTTGTACATCCATAACCTTGAAGGTCAACCGATACAGTGAAATTTGTTTCGTATACAGCTGTGTTATTATTAACCATTAACCCCAAGTTTAACTCTCGACATCTCTCTTCGGTTAAAGGAGCACAAACTAAACCTCTTCCATGGGTTGCCATGAAGTTTATAATTTCTGGTGTTGCATTACGAGCTGCAGTTACAAAATCTCCTTCATTTTCACGGTCTTCATCATCAACCACAATAATAACCTTACCTGCTCTTATATCTTCGATTGCCTCTTGAATCGTGTTTAATTTGATCTTCATTTGATAGTAAATAGTTGTACAAAGGTAAATGTTAATTGCGATTTATTTATAAGGAAGTTGTCATAAATCATTAACCGATTTTGGCTAATCATAATCGCTGTTTTAAGCATCAAATCGCATAGGCCGAACCTTATTTAATTGTCAGGTAATCAGAGGATAAAGTTTTGTTGCCATAGCTAATCGCATAAAAAAAGGCTTCCATATTAATCCAGAAGCCTCTAATTTTTATTCTTTTTAACCCATTAAATATTAGGTTAGTTCTTGTTTTGTTTTCTTTTTATTGAAAAACCCGAGAATCTTAGTGAAAAATTTGATCAACTTTTGTTTGTACTGATCAACGTCAAAGATAGCGGAGTCTGCCGTTGATTTATACGTTAAAAATATAGCTAATGGCGTTAACACTATGATGGCCATCCACATACCCCAAAGCGGAGTGAGACTTGCATCCTTTGCAGCCTTTTCTGCTAGGGTTGCTATAACGTGATATATTAAGAAAAAACATATTGCCATAACTACGGGTAACCCTAGACCTCCCTTGCGTATGATAGCCCCTAAAGGCGCCCCAATACCAAATAAGAGTAAACAAGAAACTGCTAATGTGAATTTTCTATGCCACTCAACATCATACCGAATGTCTTTTTCTGAATAGGGTTGATACTCAGCGGTTCTGTTTTGAGCCATTTCCCTAACTTGTCTTGCTTGGTTTAATCCATTGTTTATCGCCATACGTTCCTGGCCATTTATTTGCATCTGTGATAAGGAAACATTTGTTGCTGGTTTAAAAGTATTGTTCTGGCGATAATAGTTGGAATAGTAATTTACATAACGTTTTGATTCCACAACGTTAAGGTTTCTTAAACTGTCTAAAATAATTCGATTTGAGTCAGAATACTGTTTTAGCTGTTTTAGATTCAACATTTGATGGTGAGACTTAAATAAGTCTTGGTCCGTTCTATTCATCTGGAAACTACCCATATCAAATTTGGTGGTTGTTTCTCTAAATCGAAATCTAGTAAACTGTTGCCTTGGATCATAACGTTTGGCATTTTGTGTTCTTGATTCTTCATAACGTACCCCGTCTTTCAGTTCTAAAATCATGTATTCGTTATCAGCTGAATTCTGGATATACCCTTCTTTTGCAAAAGTAACATTTGTCGCCGTTCCTCCTGAGGGATGTTCATAAATCATCATATCATATAAGGTGGTTCCGTCCTCACTTTTACCTTTTGTACGAATCGAGTAACCAGGGATCGTGTTATTGAACACTCCGGGTTTAATAAAAAAGTCAGCTTTTTTCTTTCGAACATCATACAATAGGGATCCCATTTTTAAATTAACAACGGGTAATATATAATCAGAAAAGAAAAAAGATCCTGCGCTAAATAAAGCCACAAGAACAAACAATGGTGTCATTGCTTTTCGCAACGAAACGCCAGCTGCTTTAATGGCCACTAATTCATAACTTTCTCCTAAATTACCAAAAGTCATGATCGAAGATAAAAGCATGGATAATGGTAAAGCCATGGTTAATTGCACAGCGCACTGGTAGCTCAATAACTCGAGGATTACGTACCACTGAAACCCCTTCCCAATTAAGTCGTCAATGTATTTAAATAAAAACAGCATTAATAAGACAAACATCACAATAAAAAATGTGACCATAAATGGTTTGATGAATGCTTGTAATATTAATAAATTAATTTTTTTCATGGATTCCAATCACAAATGCACCAAGGAGACAAAAATACAACTTAGCCAATATGCAAAGATACAATTTTTGTGAACTCTTAAATGTTAGAAAATAGTTAATGTGAACAGGTTTTTTCTTTAGACCATGGGGATGGAATATTCAATTTCGAACGTTTAAACAACCTTGGTCATCTTTTAGACCAAAGGCTGTTTATCTTTCTTTTATGCACCGATTACTCTTTGAAGGTAACCAATGGAGTTGTCCCAGATTAGTTTTCTGTCTTCTAAGTTATCTTCCTTTACATAATCTGTAACGCTCAAGGCAACATCATTTGTTAGTTCATCTTGAATAATTTCAATCTCGAAGTAATATGGTTCATCATCCAACCATTTAAACTTGACGCTCTTGTTTTCTTTCACTGCAACTAGCCTAGCTTTATGTGATTCGTTATCCCAAATAAATTCATAAATTCCATCATGATAATTTACATCGTCTGCGAACCATTGAGTAAGTTCATTCGGTTCTTGCAAATAAGGGAAGAGAATTCGAGGAGATGAGTTCAACACATACTCAAGGTGTAATTTAATCTTTTCGGCCATATTTAACTTTTAGTTTATGCGTTTTAAAAATGTTTTTAGTTCTCAATAGCTAGCCTGTAAGTACGTACTAGGTTTTGTAATTATAATGAATAAATCCGTGATTCAAAAAAATGATGATATCTTTTTTTTAACAGTTGATGTGTTTTCATTGCGAGTTTTTCTGCTGTTTAGGTTCTAAAGACTGCTATAGATAGAATAGGCTATCTTTTTGATTTTAAATCGATTGGAAGAGAACAGGTAAATAACTTATATTTTGACCTTTTTTTTAGTAAAATATTCTTTGTTAATTGGTCCTAATTACTATCTTTGCATACCGAAAACGGCGGGGTAGCTCAGATGGTTAGAGCGCAGGATTCATAACCCTGAGGTCGGCAGTTCGATCCTGCTCCCCGCTACTTAAGGAGACACTACTTATCAGTTGTCTCCTTTTTTTATGCCAATAAAAATTTGTGATCCAAATTTTTACCGTTCTATTGTTTATAGTTCGATATCTATGGACATAATATTTGAGCTTTTGTTGAAGGGTATATTAAAAACACACTCTACTATAGCATTGAGGTCTTTTTTTTAAAGTTCGATTTCTCATCAAGGATTCGGCCTCTTGAGCCGTATCAGGTTTGTTGTAGTTCTTTTCGACAAGATACAGAAAATCCAATATAATACTTACTTCATCCTCATTCACTTGGATACCGTTTTTTGCTAATGTCGCAATTGCTCGTTTATCCGAAACCTTTTTATCTATAAAACCCGTTTCCTTAGTTGGTGTTTACCAACCCTTGGCGACTTCCCTGATAAATCCATTCTTGGTCAGAATTTCACGGTATTTACGATTAGGAATGTTATCGGTATGGATGCCTATTGTCCCTTTTTCTTGCAATTGCTGTAGAAACTCTAGGGCTTCTACAAATCTTTCTCGCGGTGTTGCCATATCGTTATTCGTTTATCAAACACTGATGTGCTTTTGTTATCAAACGTTGATGTGGTAAATTCAGTAAATCTTGTTGTTATATTTTTATTAAATATGATGTGTTAGTTTTATTAAACCATGTTCAATATTACAATCGTAGGTATACCTTAGACGTATTAAAAAAGAAAGAAAGCTAAAAATAAATTCGATGGCGTTATACCTCAATAGTTTCATAGTTATGAACTATTAGAATAAAAATTGAGGTAAAAATCGAAGGCTAAAGAATCTAGCACTTTCTTTAAGCCCTCGATTTTTATTCTGTTAAAGGAGATTGCAATGGATTCCTTTAACAGGGATTACTTATGTTACTCCAATACCTGATTTTGCCGATGCTTTAAGGATTGAATCTACATTTGTCACTTTATTTTCTTTGAACATCTTATTGGCGTTTATTATATCCTTTTGGACCAGGATATAATATTGTTCGGGTAGAAAAATAATATCCTTGCCAAGAGGCTATTCTTTCAGATAATCAATTTTATAAGGGGCTTGTCCCTTTTTTTATTTCTTTTAGAGAACAATGATTCTGATTTTGCAGAAACGTTTCTAGAGAAACAATGGGATCAAAATGTCCTCGATTTAACAATTGGATTAATATAACATTAGCATATAACTACAGTTATAGTTTTTGATTAGCGTGACCAAATCTATAGCTGCACTCCATCCTACATTACTTTAATAACAAAAGTACCGATACCTAAGCAGAGTCCTTCAATGCGAAATTGAAAGCTTTCAGAAGTGCATTCCGTAGGGTGAGAAAGTTTTTTATCTTTAACGCGAGTTCTTCGTCAATTTTTGTATTTGATTGCTCGTTCACGTGCATTTGACTTGATCTCAATTTTTGAAAAAACAAATGAAAAACATTTATAAGAATAGCACTACCAAATAAATGGATAAATAAGATATTATTCCACGTTCCTTTTTTCATAAGTAATAGTATATCTCCGGACTAAATCTCCATCCTCTTTTTTCACTTCGTATGTGATAATGTTTCCTTGATCATCTCGTGTGCTGGTATAATAATACCTAATGGGCTCATAAAGTTTAACATTGCCGATTTCATTTTTACTAAAAGCAAAATGTTCCATTGCATGATGAAAGGGTCTGGGGTCCGTTCCGCCGGCTAGAAAATCGGAAAAAACTGCAAGAGCCATTTGTACTTTATCCTCGTTGAATACTCCTTTTCCGCTTAAGTAGTTCATTTCCAAATATGTAGTTCCTCCCATGTAATGTGCTATTTTTTGCAAATTATTATTTGCATCCCAAAAGTAGCGTTTAAATGAAATATCATACGTGTTATTGATTGAATTATGGGTGACGGGTACGACTGTACCATTTCGTTTATACTCAATAAGTATGTCATTTTCGTACTTAAATTCAAAGATATACCCAAAATTGAGGCCAGTTGAGGATACTACGTCCATATTGGCCCGCGTAATCAAATCTAGCTCATTATAGATAAATGCTGTTTTATAAATCCGTAGACCTATTTTAAAATCAAAGTTTTTTATCCGGTTCTTTTCATCATACTCGAATGTTGATTCTCTAATGGCTCCGCCAACCGGAAAAGTGAGCCGTATGGTCTTAACAAAATAGCTTTGATCGATTGGCTCTGGTTCTGGTTCTGAATTATTTTTTTTACTACAAGAAAATAGGGTAATCAAAAAAATAGCTAGAATAAATAATATTTTTTTCATCTGTTTGAGCTTTTGAATGTGTGTTATATTTTAATAAATTCAACCCTTCGGTTTGTGGCCTTACCTTCAGATGTCGAATTGCTTGATACCGGATCTGAGGCGCCTTTTCCATCTGTAGACAAACGACTACCACTTATTCCAAATTCTCTTTCTAAGATCTTTTTTACAGCTTCTGCCCGCTGATGTGACAATTTCATGTTCAGCTCAGCATTCCCGTCGCTATCCGTGTGTCCGACGATTTTTATTTTTATATCCATCTGCTCGTTTAATACATTTGCCATTTCCTTCAATATTCCATAGGACTGAGGTTTTATAGTCGCCGATCCCGTTTCAAAATGGATTCCTGTGGTGCTATATTTGCCTGTAGTGAGTAATTGATTTCGAGAATCCATTCCTGACTCACCAATGCGTAGATTGGTAATATAAAATCCATCATTGGGTTTGGGCAGCAGAGGGGCCGCACGAAAATGAAAGTTGTTGCGCAGGTTATCGGGCTCGAAGGCTTTTGGTAAATCAAACATCTTGCGATCATTCATATATAACCGTATGCGCGTGCTATTCACAGCAATACTCACATGAATAACTTTTGCGGCCATCTGGTTTGCAGGCCAGGATTGGGTAGTTTCCCTGCCTGAGTAAAGGCTGGTTGAATAACCAACATTGTCTTTTATCGTTGCTGGGATTTGAAAATAGAATAGTTTTTTATGTTGAATAGTTGATTTGGCAGGATTGCTCACTTCGGTAAAACCAAAAGTTATCGGTGGCCGGGTTACCCCGGTTGGGTAAAATAGGTCAAATTCTATTGTGAAATTTTCAGGCAGGACATTTTTCAATTCCGGAAAACTTAGGGTATTGTCAGGAATCTTCAACCATTTTCCCTCTAGGTTATGTAGGTCGACAATTTCGCCCGATCCGTTTGTGTTCCATCGCGTAGGAAAATCTCCTTTTGCCTGTTGAAGAAAATTGTCAAAAAATAGAATTTTCTCTCCAGAAATAAAATCAAATTTTGAAGACGCATAATTAGTTGTTTTTTTATCTTCTGGAGATTTTTCTGTCTGTTCTGCTCGACCCTTATCCTTTTTTTTATCGATACTTTCTTCGACTTTATCCAGTCCTTTGTCAATCGCTTTATCTGTCTTGCGATCTATTCGTTGATTGATTTTACGCTCAATCTTTTTTTCAAGCTTCTTAAATATCTGCGCGTTACTTTTTTGTGGGAGAACAAAAAAGCAGATGGATATAAGTGCTGTGACGATGTAATTTTTCATTTTTTTTCTTCTAAATTTTAACAGCTTTTAACCCTTTATCGTATTGGGATGAAGGACTAATGTGAGCTACACGTAAAATTAGAATGACGGGAACGGGCTAGATTGTAAAAAAACCCAAATTTATAGCGTACCAGGAAAACGTAAAGGAATAGTTAGCGGGATTTTTTGCTGCCAGTTACTTCCAGAGCGGAAATATGGCTTGAAAGATTCTGAAGACTCAAATGTATTTGAGATGGAGTATATCCAAAGAAATGCTTGAATTCATGAATAAAGTGGGACTGATCAAAATAACCGTATAAATAGATAATTTCCTGCCAGTCAGAGGTTGCGGTGTCTTTTAAAAATTTATTCGCTTGATTAAAACGGATAATTCTGCTGAATGTTTTCGGGGATAATCCTACCTGTTCTTTAAAATGATGTTCTAGTGAACTCTTTGACATATTGCAAAGGTTGTATAATTCCTTAATGGACAGATTTCCATTATGCATCATGATTTGATTGCATGCACAGGCAATCCTGTCTGTTTTAAGGTTTTCATTTTTTGCCAACTGCTCCATCAACCAGTCTTCTAGTAGTTTTAAGACATAGGGGGGATCTGCTGCATAATCTTCCATCTTTCTACATAAAGTCGCGATTTGCGTACCTAACATATCGGAAACCAACGTACATTCATTAAGCAGAAGTTGTTGAGGAATCCCAAGGAGTTTAAAGGCACCGAAAGGCTTGAACATCACATAAATCATTGACGAGGATGATGTGGTTAGGTGATGGTGATGGTCTAATTGTCCTGTAAAATTAAAGCGCACATGATAATATTTATCCCGCTTGGCATTATATAAAAAATGTTCTTCGTCAAGAATAAAGGTAAGAACGCCATGACCAACAGGAAATAAGTCCAGTTCCACTTGTTCTGGCTGACTTCCAACTTTGGAATGCATATACACCTGTATATATGGTTGTAATGAAGGGTGAGGAATATAAACCTTGGTGTTCATGGAATAAATTTACGTATAATAATTGATTGCTTGTCTTTGCCTTTAGGAGTTAAAAACACAATTCGTTAAACTTTGTTTTTTTGTGTTTTATTGTACGCTTTTGTTTTCTAGTATATTGCTATTAAAGATCAATGCCTCGAATGAAAAGTTTCTCATGGAAACAGAAATCACATGGTGTGAGAACCAAGTCTTAAAATAGGATCCCTTTTCTAGTTTATAATTTTAACCTTTTTTGAAAAAAATGAGTAATCCCGGCTCATTTTTGCCGTATTTACTTAGATATTACTATATTAGATAAATAATCAACCAAAGTTTTCTAAAAAGAAAATCTTATTAAATCATCGTTACTGATTTATAAAACTAAATGGTATTTACAATTGTATTCCTTAGTCTACTGCTGCTAATCGTTTGCATAACGTATTTTAAAATCAATGCATTTTTGGCGTTTCTTGTTGTTTCAATACTGGCGGCAGTTGCGTTAGGTATCCCACTTGTGACTATCCCAAGTACCGTGGAAAAAGGGATATCTTCTATTATGGGAGGACTTACACTCATCATTGTTCTGGGGGCAATGCTTGGAAAGATTATCGCCCAAAGCGGTGCTGCAGAAAATATTGCTACGGTTATGGTGCGACTGTTTGGCGTAAAATATCTCCAATGGGGGATGGCTTTTACGGGATTTATAGTGGGTATACCCTTGTTTTATGGAGTGGGGTTTGTACTACTTGTGCCTTTAATATTTTCAATAGTTTATAAATTTAAGTTATCTGCAGTTTATATCGGTTTGCCCATGCTCGCAGCGCTCTCTGTGACGCATGGTTTCGTGCCACCTCACCCTTCCCCGGTCGCATTAGTTATATTGTTTGAAGCGGATATGGGCCTTACCTTAATATACGGATTGCTTATAGCAATTCCAGCTATTGTCATCGGTGGTCCTCTTTTTGGTCGGACATTGGGAAAAATAAAGGCAGGAAAATCTGAGATTTTTGATCCGCAGGAAAATAATACAACTGACAGCGGTTTCACGCAACCCGGAAAATGGAATAGCTTTGTGACAACGCTACTGCCCGTATTGCTGTTGATTCTATTGACCATACTCCCTTATGTGATTCCAGCCTCTAACGCATTTGTTCATGAATTTATGAGTTTTATTGGCTCGCCATCCATTGTGATGTTAATATCCATCATTTTCGCTTCCTTTTCTTTAGGTATCTATCAAGGGCGCTCGATGAAAGATGTGATGATAATCTATGGAGAGGCAGTGAAAGATATTGCAATGATTTTATTAATTATCGCGGGCTCAGGTGTTTTTAAGCAAGTCATGGAGGAAAGCGGAGTAAGTATTCAATTGGCTAAAAGCTTACAAAACTTGCCTGTACATCCTTTAGTTCTAGCTTGGTGCATCACAGCGATTATTCGGGGATGTGTTGGATCGGCGACTGTAGCTGCGCTGACGGCAGCTGGTGTCTTGTTGCCCCTATTGCAAAACTCAGGTATAAATCCTAACCTTATGGTTTTGGCTATAGGCGCGGGAAGTTTAATGTTTTCGCATGTTAATGATTCTGGTTTTTGGATGTTTAAAGAGTATTTTGGATTGTCAATCAAAGATACTCTGCGATCCTGGTCGGTAATGGAAGCTTTAGTTGCCATCGTTGGTCTGTTAGCAGTGCTATTATTATCTTTGTTTATATAATCGAATTTGTCACTAAAAAATAAAAAATGATGTTTAATGCAGATGAACAGTTTAAAAAATTAGGGTTGTCACTTCCTCCTGCGCCTTCTCCAAAAGGGGTATATAAGCCTTATGTAATAGATGGTAAGTACTTATACCTTTCGGGCCATGGACCTGTGCAGGATGATGCTAGCCTAATGATAGGTCGTATTGGACTCGATTTAAATATAGAAGCTGGTAAATTATCTGCTAAACAGGTGGGTTTAACTATGCTCTCTACGATCCAATCAAACCTTGGTTCGTTAAATAAAATAAAAAGGGTTATTAAAGTACTTGGGATGGTTAATTGTACCCCTGATTTTGAACAACATCCTTACATCATAAACGGATGTAGTGAGCTCTTTGCTGCGGTATGGGGAGAAGAAAACGGCATTGGCACGCGGAGTGCTGTGGGCTTTGGTTCACTACCAGATAATATTCCAGTAGAAATAGAAGCATTGTTTGAATTGTATGAGGATTAGGTAATGAAACATTGGTATGAAACGGAAAATGCGGATACTATCGATTCGCCTGCCCTTTTGGTATATCCTGATCGAATTGATTATAATATCCGCCTATTAAAAAAAATGGTTGGTGGGGATGTCGGCCGATTACGACCCCATGTCAAGACCAATAAAATGATTGAAGTGTGTAAGATGATGATGGAGCAGGGGATTGAACAATTCAAATGCGCAACAATCGCTGAGGCTGAGATGCTTGCATTGTGTGATGCCAAGGATGTACTGATGGCTTATCAACCTGTTGGCCCTAAACTAAATCGATGGATGAAACTTGTAGAGTCATACCCAAATACACATTTTTCATGTCTTGTGGACAATGCGGATTCAATAGGAGAGTTGGGGGCTATTTCGAGCAATAAAAGGATTCATTTAAATATATACTTTGATATTGATATAGGCATGGGGCGTACCGGAACTTCTGTGACTCAAATAGAAAGTTTGTGGGCCGCTCTTGAAGAACAGAAGTCGTTGTTCCTGGAAGGACTGCATGGTTACGATGGTCATATTCATCACAACGATCCAATGGTTCGTGAAAAACAAAGTGATGTTTCTTATGCATTACTGTTTGAAGCTTTTATTTCTATTCAATCTAAATACTCTTATGCCTTAAAGATGGTCATAGGAGGAAGCCCTAGTTTCAGCAGTCATGCCAACAGAAAGGAGGTAATTTGTAGTCCAGGCACATTTGTTTTCTGGGATTGGGGATATCGCACTCAGATACCTGAACAGGAATTCAAATACGCTGCAGTCTTATTAACCCGTGTTATTTCTGTAATCGATCAAACCCATATCTGTGTTGATTTGGGGTACAAAGCGGTCGCCTCAGACCCTCCAATACCGAGGGTAACATTTTTAAACGCGGATGATGCACTAATCGTTTTTCAAAGTGAGGAACATTTAGTGTTGTCTGTACAGGATAGTGGCACATACCCAATAGGAAAAGTTTTGTACGCTGTTCCAACACATATTTGTCCAACTGTAGCCCTCTACGATAGAGTTTCAGTAATCCAAGATTATCAAAAAACAACCACTTGGCAAGTGATCGGCCGAAATAGAATGTTAAATATTTAAACAAATGAGTAATCAACAGCCCTTTTTGATAGACGGCCATCTTGACCTTAGCATGAATGCATTGGAGTGGAATCGAGACTTGCGGATATCCATTTCAGAATTGAACAAAAGAGAGCAAGGAATGCACGATAAACCCGACCGCTCTCTTGCTACTGTGACATTCGAGGAATTGCGTAAAGGGAATATAGGTTTAGTCGTAGCGACACAAATTGCACGGTATGTCAAACCTGAAAGTTCACTTCCTGGTTGGTTTTCGCCAGAACAGGCTTGGGCACAAACACAAGGGCAGTTAGCTTGGTACAAAGAAATGGAAGCAGCCGGGTTTATGCGGATGATTTGCACAAAAGATCAACTGGATGTCCATATTGCTGAATGGACCAGTGGTACCGTAAATGACACGAAACCCATTGGTTATTTACTAAGCCTTGAAGGTGCAGATTCTATCGTTGATCTAGGGTATGTTGAAAGGGCTTACAACTATGGCCTTCGCGCTATTGGACCTGCTCATTATGGTCCAGGTCGATATGCTAATGGAACAGATTCCAACGGTAAATTGAATGCGGATGGTATCGCTTTGTTGGCAGAAATGGATCGTTTAAATATGATATTGGATGCGACTCATCTGAATGATGATGCTTTTTGGGATGCTTTAGAACGTTATCAGGGTCCGGTTTGGGCGAGCCATAATAATTGCCGAGTTTTTGTAGATCATAACAGACAATTTAGCGATGATATGATTCGAGCGTTAGTTAAACGAAATGCTGTGATAGGTGTAGCGCTGGATGCTTGGATGATGGTGCCCAACTGGGTCAGAGGAAAGTCTACTCCCTTAGGTACAAAATGCAATATGGAAATTATGGCCAATAATATAGATCATATTTGCCAAATTGCTGGGAACGCATCTCATGTTGCTGTAGGTAGTGATTTAGACGGTGCTTTCGGACGTGAGCAATGTCCCTATGATTTGGAGACAATCGCTGATATACAGAAGTTGTTTCCTATTCTAAGGAAAAGAGGCTACAAAGAGAAAGAAATTACCCAGATTGCACATGAAAATTGGCTTCGATTTATTAGGAATGCGTTGTGAAATGTTTCTGCATAGCATTGAAAATACTTTCCATTCATTTTAAAACTAAACGAAAATTAAAGCTGCATTAATACATTGAGCTTTTAATGGGTTTAAAAGTGATAATAGGTTGATTGGTCGAAAATGTGGAGTCTAATAACTGCTTTAATGCTAATTCATTGATCGTCAATTTTAAAATTTTATATCTTAATTGCATATATAAATTATCCTGGTTTTGGTTATTCTTTTTCTCTCCAAGAGTCAAGTTCGTTTTGTATTGAATGGTTAAGGTGGAATCCGTATCGGAGATCTGATAATCTCCCCAAATTTCCATATTTTCTAGCTCTGGTGCGAATTTCAATAAATCCATATTCGATCTATTTTGTAATGAACTTTCTACTTTATGGCTGTATTGATTGGGAGTGAAGCTAAAACTTGAGGTTTTTAGATACTTTATCGGTTCTATTTGATCAGTATATTGTTCTTCAACCTCGATTTGATTTGTCCATATGAATTTTTCTAAGAGCGTTCTATTAATGAGCTGTTTTTCAGGAATCAATTCATCATCCTTACATCCAATGATGAAGACAAGGGAAAGATATAGTAATAAATTCCATTTCATGATTCGGATTTTGGTTAATGAATACTGTTGTTAATGTGGTCAAGTATTTCGGTAATTAACGCTAATTTAAGGTGAATTATTTAATAATCAAACAGTTAATTTCATTATTTTGTTTTGAACAAATGAAAATTTTTCTAAAATAGTCCGGTCGACTTATTTTTTTAATGAGATAGAAGCTTACAGATGAGCTATTAACTTGCATACAGAATATCGTAGGTCAAAATAATTAGTCCGTCATTGTATTGTATGGATACAAAATATTTCCCTGTTGGCGTTTTACTTACAGTACATTTTCCAAGCGTACCCTTTACTTCACGGTGACTATTTACTTTAATAGCTTTTTTAAACTTTGGTGCGTAAAACATCCCATTTTCAAGTTTAGCAAATTGCGGGATCGTGAAACTATTCTGCATCTCCTGAGACCATTCGTGGGTACATACTCAATCAGGCGTAGTCGCTTACATCCCGCAGGCTAAAGACCTCTGGGTTTTACGCTCTATTTTATAAATAATTTTTTTCATGATTTCGATTTTAAATTTGAATATCTCGTTGAGGGTATAGTTGTATTATTTTATCAGCTTTGATCTCTTTGATAAATTGTTCGTCATGTGAGACAACAAGTAAAGTCCCGTAAAATTCGTTTAAAGCTGTAGCGAGAATGGTGATGTTTTGAATATCAATATTATTTGTAGGTTCATCCAATATAATTAAATCAGGTGCTTGACTTGAAATATTTAATAGGCAAATGATTAATCTCATTTTTTCACCACCACTCAAAAGATAACACGGTTTATCCCAATCTTCTTTTTTGAAAAGGAATCTATCTAACCTTATTTTAATTTCATGTTCAAGCAATCCGGAATTGTTAAAAGATTGCCCCATTTCGTAAATCGATAAAGGAGTCTGAAGTAAAGAATATTCCTGATCGAGGTAAATACTGTTCATATTGGCTTTGAAAATTTGACCATGAGTGAATGGTATGACTTCTAAAAGTATCTTAATAAGGGTCGTCTTACCGGCCCCATTAACGCCCTTTAAGACAATCCTATCTCCGTGGCTAATCCTAAAATTCAGGTGCTCTCCCCAAAGATTCTTTCCATTTAATTCTATGTTCAAATCCTTCGCCTCCAGGAGAGCTTTGCCTTGGTGTAAATTTGATGATGAAAAACCAAATTTCATTTGCTCTAAATTTTGAATGTTTTTTCTAACTTCAGAAATATCCTGATGAATACCATTGATCTTGTCCTGGTGAATGGACTTTAATTTCGAAGTGCTAACCTCAGCTTTGCTCTTTAAACTATTTAATAGGATTTTTGGAAGACCCGCCTTTTGTTTTTTCTTTTTTGCTGTGGCATTTAATTTTTGTTGCCTTTCGATGGAGTCTCTTTCTTTCTGCCTGGCTTGATTTAATTCCTTTTGTTTATGGTGTATTTCTAGACTTAAAGCATTGTTGGCAATTGATTTTTGTTCAAAATAGAAATCATAATTACCACCGAACATGGCTATTCCTTTATGAGTTAATTCAGCCATAACAGGAATTAAATTCAATAGTCTTCGGTCATGACTAACGATGATCAACGTTTTATTTGTTTTCTCAATAAACTCATAGAGTAAACTTCTAGCCGGTTCATCCAAATGGTTAGTCGGTTCATCCATCAGTATCAACTCAGGATTATGAATGTTTATTCCTGCTAAGAAAACCTTGGTTTTTTCTCCGCCGCTTAAATGAGCTAATTTTTTACTGAGATCCATATTGTGAAGTTGATAAGCGTTTAGGGCTTGCTCACATCGTTCTTCAATAGACCAATCCTCATTCAGGATGTCCATGTTCTGAATGGAAATGTTACCAATTAATATTTCTTGCAAAGCCTCTAGTTTTTCTGAAATACCAAGTGCTTGGGCAACACTAAAGTCGTTGTACTTATCGAATAGCTGGGGAATATAATAAGGGATATCAGTGCAGGAAAGATTACCGGAGGATAGCCGTGATTGTCCGGCTATAATTTTTAACAGCGTGGACTTTCCAGTTCCGTTATTGCCAATTAAGGCAATTTTTTGTTGTTTATTAACAATCAGATTTAAATCTTGAAACAACACCTCTTTATTAGGGTGCAGATAGGTCGCATTTTGTAAATTAATCATAATTTCTTTCACTTTGGGTTCAAACGAAAAGCTTACACCAATTATGGCGGCTGTTTTATTGTGGAAAGAAACTTGCTATTACATGCTGTATTTTAGGGGTTTATGTTTTACAAAAGTAAAAAAAATATAAATGGCATACAATTATTTGCTAAAATTTTCTATAGTTCTGAAAGTCAGGTTGATCCTTGGTCCATGATTTATTTTGGTAGGAGGTAAACGATGTAACCAATGCGTTTGGGTCTGATCTTTCATGATTAATAAGCTTCCATTTTCTAAAATAAGATCCACCTTTTGCTTGGTTTTTTTGTGTTTAAATGAAAATTTACGTTCTGCTCCGAAAGTTAAGGACGCTATAGCCCCATTTTTCTTTAAGTCCGTCTCTCCATCACTATGCCAAGCCATGCCTTCAGAACCGTTATGGTATAGATTAAGCAAACAAGAATTAAAAGTTTCGCAGGTAACATCTTCAACAAGATTTTTTAATACGAGTAGTTCATCTGTCCAGGGGAGTGCTGTTTTGAGAATCCCTGAATAACTGTAATCGTAATTATGATCGCCATACCAGGCTACTTTTCTTTTTGTTTGGATTCGTTTTCCAAACAATATGGCTTGATCGTGTTTCCATTCGATTTGATTCATGAGATTCTCGTAAATACTTCTTTTTTCATGGATAATTGGTCCAAAGTAGTTTACAATCCCATCGTATGGCAATAAATTCTTTGTTGGTTCCGCTGTATTGAATAATTTCATTTGTGTTTGTCTGTTCCTATTATCCTAAGCTTCATAATACATCTCTGCTCGGGCTATAGGCTTGTTTATCGTTTTTTGAGAGCTCCCAAGCGATCATCGCGGTTTTACGAACAGGATTCCATCGATATCCTCCAAAATGACCAGTCGATTGAATAACGCGGTGACATGGAATTAAAAATGCGATGGGATTTTGTCCAATTGCAGTTCCAACAGCTCTCGATGCTTTGGGGTGATCAATACGACAGGCGATATCCTTGTAGCTAGATAGTCTCCCTGATTCGATTTGGAGCAATGCCTGCCATACTTTTAATTGAAATGCAGTTCCTTTGAGGTGTAATTTGATGGTGTCTAATGAATTATTCCCCACAGTAAATAACTGTAAAGCTTGTCGATGGAATTCAGTCTCTAGTTGAATGAAATTTGCTAATTGAAAATGTGATTTCATTTCAATAATACTCATTTCTTTGCGATCTGAAAATGCCATAAAACAGATTCCTTTCTGGGTAGAGGCAATAATACATTCACCAAAAGGAGTCTGTTGAAAACTATAATGTATGGTCAAACCTTCTGCTGAGTTTTTATATTCTGCCGGAGTCATTCCTTCAATCTGGATGAACAGATCGTGAAGTCTACTCGTACTGCTTACTCCTGTTAAAAGATGTGTGTCGAATAAGGTTTTTTGCTCCTGTTTTAATAAACGTTTGGCATAACCTATTTGGGTATATTGCAGAAATTTTTTGGGACTTGTACCGGCCCACTCTGAAAATATTCTTTGAAAATGAAATGGACTCAAGTGAACATGTGCAGCAATTTCCTCTAAGCTTGGGTGTTGCTGAAAATGATCCTGAATATATTGAATAGCCGAAGCAATTCTTGAGAAATTGATTTCTTTTTGCGTATTTTCCATAATCAAATTTCCAGATTTTTTTAATTAATTAAAATCCGATTCTTGCTAAGATAATTTTATATTCATTTGATTTTTAACTCATGCTATCTGGCGAGGTAACCCCCATCAACTGGGTAATAAGACGCGGTTACAAATGAAGACTTCTCGGAGGCCAACCACAAGGCAAGTTCTGCAACCTCTTCGGGTTTACCTAATCGTTGAAATGCGTGTTGGGTTTCCAGATATTGTACTGCTTGCGGGTCCATGGCCTTGTCAACTAAAGGTGTTGCTATAAATCCTGGACCAATTGCGTTTACGCGAACTCCTTTGGTTGCGTATTCCCAACCTGCTGCTTTTGTTAATCCAACTACGCCATGTTTTGCAGCGGTGTAGGCGGCGGATTTTGCGAAGCCAACACTACCCAAAATGGATGCCATATTTATAATACTTCCACCCACTTTTTCAATCTCAGGAAGTTGATAATGCATGCCATAAAATACACCATTAAGGTTGATATCAATCACTTTTTTCCACTCCTCAATATCCAAATCACCAACGGTTGCCGATTTACCACTTATACCTGCATTGTTTACGGCGATATGAAGTCCTCCGAAATTTTCAATCGCAGCCTCTACGATTTTTTTGTTTTCTAGGGGGGAGGAAGTATCAGCCTTTACAAAAATAACATTCCCATCTCCAATATTGTCAATTAATTCATTTCCTAATTGATCATTTAAATCTGCGATGACTACTTTAGCTCCTTTTCTGACAAAGAGTTCCACAATAGCTTTGCCAATTCCTGAAGCTCCTCCGGTTACGATTGCCACTTTGTTTTCTAAAAGTTTCATAAATTCTCCCTTTTGTATATTATGTTCTAATTTAACCAATCTTAAGCTTGGAATGATGGTAAAGCCTGAGGTAGTAACTGGTTTATGACTTTAATTTGAGATATACTTAGAAAGCTTACAATGCGCTGGTAAAGCAGTATGGAGAATATTTAATTGAAAGGATGCTCTTTGGCAGATGAATCTTTAGATTTGCCGAATTCATTTGTGTATACTTTTATCAAAACGCCAACCGAGGATAAAATTAATGGACCAAAAATTAACCCCAGCATTCCAAAGAGTTTTAAACCTAGAAGCACTCCAAATACGGTAATTAAAGGAGGTACATTTCCTAAAGTTTTTAAAATTGTGAAACGAAGTATATTGTCAATACTCCCAATTAATATCAAACCAAATAATCCAATAGCAATCCCATTTCCAAGTTCCCCTGAGGCAATAGTGATTAAAGACAATGGTATATAAATTGTCATCGTGCCTAATATAGGAATAATAGAGGCTACGCCGGTTAATATGCCCATCAAGATGAAATTATCTACGCCAAAAATCCAATACCCCAGCATCGCTACAATACCTTGACACACCCCAAGAATTGGAATCCCGAGTGCGTTTGAACGAACCATCAGATGGACCTCTGCCCAAATTTCTAATTTGCTCTTCTCAGAAAAAGGAATGGCAGTTATGATGTAGTTTTCCATTCTTCGGCCATGAACTTGCATGAAATACAACACAAAAAATGTGACCAGTAAGTTTACACCTACCTCAGCCACTGAATTTAATATGCTAGGAACGTATTTGGTTAATCTTTGTAATCCGCTTAATAAAGCTTCGTCTGATAGATCTATATCTTTTAAAAACGGCTTATCACTTAAATACTGTTTTAAAAGATTGAATTGAGCTACAATGTTTTCTGTATTACTAAGCAATCCAGTTATTTGAGGGGTTAGATAATCAATGATACCCCAAAGTGGTAAAACGATAAATACGATTGATATTAGAATAAACAATAAACTAGTTAGTGTTTTATTCCATTTTCTTATTTCTGTCAGTTTGAAATATGAAAACCTAAACAAGACATAGAGTGTAATGGCACCAAGGAATCCCGGAAGATAATAAAACAAATTCTTAAAAATAAGAATGCCAATCAAGATTATTATAATGATTAACATAATCTGATTAATAGAATTGTTGTTAATTTGCCTGCCGCTCATAGTGAATTATTTCTAAGACCAAGTTAAGGAAAATTTAAAGAAATTTTATTTCGGCCTTGATCTGCAAAAGGTAATTTTTGCAAAAAAGATCTCTTTATGAAATGAGATGGAGTAAAAAAAAGTCCGTCTAACTGCAAAGTGAGACGGACTTTAAAATGTGAGGTACGCTTATTATGCGCCTAGTTGAATACGTTTGAAAGATGTAACTGTCAATCCTTTTGAAACTGAATCTAAGAATTGAGCGATATTTTTTGATGAATCTTTAACAAACTCTTGGTTCAATAAAGTATTATCTTTATAAAATTTATTCAATTTACCTGCAGCGATTTTTTCAACCATTTCTTCTGGTTTACCTTCAGCGCGAATTTGCTCTTTAGCAATTTCCATTTCGCGTTCGATGGTTTTTGTATCTACACCTTCTTTATCGATAGCAACCGGATTCATTGCAGCGATTTGCATTGCAACGTCTTTACCTGCTTCATCAACACCTTCAGCGTCAGCAGTAAGTCCTACCAATACACCTAAACGGTAGTTACCGTGGATGTAAGCGACAACTTTCTCAGCTGAAATTTTTTCGTAAGTAGAAACTTCGATTTTCTCACCAATTTTGCCAGTTTGCTCGATCAATTGATCCGCGATTTTACCACCAGCAATTTCGATAGCTTTCAAATCTTCTAAAGAAGCAGGTTGATTATTTAACGCAGCTTCCGCAATAGTATCTGCAAATGCGATAAAATCAGCATTTTTAGCAACGAAGTCAGTTTCGCAGTTTACTTTAACCACGATGCCTGATTTGCCATCCGCAGATGCTTTTGCAATAATTACACCTTCGTTAGAGTCGCGATCTTGACGACTAGCAGCAACTTTTGCACCTTTTTTGCGTAGATAATCTACAGCTGCCTCGAAGTCACCATTAGCTTCAATTAAAGCTTTTTTACAATCCATCATACCTGCGCCGGTTTGTTGACGCAATTTGTTTACATCGGATGCAGAAATTTGTACTGACATAATATTTTTTATTAAAATTACGATTGAAGTATTAACATCCACTCATACTAAGATGAAGCAATTGTTAAGTTATTTATCAAAATAAAAACCGGAAAGACAGGGCAGGTGTAAGGAAGTTAATCTTCCAGAAACCAACACTTGTCTATCCGGCTAAGTATAGTAGAATATGTTTATTCTACGTCTTTTGCTTTACGAGTGCGTTTTCCTGGAGTAGCTTCAACAGCTTCACCATTATCTACTGCAGCTTTAGCAGCAGCAGCTTCTTTTTCCGCATCTTCTTCTTTGTCTCGTTTGCGTTCTTCTAATCCTTCTTGGATTGCTTTGCCAATTACACTAGCGATTAAGCTGATGGATTTAGTCGCATCGTCATTCGCTGGGATTGGGAAATCAATATTTGTTGGATCAGAGTTTGTATCTACCATTGCAAAAGTAGGGATGTTTAATTTAATAGCTTCCGCTACTGCGATATGCTCTTTTTTAACATCAATAATAAACAATGCTGCAGGTAAGCGGTTCAAATCTGCGATTCCTCCTAAAAGGTTTTCTAGTTTGATACGTTCACGCTGAATCATTAATTTTTCTTTCTTTGATAAGATCTCGAAAGTACCATCTTTTTGCATTTTGTCGATGTTGGACATTTTTTTGATAGACTTACGAACTGTTGTAAAGTTTGTAAGCATACCACCTAACCAACGCTCGGTAACGAAAGGCATGTTAACACCTTTTGCTTGTTCTGCAATAATCTCTTTAGCCTGTTTTTTCGTAGCTACGAATAAAACTTTACGACCCGATTTTACGATTTGTTTGATAGCTGATGCTGCCTCTTCTAATTTCGTAAGAGTTTTGTTCAAATCGATAATGTGGATACCGTTGCGTTCCATGAAAATGTACTTAGACATTTTCGGATCCCACTTACGAGTAAGGTGACCAAAGTGAACACCTGCATCCAATAATTCTTGATATGTTGTTCTTGCCATTTTTTGACCCTCCTTAAATATTAACGTTTACTGAATTGGAATCTTCTACGTGCTTTACGACGTCCTGGTTTCTTACGTTCAACCATACGGTCATCACGTGTTACTAAACCTTTAGCACGCAAAGCAGGTTTTGCTTCTGGGTTAAGCTCTACTAAAGCTTTAGCGATTGCTAAACGAACTGCTTCAGCTTGACCTTTTACACCACCACCCTGAACGTTAACTTTAATGTCAAAATTTGCAAGAGACTCTGCTACCAATAAAGATTGAGTAACAATGTATTGCAAAGGTAATGTTGGAAAATATACCTTGTAATCCTTACCATTTACGGTAATGTTTCCGCTACCAGCAGCTAAGTAGATGCGGGCAACAGCAGTTTTTCTTCTTCCCGAAGTGTTAGTTGTTGTCATAATTGATCTCCTTAAAATTTAACTGGTTTTGGATTCTGTGCCTGTTGTTTGTGTTCTGATCCAGCATAAACAAACAGATTTCTAAACAATTGACGTCCTAAACGATTTTTAGGTAACATACCACGAACAGCTTTCTCGATGATGCGCTCTGGATGTTTAGCCATTAACTCTTTCGGAGAAACGAAACGTTGACCACCTGGGTAGCCTGTGTAGCGAACATAAACTTTGTCGCCCATTTTGTTTCCAGTCAATTTAATCTTGTCTGCATTAATAACGATCACGTTATCTCCACAGTCTACGTGTGGGGTGAACGTAGGCTTGTGCTTTCCACGAATTACTTTCGCAATTTCGCTTGCCAAGCGCCCCAAAATCTCGCCTTCAGCGTCAACAACAATCCATTCTTTGTTGACAGTGTTCTTATTAGCAGAGACAGTTTTGTAACTTAACGTATTCACTTGCTTTTATTTAATTAATTAATAATAGTATAATCCTAAATGTAAACCCTACAATTAGGTTTGCAAAGGTATAATAATAAGTTTAATTTTTCAAGGTATTTTTGTTTTTTGATTTTAATGGATTAAATATTCGAACCGAATAAGGGCTTCCCGGGATCATCCTCAAATAATACCTGGTATTCTTGGTTTACTCATTTGCAAGATAACCGTTGTGTTAGCTGGTATCCGCTTTTCTTCTTGCGTAAGAAATTCTCTGCTAAGAGAAATGTTAGCCGTGATCAAAACGCCTATTTTTTTGGGAGATTTCGTTTAATTCCTTGATTAATTTCCATGGTTAGTAATCTGTTTTGTAACTAGGTTGTTGTTGTGTTTTTTATATTTAGTTTAAACTTTTCTGCATTTTTGTACTCTTTATATAATTATTCATTACCTTGAATTATGCTTATCGATATTTTAGTCGATGCGGTTAAGGTTATATTTAAATAGAACTAAATGAGGAGAATGTTTTTAGGCAAATTATGGATTTTAGGGGCTATAATGATGGTTCAGGTCGGATTTGCTCAAGATTTAAAAGAAGATAAAGGGTATAAAGAGCATTTAGTTTCAATAGAGTCGAAATTAAAAAGTGGTGATCTTGCGACCGCTTTGCAAATTATTGAAGAAACATTAGAAAAATACCCAAATGGGTCTGACGTTTATTATGCCAAATCGCTTCTTTATGCACAAGCTGGTAATATTGAAGTTGCCTTACCTGCTGCTGAACAGGCTGTTAAGATTACTCCTGATAATTTAACGTTCAATAATCACTTACTAGACCTTTATAAAAGAAAGGGTGATTTCGATTCCGGAGTTGCATTACTTGATAAACTAATAAAAAGTAATAACCAAGATGTTCGGGCATATAGAGAAAAAATTATGCTCCAGCATGCTGCTAAAAAATCAGATCAAGCTTTAAGAACATATGATTTGACCAAAAAAATATTTGGAGAGTCGGACACTCTAGATTTGCTAAAGGCGGAAATTTTAATTGATTTGAAAACCCCAGAAGAAGCGTATAGCTTGTTGGAATATTGGAGAGAAAAAAAATCTCCACTTTGGCAGATATATAGCAAGATTGGCTATATTCTAATGAACCAACGTAATGCAAAACAAGCAGCATCTGTGCTTGAGCAAGGATGGCAAAATTCAAAAGCTGATATATTGTTTTTTGATTTGTCAGATGCCTACAAAATGTTAAATAAAGATAAACTTTCTTATGAGTACATTCAAAAGGCCTTCGAATCGAGCACGGTAAATTTTGCTGATAAGCATAGAGTAATGCTTCATCTTTTGAGTAATTCTGTCGCAATTTCTAATGACCAGAAACAAGATTTGGCTAATATTCTGGTTCTTAAACATCCTAGAATACCTGATAGTCATATGTTTAAAGGAGATGTGCTTTGGCAGAAAGGAGAACTCTCACAAGCTAAGTCAATTTATTTGACGACCGTGAGCATGAACCCTAATCATGTCGAGGCGTGGAGGAAGTTAATCAATGTAGAGCTTGCAATGAATGAAGTTGATCAGGCAATAGTTGATGGTAATGAAGCGTTAAAACATAATCCTGATCACGTTATTTTGACTTATTTTGTTGGTATTGCTTACTCAATGAAAAAAGATACAGATAACGCTAGATTGTATTTAGAGCGGGCCTTGGATCATAGTGTAAACGAGAATGATTACGTTAAATCCATGCTGTATGCTGGTTTAGGTGATTTATATCATGAGATAAAATTAGAATCGGCTTCTGAGGTGGCCTATCAGGAGGCAATTACTTTAGATAGTAACAATATTTCTGCCTTGAACAATGCTGCATATTACTTGTCCTTACAAAAGAAAGATCTAGATAGGGCCGCTGAATATGCTAAACGAGCCGTTGAGTTAGAGCCAAATTCTGGCACCTTTCAAGATACGTATGCTTGGGTTTTATTTCAACAGCAAAAATACCCTCAAGCTAAAATGTGGATTGAAAAGGCGATTAAAAATTCTGAACCCTCGGGTGTTTTATACGACCATTATGGAGATATCTTAATCCAAAATGGTCATGGAAAGGAGGCTGTAAAGCAGTGGCAAAAAGCATTAACGTTGAGTACGGACAGTTCAATAGATACCGAAAAAATTAAAAGAAAAATCAGTGAGAAAAAATATATTGATTAAACTAAGTTTCGTTTTGGCATGTTCTCTGTTTTTTTATTCTTGTGCGAGTAAGAAAAAAACAGTTAAGTCTGATACGAGCATATCGCGACCTATAGATAATGATATAACGAATACCTTTGAAATGAGTAATCTTAACTTTATTACTTTTTCAGGGAAGGCAAAGGCGAAGATCAAGATGGGAGAAGAGTCCAATGATGTTACGTTAAATGTTCGTATGGACAAGGATAAGGTGATTTGGATTTCGGTAACTGCAATGCTGGGGATTGAGGGAGCGAGGATTTTAATTACTCCTGATAGTGTCAAAATCATGAATAGACTTCAGGGAGAGTACATTGCAAAACCATTTTCATATATTTATCAATATACCAATCCTGGGATCAGTTTTAGAATGTTACAAGATATAATTGTTGGCAATATAAACACAGAAATGCTTCGAACAGATCAACTTCAAATCGCAAGTAGTACTGATGAAACGCAATTAATAGGTGTGAAAGATGGATTGACTTTTCATTATGGGGTAGATAAAACCAATCGTCCCTTTACTTTCAATTTGATGGAGTTGGGTAAAAGTAAAAAACTCGAAGCTAATTATACCGATTATGCGCTGATTGACGGCTATAATTTTCCGCAAAGATTCACGTTAAATATTGAAGGAGATTATATTAAAGTGTTTTCTGATTTGCAATATATTAAAACTGAATTTAATAAAAACTTAACCTTTCCCTTTACGGTTTCATCAAGGTATAAGGTTATCAATTAATTAGATTGTGATTATTCTAAAAGAAAATATTGTTTTTTATTGTTTTGATACCAAGGATATCCTTATTTTTGGAAGTTTTGTAAAACGATATTAAGAAAGATAGTGGTTCATGGATTTTAAAAAAGTTGTATTAAGTATATTTTCTGTTTTTTTGTTTGTAGGTCTAAGTTTTGGGCAAAGTAGTTTAGAGCTTAAAAAACAAAGAGAAAGAATCGACAGAGAAATTGCTGAACTTCAGAAGGTGTTAAGTGCGAAGACAAAGGAGAAGTTATTGTCTCAAAGCGAAGTGAGGGCACTTAGTAAACAACTTGATTTACGTGAAGATAAAATTGGGACGATCAATAGTGAACTCCGAATCATTAACAATAATATTTCAGCTAATAATAAAATTGTTGATAAACTAAAGGCTGAACTTGAAAAGATGAAACAGGATTATGAAAAAATGATCCTATTTGCATTTAGAAATAAAAATGGCTATAATAAAATGATGTTCATTTTTGCCTCTAAAGATTTTAATCAAGCCTTCAAGCGTGTGAAGTATTTGCAGCAGTTTACCGACGCTCGGAAAATTAAAGTTGCGGAGATTGAAGGTACAAAAAAGCAAATTGAACTTAAACTAGCACAACTCCAACGAGATAAACAAACCCAACAAGCCTTACTGAAAGAGCAACAAGCCGAGCGAAATACCATCGCTAAAGATAAGGCCGCTCATGCAAGCGAGTTAAGTCAAATTTCACGTGAGGAACGTAATTTCAGGGGCCAGCTTTCTAAGAAACAGCAAGAAAAGAAACGTTTGGATTCTGCCATTAAAGCAGCGATTGCGAGAGAAATAGCTGCCGCCCGTAAATTGGAAGAAGAACGCAGAAGGAGACAAGCTGAGGCTGAGGCAAAAAAATCAGGAACTACGGTTGCTGAGGCCGAAAAAAAGATTGAAAAGAAAACGGGCTCTTCGGTGTTAAACAATACTCCGGAGGCTGCTAAACTTTCTGCTGGTTTCCAATCCAATCGTGGGCGGTTACCTTGGCCTGTTTCCCAGGGAAATATTGTTCGAAATTATGGAAATGTAACAGTAGAGCGAGGCGTTCATGATTTTTACGATTATATCCGTATACGCACATCTGATGGAGCTTCTGTGAAAACAATTTTTGGTGGAACTGTACTACAGGTAATCAATATAGGGAGCTATGCGGTAATTGTTCAACATGGTGAATATCTTACCGTTTATTCAAACTTGAAAACAGTATCAGTGAGTAAGGGACAAAAAATCTCAACAGGAACAGCGGTGGGAACAGCAGACAGCGACTCAGAGGTTGGTTATTCCTATATCGACTTAAGTGTTTTCCGAGGACAAACGCATATGAATCCAGCAATATGGATAGCAAGATAGTTACAGCATTTTAGATTTTTTATCAAATTTATAACTATATTTGTTAGATATACACACTGAAAAAAGAATAAATAAATTAATAGAATATGTATACATCAGGATTATTATTTATTGGTACCAACGAAATTATCATTATTGTGGTTTTGGCGTTATTGTTATTTGGGGGTAAAAAAATTCCTGAGTTAATGCGCGGATTAGGACGTGGCGTGAAAGAATTTAAAGAAGGCCAAAAAGTTGATGATTCTAATGCGGACAATAATGCAGATGCTACAACAAAAAATGATACAGCGAAGAATCAAAATTAATTTTGATTGTTGATTCTTAAAAAGTTTCATTAAACAGACTCCTGTTTAATGAAACTTTTTTTTTGCTTATTGTGGCGATTGTTATACAATTGCTTAGAAATAAGTGAACATTTAAACCTCATTTATTTAGTAGCTCATTAATTCGCATGAACAAAAAAATTAGTTTTCTTGTTGCATTAGGCTTAATAAGCTTTAAGTTAGGACAAGCTCAACAGATCCATGAAGAGTCCAGTTTATTCTCTGAATCGTTTCAAAGCTCAGTGATTAATCAATTTGAAAAGGAAAAGGAATTGGCTGTTCTGCATTTGGATTCCGTGGAAAATTTGGTTGGAAATTCAATCGTTTTTGATCAGGAGGATATACATATCACCCAAAGAATTCAAAGACTTCAGCAGGTAATTCCATTGGAGTATAACGCTCGTGTAAAAGCATACTTGGATAAGTATTTGTCCAATAATTATAAACCTTACATGGAAAAGTTATTGGGTTTAAGCCAATATTATTTTCCCATTTATGATCGAATATTTGATGAACAGGGAATTCCTCAAGAAGTCAAATACATGTCGGTAGTTGAATCCTCTTTAAATCCCAATACCGTATCCACATCTGGTGCTGTCGGGCTCTGGCAATTTATGTACGCCACAGCTAAAGGATACGACCTCACCATAAATGCTAATATAGATGAACGCAAAGATGCATATTCTACCACTTATGCAGTCTCTAAATACCTCAAGGAAGCGCATGCTGAGTTTGGTGATTGGTTATTAGCTCTGGCGTCATATAATTGTGGACGTGGCTGTGTTAGACGTGCAATCAAACGATCTGGCTTAAATCAACCTAGTTACTGGGAACTTGCCCCATTTCTACCCAAAGAAACCCAAAACTATATCCCAAAATATATCGCAATGACGTATGTACTTAATCATGCAGATTTGTATGCCTTGACACCCTCACAAAGCGGGTTATATACTGATCATAAGGTCCTGATGATCAATAAGTCAATAAACTTAGATCATTTTGCTGATGTATTGTCGTTTTCGCCTGAATTATTGAAAAATCTCAATCCTGCTTATAAAAATACAATTGTACCTGCCTCAGCCGATAATCCTCAAAGATTGGTTATTCCTTATCATGAAGAATTGAGTGATTCACTCATTTATGCTGCCTTAAATAATCAAACACCTGAAACTCAAAATCGAAATTCGATCGTTGAAAAGGCAAACACTGAAACTGAAGTTTTGGTTTCTAAATTGACTAAAAGAGAAACCAAGAAAGTGACTCCCAGTTATGTGAGCTACGTTGTTCGGAAAGGGGATACCCTTTCTGAAATTGCAAGCAAACATAAGGGCGCCTCAGTCAGTAAACTCAAAAGTGATAATAACCTTAGAAGCTCAAAATTAAAAATAGGCCAAAAACTAAAGGTTTTCAAAGGAAAAGGATAGACGAATTTTTCTTTTTTAACAACAAAAAACTTGACGATGCGGTTTATGATAAATAAGCCGCATCTTCTGTTTGATCATATTCTTCCAATAGAACTTCAACATGTTCTTTTAAAATTGTAGAGAGTTTAAGGCCATAATAATCACTAAAAACAGGGAATTGATGATGGCTTCTGTCGATCAATACAGCAGTTCGCATACGTTTAAGTGGGACATTTAAAAACACACCTAATCCATACGCTAAGGTCCTGCCGCTGTTTAACACATCATCGATCAAAATAACCACCTTATTCTTTACGGATTCGACAGGTAGGTCAGTGCTCGCCTCTAAGCTCCTTTTTGTCTTTTGTAGGGTTACCTTAAGTAACTCAACAGATTTACTCGGGTCGATCTCTAAAAGTAGTTTCTGGAGGCGTTGAGCGAAAACATAACCTCTGTCGGCAATACCCACTAATACGATCGCCGGTTCCTCAA
This sequence comes from Sphingobacterium sp. GQ94, assembly GCF_059758715.1. NCBI lineage: Bacteria > Pseudomonadati > Bacteroidota > Sphingobacteriia > Sphingobacteriales > Sphingobacteriaceae > Sphingobacterium > Sphingobacterium sp. GQ94. The sequence goes on from NZ_JCAXEC010000003.1 coordinate 333,358, forward strand.
AGTTGTCTTCAATAATTTGAAAGGCAATCCTTTTGGATTTTTGGTGAATCTGTTCCTTGTTTAAAATTAATGTTTTTTTTGATGACATGGATCGATGATGATTTGTTGAAGGTAAATTTAGCAAATCTTTTAAAAATTAAAGTCCGAAAGTGAATACCTTCGGACTTTAATTTATATATATGTTTTGTGTTTGGTCTAATTGAGATTATCTTTTTGATGATTGCTTGCATCAGCGGTCATAATACGGCTATCTTGTTCAACTTTGGGACGGCCACCATTATAATAGTATCTTTTCCAATAAGCCTCATTTAAATTGCTTACCATAACTCCTCTACTGGAAGATGCGTGAGCAAATTTATCATCTCCTAAGTAGATACCTACATGTGTTATGCTTCTACTTCTAATTTTGAAGAACACTAAATCGCCAGCTTGTAATTCGCCCTTGCGAACTGGAGTTACATTTGCGTATTGGTTACGACTATTGTAACCAATGGTTGTGTTGAATACATTTTCATAGACAGCTAATGAAAATTTCGAACAATCAATCCCTCTTTTGGAGTCACCACCTAAACGATAAGGAGTTCCTAACCATTCGTAAACAAATTGATAAAGTTTTGTATTTGTCGTAGCATTTTGCGCTACTCCCATGATTTGTGAAAAGTATTCTTTAGCTAGATTGTCGGGGTCAGAAGGTTTTTGCTGATTTGTTTGTGCCTGCGAGAATAGACATAAGCCTATGAGAAGCATCACTGCCACTAGTTTCTTTGTTTTCATTAAATCGCTATTATAATACAACCATTTGCAAGTCGATTTCCTTCACAGGATTGTAATTTTTTCAACGAGCTGAAGCAAATGTAATACATACTGTATAGAAATCAAAACAATATTGAGGGATTTTAACATAGTTTTAACAATTTTAACATATTTCGCTATTCATTAAGTGGAGGACAAAAAAGTGATTATTTGTTATAATGAGGAAGAAAGTGTTTTTATTCCTTTTTTTAATTTTTTTTAATAAATGTTTGATATTTTAAAATTATTTGTAATATATTTGGAAAAACAAATAAATAATTAATGTCAAATAGCACAATTATTATTACAATTATTATTACCACCGGGCCTTGTCTCAGGAGGAATGATTCTATTGTATAGTAATTAGTACAAAATATAGAAGCCTTCCTCATTAGAGGAGGGCTTTTTTTATGTTTAATAATCATAGACTAAGCAAATTATATCATGAAAATTCTAAAATTTGGCGGGACATCCGTAGGTTCGGCAGAAAGTATTCAAGCAGTATTACGTATCGTGAAGGCTTCATATGAAGCAGGAGAGAAGCCGATCGTTGTTTTATCTGCCATGGCAGGAATGACAAATTTGTTGACGAAAATGGCACAGGACGCTTCTTTGGGTGAATCCTTCGAAGCAGACCTTAAGTATCTGGAAGAAGCTCACTTTCTAATTGTGAAGCAACTTATAGCGGTTAAATATCAAAACCCGGTGCTAACCAAGTTGAAACTAATGGTTAATGAACTCGAGGATTTATTGCAAGGTATTTCTGCCTTAAAAGAATTGAGTCTTCAAAGCAAGGATTTAATTCTATCCTATGGAGAGCGCTGCAGTAATTTTTTAGTATCGAAAATATTAGAACAAGAAATTGCTGTTTCAACCTATATTAACGCCTCTTATTATATTAAAACAGATTCAAATTTTGGTCATGCACACGTCAATCAGGAATTAACCAATCAGTTGATCCAAGCCCTTGCACAAACTCATGTAGATAAACTCCTATTTGTAACTGGATTTATCGGTTCAAATGAAAATGGGCGAATCACTACCCTAGGGAGAGGGGGATCCGACTACACAGCAGCTATTTTTGGGTCTGTGCTTCATGCATCAGCTATTGAAATTTGGACGGACGTTAATGGAATGTTAACCGCCGATCCTAGAATTGTTAAGAAAGCGTTTTCACTTCCTATATTATCCTATACAGAGGCAATGGAGCTTTCTTATTTTGGAGCCAAAGTTATCTATCCCCCGACAATGATACCGGCTTTCATGAAAAAAATTCCTATTGTGATCCGCAATACTTTCAATCCGGAATTTTCAGGTACTGTCATTCAGTTTGAGAGTGGGAAATCAATATATCCAATTAAGGGCATTTCATCTATCTCTGATGTCTCGGTAATCAACCTTACTGGAAGTGGAATGGTCGGTAAATCTGGATTCAGTGGACGATTGTTTACGTTGTTGGCAAGAGAGCAAATCAATGTCATCCTTATTACCCAATCCTCGTCTGAACATAGCATTACATTTGCAGTAGATCCTTGCGATGCACAAAAGGCAATCTCATTAATCCAAAATGAATTTGAATTGGAATTGCTGGCTAATAAGTTGGGTTTCCCAGTCCTTGAAGATGACCTTTCAATCTTAGCGATTGTTGGCGAGAACATGAAACACACCCCTGGTATGTCAGGAAAGTTATTTCATGCTTTGGGCCGTAATGGGATTAATGTTAGAGCAATTGCTCAGGGATCCTCAGAGTTTAATATATCCGTGATTATTGGTAAAGCAGATTTATCAAAAGCATTAAATTCTGTTCATGATGCATTTTTTGCCGAGCTAAAGAAAACATTACATGTTTTTAATATTGGAACAGGGAATATTGGCTCTACCTTATTCAAACAATTGCATGACCAGCATAATTTTTTACGCGATCATAACGATATAGAAATTAAGGTGGTTGGTGTATCTAATTCTAGGAAGATGCATTTTAACACAGATGGAGTAGACTTGGCCAATTGGAAAGAAGTCTTAGAACAGAGTGAAGAGACCGCTGATCTGAATACCTTTATTTCTAAAATGCAAGAATTAAATTTACCAAACTGTGTTTTTATTGATAATACAGCTAGTAAAATTACCTCGAAATATTATGAAGATATATTTAAGTCCAATATATCAATTGTTACGTGTAATAAAATTGCCAATTCTGGAGATTATTCTCAATATGAGTTGTTGCATGAAACCGCGCGTAAACATGGTGTAGACTTCTTTTATGAGACTAATGTTGGTGCTGGATTACCAATCGTGAGGGTTCTGAAAGACTTGATGTTGAGTGGAGACCGCTTGGTGAAAATTGAGGCTATTTTATCAGGGACAATCTCTTATATCTTTAATAACTTTAAAAATGATGTCTCTTTTTACGAGATCGTTAAGAGTGCCCAGGAGTTGGGTTATACCGAACCTGATCCACGGGATGATTTGAGTGGCGTTGATTTTATGCGTAAAATGTTGATTTTAGCTAGAGATGCTGGAAACAAGATTGAATCCTCGGATGTATCGCTTGGCGCTATTCTTCCGGAGAGTTGCTTAAATGCTTCTTCTGTGGACGAGTTCTATGCAGAATTATTAAAGTCAGAAGATTATTTTAATTCGCTAAAACAACAAGCTCAGAAGGAAAATAAGGTTATTCGCTACATAGGTTCCATGGAAAATGGCAAAGTTCAGATTAGTTTGCAAATGGTTGATGAACACCATCCATTTTACGCTTTATCGGGTAGCGATAATATCATTTCCTTTACGACAGAAAGGTATAAGGAAAGGCCATTGGTGGTCAAAGGACCAGGCGCTGGGGCAGAGGTAACCGCTGCAGGTGTATTTGCTGACTTAGTGAATGTTGGTCATAATTAGTGAAAAAAGAAATGGATATGAAAAATACAGCCCTCTTTGATGTTCAAGTGCCAACTAAATTGGACATGTCAAAGATAATGAAAGAAGTGCGCGTATTTGCTCCGGCGACCGTTGCAAATATGATCTGTGGTTTTGATATTCTTGGATTTGCTGTAGATTCTCCTGGAGATGAAGTCTATATGGCTCGTGTTGATAAACCGGGAGTACGAATTCGGTCGATACAGGGTGATCAAGGAAGGCTGCCTATGGATCCACAGAAGAATACAGTGAGCGCCTGTGTTCAGTCTTTGTTGACGCATTTAGGAATTGCAGACGATATTGGTGTGGAAATAGATTTGATCAAGCACATGCCAATTGGAAGTGGATTAGGATCGAGTTCCGCAAGCACTGTTGCCGGATTGTTTGCCATCAATGCATTGTTAGGGAATCCGCTTAGTAAAGCGGAATTGATGCCTTTTTGTGTTGAAGGAGAGCGATTAGCCTGTGGCCACGGTCATGCTGATAATGTTGCACCAGCTTTGATGGGAGGAATTACATTAATTCGCGGATACGATCCATTGGATATTATCTCACTCCCTGTACCCGAAGATTTGGTTGCAGGAATTGTATTTCCTGTTGTGGATGTACCGACGCGCGATGCCAGACAGTTAATTAAAGAGAAAGTCCTTTTGAAACAGGCTGTTGTCCAATGGGGAAATATAGCAGGCCTGATTTCCGGACTCTATCAAAACGATTATGATTTAATTAGTAGGAGTATGAACGATGTTTTGATTGAACCCACCAGAGCTATTTTAATTCCTGAATTCAATCAAATGAAGAAAATTGCTTTAGAATCTGGCGTTTTGAGCTTCGGGATTTCAGGTTCTGGTCCATCTGTTGTGGCAATAAGTCGTGGTAGAGACCAAGCACAACTTGCTGTGGATAAAATTCAAGAACATTTGTCGCTCAATGGAATCGAAAGCTTGCAGTTTGTATCTTCGGTAAATGCCCAGGGACCAAAAATACTTAGTTTGTCTTAATAAAAATATTTTACATGAAATTCTACAGTACCAACAATAAAAATATTAAAGTTTCCTTTCCAGAAGCTGTTTTTAATTCCTTACCTGCCGATAAAGGGCTGTATATGCCTGAGGAGATCCCTGTATTGGATCCTTTTTTTATTAAGAATATCCAACAATATTCATTTTCTGAGATTGCATTCACTATAGCCAATGCTTTTATTGGCCAGGATATTCCTGAAGATGATTTAAAAAAAATTATCAATGATGCGATTGATTTTGATGCTCCTGTTAAGTTCTTAAGTTCCGATACGGCTGTTTTGGAGCTTTTTCATGGTCCCTCGTTTGCCTTCAAAGATTTTGGTGCCCGATTTATGAGTAGGATCATGGGCTATTTCTCAAAAAAAGGGGACCAATTGTTGGACGTTCTAGTTGCAACATCAGGGGATACCGGAGGGGCTGTGGCTTTGGGTTTTTTGGGAGTGGAAGGGACTAGGGTGACTATATTGTACCCTAAAGGCAAGGTTTCTAAAGTTCAAGAACAGCAATTAACAAGCAATGGGTTAAATATCCGTGCGCTTGAGGTTGATGGGACGTTTGATGACTGTCAAAGCCTTGTTAAACAAGCTTTTAATGACTATGAATTAAATGAGCAATTGCGTTTAACTTCGGCAAATTCGATCAATATTGCCCGACTGATTCCACAAACATTTTATTATTTTTGGGCATATGCTCAATTAAAATCACAAGGCCTGAAGGACGTTGTTTTTACGGTGCCCAGTGGTAATTTCGGTAACATTGCAGCTGGTATATTGGCCTTCAATATGGGGTTGCCAGTAAAACATTTTGTGGCAGCTACCAATGTGAATGACACGGTTCCTCGTTTTTTGGAATCGGGAATTTTTGATCCTAAGCCCTCAATTCAAACCTTAGCCAATGCCATGGACGTTGGAAACCCCAGCAATTGGGTTAGAATTCAAGATATGCTGCAGCAAGATCTGGAAAAATTACGTTCCATGGTTTCTACTTACAGTTATGATGATGATCAAACTAAGTTGGGTATGAAAGAATTAGAGGATCAATTTCATTATGTTGCCTGTCCACATACGGCCATTGCCTATTTAGCTTCTGTCGCTTATAAAAAAGATAATCCCGGAGAATATGCTTCGGTCTTTCTTTCAACAGCACATCCTTGTAAGTTTCCTGAGGCCATAGATGAACAAACGATGCGCAAAGTTAAATTGCCTTTTAATACTGAAGCTTTAGCTAATAAACCAAAACTTGCCATACACATGGATGTTTCTTTCGATGCTTTCAAAGCTTATTTAATAGCAAATAACTAATGTGTTTTTCTGCTGAAGAGCAGTTTAACTTTTCTTAAAGTAAGATTAAATCTGTTTTTTTTGATCTTTCTTTAAGAAAAACTCTTGAATGGGGATTTTTATTTTCAATTCTGATTACTTTTGCAGAGATGAAAAAAATAATCCTCCATAAAGGAAAAGATAAAGCGGCATGGCAGTTGCACCCTTGGTTGTTCTCAGGTGCCATAGCAAACAAGACAGGTGATCCTGAAAATGGGGAACTAGTAAGCGTGTACAATGCTGTAGACGAGTTTATTGCCTATGGAGTTTACAATAGGAATTCTAGAGTTGCCGTTAGGTTATTGGAATGGGATCCTAAAAATGAAATAAACGAACAATGGTGGAGAAATAGGATACGCAAGTCCGTGGAACATCGATCACATTTGCTGAACGAACAAAATAATACCGTTCGACTTGTTTTCGCAGAAGCTGATTTCCTGCCAGGATTAATAGCAGATAAGTATGCTGACTTTATTTCGATTCAGATCCATTCTTCAGGAATGGAGAGGATTAAAGATGTTATTGTTGATGAATTAGTTAAGTTGCTATCTCCAAGAGGTATCTATGAAAGAAGTGATCCCAAAGCGCGTGAACATGAAGGTTTAGATGATCAGAATGGACTTCGCTACGGTGAACTACCTGGAGAGTTTGTTGATATTATAGAAAATGGAATTCATTATCAAGTTAATATACTCGAGGGTCAGAAATCTGGATTCTATTGCGATCAGAGAGAAAATCGTTTGATTACCGCGAATTATGTGAAGGGCAAGTCTGTATTAGATTGTTTCTGTTATTCAGGCGGTTTTACGTTAAATGCTTTTAGAGCAAATGCCTCAAAAGTAACCTCCGTAGATAGTTCTGCTTTGGCTATTGAAACCTTGAAAAATAATGTCCGAATTAACGGTTTTGATAAGGGGAGGCATGTTGTCGTGCAGTCGGACGTAAATAAATACCTTAGAGAAGTAGCTGATACTGGGGAAAAGTTTGATCTGATTGTTTTAGATCCACCCAAATATGCGCCGTCTCGATCGAGTTTAGAAAAAGCATCCAGAGCGTATAAGGATTTAAATAGGAGGGGATTGATGCTATTAAATAGCGGTGGACTTCTCGCTACATTTTCTTGTTCGGGTGCAATGGATATTGATACCTTTAAACAGGTTATTGCTTGGGCCGCATTAGATGCAGGCAAAGAAATTCAATTTATTTATCAGTATTGTCAACCTGAGGATCATCCAGTAAGAGCCTCTTTTCCAGAAGGTGAATATTTAAAAGGCTTGTTAGTTCGTGTAATTTAATAGACATTTCTAAAATGTTTTAAGATAAAATAATAAAAGGAAGCCCGGCTTCCTTTTATTATTTTATTTGACGAGGTTTAACCAAGATTCGGCCATTAAGTTGGCTCCAGCGATGCTGGTGTGTACACCGTCGCTTGTCCAGTACGCCCCATCGTTCTTTTTTAGTGCCTGATCAAATATCTGTTGATAAGGTAAAAAAACAGCATTGTATTCTTTCGCTATTTCTTTAGATACGAGTTGATATTTGGTAAACTCGGGAAACCAGCTATCATTAACATGTTTTACACCGTTAACGGCAAAAGGCTCGCATATAATCAATTTAACATCCGGTAATGCGAGGAAGGTTTTATCTATTAATTCCTTGTATTGTGATTTGTATTTTTCTGGCGTATTGCTTGCGCCACTATCTTTGGTTCTCCAGAAATCGTTTACCCCAATCATAATGCTTAATATGTTAGGCTTTAAAGCTAATGTATCCTTGTCCCAACGACTTAGAAGATCTGGTACTCGGTTTCCACTAATTCCGCGATTGTAAACTTGAATGTTTTTGTCTGCGTGTTTATTCAATAATGTACTTGCTGCAAGCATGGCATAACCGGCCCCTAATGCAGCGGTATCATTTGGGTTTTGATTGTCTTTTTTTCTCCCAGCATCCGTAATAGAATCGCCTTGGAATAGGATTATATCGTTCGTTGAAACATTTATCTTCGCAAGTCGGGAAGATATTAGGTCTTCTGCATGGACAATACTGGTGCCTAAACCCATTGCTCCCAAGCAAAGTGCGCTTTTCTTTAAAAAATCTCTTCTGTTGTTCATGATTTATTTTTAAATGGTTGATTTCGAATAACCAATATAATGAAACTAACAGAATTTGACAATGGCTTCACGTATAATTTTACACGACAGGCGTATCTCCTGCTCAGTAATCGTAAGTGGTGGGGCTATCCTTAAGGCTGTTTCACAGTGAAGATACCAATCAATAATGATTCCTTTGTTCGCACAATAGTTGCTCACCGAATAAACCTGATCAAAGTTTTCAAGTTGCAGGCACATCATTAAGCCTAAACCTCTTATTTCTTTAATCTGTGGGATATCCAATTCCGATCGGAATAATTTAGCTTTTGCTGAAACTTGTTCTATAAGATTTTCCTCTTGAATCACTTGTAAAGATGCTCTTGCTGCAGCGCAACTGACTGGGTGACCACCAAATGTTGTTATATGACCTAACATGGGATTTGCCTTAATAACATCCATCACTTGTTTAGGAGCAATAAAAGCTCCTAAAGGCATTCCGCCACCAATTCCTTTGGCTAACATTAAAATGTCCGGTACAATTTCAAAATGTTCAAATCCAAATAATTTTCCTGTCCTACCAAAACCAGTTTGTATTTCATCGAAAATTAGTAAGGCTCCGGTCTGATCACATTTCTTGCGTATAGCTTGTAAGTATTCTTTGCTGGGAACTCTTACGCCGGCTTCTCCTTGGATTGCCTCTAGGATCACCGCTGCGGTTTTATTCGTGATGTAGTCAATATCTTTTAAATCATTATATTGAATAAAAGAAATTTCAGGGAGTAAGGGGGCATACGCAGTTCTATACGCTTCATTTCCTATCAAACTTAAGGCGCCTTGGGTACTTCCATGATAGGCATTTTTAGCGGCAATAATTTCTCTTCTACCGGTGTATTTTTTCGCGACTTTCATTGCTCCTTCAACAGCTTCAGCTCCTGAATTGGTAAAAAAAACGGATTGAAAACTATTGGGAAGGACATTTAATAATTCCGTTGCTAAGTGTACTTGGGGAGATTGAACAAATTCTCCATACACCGTAACATGCATGAATTTGTCCAATTGGTCTTTGATCGCCTGGATTACTTTAGGATGTCGATGGCCAATGTTACTTACATTAAAGCCTGAAACTAAATCCATATATTTTTCACCATTTGGGCCAAATAAATAAATGCCTTCGGCTCGATCGATTTCAATTAATCTAGGTGATTCGGAAGTTTGTGCAGTATTTTTTAGGAATAGTTCTCTATTGCTTATCATTTTTTTCAATAGTGGATGTGAAAAAAAAGAAGCTCAAATTATGAGCTTCTTTAAATTTTTAATGTTTTCGGCCTCTGAGCTCCTTGTATAACAATTCAATAAATTCTTGCTCAACGGAGAAGAATTGAGACGCTCTCGCTTTACCAATGACCTCTGCGAACTTGGTTCGATATTTCTTTTTGGTATTGACTTCTTGTGCATCGTAAGTGATGACATCATTTTCAGCTCTAAACGATTTGCCTTTAATAGGTGCGTTGCTACTTAATCTATTTTTTTTAGATTTAATATCTCTTACTTCTTTTACATATTGATTATACAATGGAAAAAAACGTTGTGCCTCAGTAGGAGTTAATTGTAATTGTTTAGTAATATACGCAGCCTTTTGGTTCTCGATTGCTTCAAATCTTTCTTGATGAGATTGTCCATTTGCAACTAAACAAGCTAACCATATCAAACAAATTGTTGTAATAATATGTTTAAAACGAACCATTATAATGTGTAATTTAAGTAATCTTCTAATTCTTGATTCGATACCTCATTTCCGATCCCTTTGGAATCCTCCGGTTGATAGAAGTATTCTGCAATATATGATAAATCTGAGGCATCACTATAATTTGACAAGTAATTAATTATTTCATCCTCAGGAATTTCATTTAAAGATAAGATTTCCTTGTCAAGAGTTGTGTCATTTTCAGAATAAATTGTCGAAATACCTATGAAAACTGCTATACTCGCAGCCGCAGCTCCACTTAACCAGGCAATTTTACGGTATTTCTTACTGCTTCTTTCAGGTAGTTGTATGACTTTATTATCATCCAACTTTTCAACAATCTCAGAAGATAGTGTATTAAAGTATCCCTGAGGAACCTCAAATCCGTCTTCTTTTACCTTTGATTTTAGCGCATCCGAAGCGATAGACGACATAATGTTTTCCTGGGCTGATTCAAAGTAACCGGTAGGTATTTCGAATCCAGGATCATTAATTTTAACAGTGAGGGATTCCTGATCAATTCGGTCCAAAATAGACGAACTTAAGTTTTCGAAATACCCTTGCGGGACCTCAAAATCCTTACTTTGCATGTGATCAATCTTCACCTGTGCTAGGATAGTATTGGACAGGTTTTCAAAGTAGTTGCTAGGAATTGAAAAGTTGTCTTTTGCTTTAGTTTGATCAACCTTAGCGTTCAATATAACTTGTGATTTCAACGCATCGAAATATCCCGAAGGTATTAAAAAGCCTGCTTGGTCTTTCCCTTTTAATTTTTCAAGTTTTATTTGAAATAAGGAATATTTGTTTAGATCATTAAAGTAATTGTTAGGCACAGTGAAAGGGTTGACACGTAGTGAGTTAGGTAGTTTTTCGCTTCCTGAGTCTCCGTAATATGTGTAGTTGTCTTTCATAGTACCCTAATAGATGGATTTTTTAACAAAAGGTTTAATCGTGTGTCGCAAAAAAGTTCTCTATTTTTTTAACCGCTAAGTGATATGAAGCCTTTAATGCACCTACGCTTGTTCCTAAAACATTTGATATTTCATCGTATTTCATGTCTTCAAAATATTTCATATTGAATACGAGTCTCTGTTTGTCGGGAAGAGTGAGTAGTGCCTGTTGCAATTTCATTTGCGCTTTATCTCCATTGAAATATGCTCCATCGGCCAATGATTCAGAAAGGTAAGCAGAATTCTCATCATCTAATGAGACATTCTGCTTTTGTTTCTTCTTATTTAAGAATGTAATACATTCATTAGTTGCTATTCTGTATAGCCAAGTGTACAATTGTGAATCTTCCCTGAATTTCTCAAGATTGCGCCATACTTTGATGAAAATATCTTGAACAACATCATCCGCATCATCATGATTGATAACCATGCGTCTGACATGCCAATAGATTTTTTGCTGATATTTATTTAGCAATAATCGGAAGGCCTCCTCGCGGGTGCTTTCCTCTGCAAATTTTGCTATTATCAGGGAATCTTCCATATTAAATTATTTTCTAGCTATTACTTTCCGTACAGCGCTTACAATATTTGCCGCGTTTAAGCCATATTTCTCCATTAATTGTGCAGGAGTTCCTGACTCTCCGAAACTGTCATCTACTGCGACATATTCTTGAGGAGTTGGTAATTTTTGCGCTAATATTTGTGCTACACTATCACCTAATCCTCCTAAACGATTATGTTCTTCTGCTGTAACAACACATCCCGTTTTAGCAACTGATTTTAAAATAGCATCAGCGTCTATTGGTTTTATGGTGTGAATGTTAATGATTTCCGCATTAATTCCTAATTTTTCTAACTCTTCTCCTGCTTGAATTGCTTCCCAAACCAAATGTCCTGTCGCTATAATCGTCACATCGGCTCCTTCGTTTAATAAAACTGCTTTTCCAATTTCGAACACTTGATCTGAAGGAGTGAAATTTGGAACAACAGGCCGGCCAAAACGGAGATATGCAGGACCCTGATGATTCACTAACGCTAGCGTTGCCGCCTTTGTCTGGTTGTAATCACAGGTGTTAATCACGGTCATCCCAGGCAACATTTTCATCAAACCTATGTCTTCTAAGATTTGGTGCGTTGCGCCGTCTTCTCCTAAGGTTAAACCAGCATGTGAAGCGCATATTTTAACATTTTTATCTGAATAAGCAATAGATTGGCGAATCTGATCATAAACACGACCTGTAGAAAAATTCGCAAATGTACCAGTGAAAGGTATTTTTCCGCCAATAGTTAGTCCTGCAGCAATACCCATCATATTGGCTTCCGCAATACCGATTTGAAAAAAACGCTCTGGGAAAGCTTTTATAAAGTCGTTCATTTTTAATGAACCTATTAAGTCTGCACAAAGAGCTACGACGTTTTCGTTGAGTTGACCAGCTTCTAGTAAACCAGCGCCAAATCCTGAACGAGTATCTTTAGATTCTGTATAAGTATATTTTTTCATTTATTCACTGTTAATAGTCACCAAAGGTTTGAGAAAGCTGGTTCAATGCTGATGTCAATTGCTCGTCGTTTGGCGCAACCCCGTGCCATTTATGAGAACCCATCATGAAATCAACTCCATTTCCCATTTCTGTATGCAATAATATAATGACAGGTTTTCCTTTTCCAGTACGCGTTTTTGCATGATCTAATCCTGCAACTACTGAAGCCATATCGTTTCCTTTTTCAACTTCCAAAACGTCCCATCCGAATGCTTCCCATTTAGCACGTAGATTACCTAAAGAAAGAACTTGGTCCGTGGAACCGTCAATTTGTGCTTTATTATAATCAACTGCAGCAATAATATTGTCCATTTTGTTGTGAGGTGCATACATAGCAGCTTCCCAAACTTGACCTTCTTGTAGTTCTCCATCACCCATTAGTACATAAACAAGATGGTTATCTTTGTTTAATTTCTTTGCTTGGGCAGCTCCAATTGCGGCTGACAATCCTTGACCTAGAGATCCTGACGCAATTCTAACTCCAGGAAGTTTTTCGTGTGTTGTGGGATGCCCTTGTAACCTTGAGTTGATTTTCCTAAAGGTTGCTAACTCGTTAACTGGAAAATATCCTGCACGGGCTAGTGTACTGTAAAAAACCGGAGAAATGTGACCATTTGAAAGGAAGAATATATCTTCTCCAATTCCATCCATGTTAAATGATGGGTCATTTTTCATCGCGTGGAAGTACAATGCTACAAAATAATCAGTACAACCCAAAGATCCTCCTGGGTGCCCTGATTGGCAAGCATGCACCATGCGAACGATGTCCCTTCTTACCTGCGAAGCGATTTGTTCAAGTTTGTTTATGTCTGCACTCATTTTAAAGTATAATGTTTCGATAATTTTAAAGACAAAGTTAATGATTTTAAATGGAGTACGGGGGCATAAACTTAATCTTTTAGTAATGACATATTTTTTTAAATTTTGTCTGTGAATTGATGAGATATTACTGCTTTTTTAGAATTACGTAGATCGTTTATTGTTTAGTAAGTTCAGGACATAAAAAAAGAACTCAAAGGTGCGCCTTGAGTTCTTCTATATAGTATGTTTGGCTTTACGCCAGATTTTATTTTTGACTTTGGATAGATTACATCGCTTCCGCTACAACCTCTTCTACCTCTGGTACCATTCGTTTAAGCAAACCTTCAATTCCAGCTTTTAAAGTAATTGTTGAGGATGGGCATCCAGAACAGGATCCTTTTAGTTCAACCGTTACGATTCCGCTCTCGAACGATTTGTATGAAATAGCGCCGCCATCCTGTTCAACAGCTGGACGTACATAATCATGTAAAACTTGCTGAATTTTCACCTCAATATCGGAACCCTCGAAGGATACATCTTCCGAATGTTCTAGAGGTTTGATGGCTAACTCGGATTCTACTGCTCCTTTAACAAATTCTTTTAACAAAGCTTCAATGTCAGACCATTCCGCATCCTCGGTTTTAGTTATGGTAACAAAATTACTAGCAAAGAATACCCCGCTAACAAAATTGAATTTAAATAATTCTTTTGCAAATGCAGATTCTTGTGCTTTTTCCCTGTCAGGGTAATCCAAACTACCATTTAATAGTAATTTGTTAACCAAAAACTTCATGGTCGCCGGATTGGGAGTACTTTCTGTATATACGTTTATAGTCGCCATTTGTGCTAAATTCTAATTATAATTTACAAATATAATGTAAAAATGCAGGGATAACCGTCATTGCTTCGTCAAAGCTTATAGTCTAACTCCTGTATAGTTGCTTGGTGATATTTTTTTAATTTCTTCTTTCACTTGGTCACTAACTTTTAGATTGTCAACAAATTCAGCTATTGTTTCTTGAGTAACCTGTGTATTGGTGCGGGTTAGATCTTTTAATGCCTCGTAAGGTTTGGGATACCCTTCTCTTCGTAAAATGGTTTGAATGGCTTCTGCTACAACAGCCCAATTGTTTTCTAAATCTTCTTTAAAAGCATCTTCGTTTAAAATTAATTTACGTAAACCACGCAAAGTTGAATTAATAGCGATCAGGGTATGTGCAATAGGGACACCTACATTTCGTAAGACAGTAGAATCTGTTAAATCACGTTGGAGTCTTGAAATGGGAAGTTTCGCTGCTAGATGCTCAAATAAAGCATTCGCTAAACCTAAATTCCCTTCAGCATTTTCGAAATCAATTGGATTTACTTTATGTGGCATTGCCGAAGATCCGATTTGACCAGCGGTTATTTTTTGTTTAAAGTATTCCATCGATATGTAGGTCCAGATATCGCGACATAAATCGATTAAAATATTGTTAATCCTTTTTAAAGCATCACAACTTGCAGCAAAATTATCATAGTGTTCAATTTGAGTGGTTGTTTGAGATCGATCTAAACCTAGTGTTTCGTTCACAAATTTATTTCCAAAAGCAACCCAATCATTTTCTGGGTAAGCCACATGATGCGCATTAAAATTACCGGTTGCTCCACCGAATTTAGCGGAGAAAGGAACCGTGCTAAGACTTTGTAATTGTTTATCCAAACGTTCCGTAAATACTTTAATTTCTTTGCCTAATCGGGTAGGGGATGCAGGCTGACCATGGGTGCGAGCTAACATCGGAATTTCTTCCCAAGCTGTTGAGAGTCCTTTAAGTTCATTCACTAACTCTGTCATGGCTGGATTATATACCTGGTTGATTGCATCTTTCCAAGAATAGGGAATAGCTGTGTTGTTGATGTCTTGAGAAGTGAGTCCAAAATGTATAAATTCTAATGAATCGGATAGTCCTAATTTTTCAAATTCGTTTTTTAAAAAATACTCAACTGCTTTTACATCGTGGTTAGTTACCTTTTCTGTGTCCTTAATCCACTGCGCATCTTGTAAAGAAAAATGACGATATATATCCCGTAACTTTTCATTTAAGCTTCCATCAAAGTGTTTTAATTGCGGAATTCCAGAATCGGATAAGGCTATAAAATATTCTACTTCAACCAATACGCGATATTTAATCAAAGCAAATTCCGAAAAATAATTCGAAAGATCTTTTGTAGCGTTATAATATCTGCCGTCAATGGGTGTAACAGCAGTAAGAGGTGATAATGTCATGGTATAATCTATTGTGTGTGACAAAAGTAAGAAAAGAAACACAGCTATACCAATCTAATGGCTATAAAACAACAAAAGCCCGTTATAAAACGAGCTTTTGATGTATTTTGAATGAGTTCGGATTATTGAACGTTTTCTAAAGAATCAACGATTGAATCTCCTTTTGCAAGAACTGAATCAGCAACATTTTCTAATGAATCAGCAACTTTCTCAGTAGTTGAATCTACAACGTTTTCTAATGAATCAGTAGTAGATTCTGATTTAGTTGCAGCGTTGTCACATGAAGCAACAGCGATAGTTAAAGCTAAACCTAAGAATCCGAATTTGAATAAATTTTTCATTTTTAATTTTCTATTAGTTGAAACAAATTTGTTTATTTAATTCTTAATACCATTTACCCTCGAAAGGTAACCCAAAATTTGATTTATTTTTTTATTTTATTTAATCTTCTGATTTTTAGCGGATTAAATAAAATATTTTTGTTTTGAGCAGGGCAAATATACAAAGTTTTGTCGATTTGCAACTATAAAAAACAATTTTAGTTATCTTTCTATTATTTTTTTAAAATTATGATATGTTAGGTAAAATTAAAAATATCTTAAAATTGGTTAAATCAGTTGATTTCGATCAACTTGAAAAGATTTCAAAAAAGGTCGATTTAACCGAAGTTCTTGGTGCGGTTTCTAAAATGGATGATAATCAATTGAAGATGGCCATGAAAATGTTAACCGGTAACAAGAAGAAAAAAGACCCACCTCCAATTAATGCAGATTTCTACGATATATCGGCCAAGTTGTCTCAGGAAGACCGTGCACTTCAGATGAAGGTTCGTGCATTTTTAGAGACCGAAATAAAACCAATTGTAAATAAGTATTGGTTACACGATGAATTTCCATTCGAAATAATTCCTAAACTAGCTGAACTAAATATTTGCGGCTATGTGTATGAGGGCTATGGTTGTGCTGCAGGTACTTCATTAATGGACGGTATCATCGCAAGTGAATTTGGCCGAATTGATCCTTCTATTGCCACTTTTTTAGGAGTTCAGAGTGGTCTTGCAATGGGGTCAATTTATATGTGTGGTTCTGATGAACAAAAAAATGAATGGTTACCTGATATGCAGCAATTAAAAAAGATTGGCGCTTTTGGATTAACAGAACCTTTGGTAGGTTCAGGAACTGCGGGTGGACTCACGACAACTTGTAAAAGGAATGGTGATACCTGGGTTTTGAATGGGCAGAAAAAATGGATCGGCAATTCTACTTTTTCTGATATGACTATTATTTGGGCAAGAGATTTAGATGATCAGCAGGTCAAGGGGTTCATTGTAAAGAAGGAGAATCCTGGTTTTTCTGTAGAAAAAATTAAAGATAAAATGGCTCTTCGAATTGTTCAAAATGGATTGATCACCTTAACGCAGTGTGAGGTGCCTGAATCGGATCGCTTACCGTTTGCTAATTCATTCAGAGATACTGCTAAAGTATTACAAATGACCAGGGCTGGTGTGGCATGGATGGCTGTAGGCTGCGCTAGGGGTGCATATGAAAATGCATTGGAATATACGATCAAAAGAGAGCAATTTGGTAAACCTATTGCCTCTTTTCAGTTGATCCAAAATCACTTAGTAGAAATGCTTTCTAACTTAACGGCAATGCAAACTTTGGTCTATAGGTTATCTGAACTTCAAGATGATGACTTGCTCAAAGATGAGCATGCTTCCTTAGCTAAAGTTTTTTGTACGTTAAGAACCCGTGATATCGTTTCTAGGGCGAGGGAGGTCATGGGAGGTAACGGTATCTTGTTGGAATACAATGTGGCAAGATTCCTCGCAGATGCTGAAGCAATTTATTCGTATGAGGGAACAAAGGAAATTAATTCTTTAATTGTTGGTAAGAGCATAACGGGATTTAGCGCATTTGTTTAAAACTAGTTCCGTATACTAGTATTTAAACTCAAAAAAGGTCTGATTTATAAATCAGACCTTTTTTGAGTTTTCAGCGTTAGTAAAATAAAACTAGCTCTTGTTTTTATTCTGTTGATTCGCTTGTTGTTGTCTCATCATATCTTCCATTTTTTTCTGGAAAGATGATTGTTTTTTTTCAGCCTGAGGCTTCTGTCTTTTCAACTCAATTTTGGCTAAGATTTTCTCGTCGTTTACAAATTGACGGATGATTACTTGAGTTAAAAGCGTAAGAACCGCTGAAAGAAAATAATAATAATTCAGACCTGCAGGAAAGCTGTTTAAGACAAATAAAAATATTAATGGCATGAAATATCCTATGTATTTCATTTGATTATTTACAGCACCCGAAGTTGAGTTATTGTACCATGTCGTTAATAAGGTTGTCAATGTCATTAAAATACACATCAAGGATATATGGTCAATACCGAAAATCGGAGCGAAGGTAATCGGAGCGTCATAAGTCGATAAATCCTTAACCCATAAGAAGCTTTCTCCACGTAATTCAAATAAATTGGGGAAGAAAAAGAAGAAGGCTAAAGTAAATGGCATTTGCAACAACAATGGCAAACATCCGCCTAATGGGTTAACTCCTGCTTGTTTGTAAAGCTTCATTTGCTCCTGTTGCAATAACATCGCATTGTCTTCGCCGACTTTGGCTTTTATTTCGTCCAATTGAGGTTTTAACACACGCATCTTTCCCATTGATTGGTAGGATTTGTATGTTAGTGGGAACATAATTAATTTTAGAAACAGGGTTAAGATTAAGATCACAATACCATAGTTCATGTTGAATCCATCTAAGAAATTGAAAATGGGTACTGTAATAAATTGATTAATCCATCCCATAGGCCCCCATCCTAATTTAATAAGTTTCTCAAAATCGTTACCCTCCGCCTTAAGTGTATTGTATTTATTCGGACCAAAGTAAAAGCTCAAACCATACTTGGCATCACTTTGTTTATTGAAAGCTAATTCACTTGTAGCTTTATAGTTTTTTACTAAACTGTCTTGGGTTAGAAAAGTCGAGGAAAGTTCCGAATTGCTGAACCCTTCCTTGTTTGTTAATACGATGGAAAAGAAATGCTGTTTAAAAGCGATCCAAGAAAGTTTATCTGTAATGGATTCTGTTTCATCTGATGTTTCAGAAAGATGATCTACATCTCCTTCTACGATTTTATAGAATACGGTCGATTTCTCTCGTTCAGACTTAATGTCACGTTCTTTTTTACTTAGGTTTGCCTCCCAATTCAAAAGTATATTCTTTGATTTTACGTCAATGACGTCATTCATGCCAACTGCACGGATGTCTAAACCTAAGTTATAACTGTCTCCAGAGAGGGTGTAGATGTAGTCTATATATTTGTCAGCTGAATAGGCCAATCGCATTGTAACCGAGTTTGACTCTTCTCCAGAAACTACAAAGCTGGCTCCTTGCGGTTCAAAATATAAGTCATTGGTTTGAATAGCCTTGGCAGGTGTGTTGAATTCAAGTCCAAAACGGTTATTTTCTCCGTCAAACAATATCAAGTTTGAACCATCGAAATTAGTTTCTTCCTTAAGTTCAACTGATTTTACTTTTCCTCCTTTTGTACTTAATTTAACAATTAGAAGCTCGTTTTGTAATGTTATGATTTCTTCATTCCCAACTGATACTTTGCCGAATGGTTGGCTTAATAATACAGAATCCGCTACGACAGAGGCCTTTTTAATTTGACTTGAATCTGCAATTGGTTGGATACCATTGGTGGCATTTTTAATAGAGTCTTGAAGTTGTTGCTCTTTTTTAATTTCGTCCTGAGATGGCTTAAGTAGGTAGAATGACCCTGCCAGGATGGCAAAAATTAAGATAAAACCTAGAATGTTATTTCTATCCATTGTTTTTTATTTTCTATTCGTTATTAGCTAGCGTGGCGCTATTTTAATTTTTTATGTATTAATGCAGCGGCTACAAAGCTAACAAAAAGTGGGTGAGGATTTACTACTGTTGATTTTAATTCTGGATGAAACTGTCCTGCTACAAAAAAAGGATGATCTTTGAGCTCGACGATTTCTACTAATCCAGAAGCTGGATTTATTCCTGAGGCTATCATACCTGCTTTTTCGTACTGTTTAAGGTATTCATTGTTGAATTCATACCGATGGCGATGTCTTTCAGAAATTTTTGATTTTCCATAAATAGTAAATGCTTTAGTTCCTTTTTTGATCTCACAATCATAAGCTCCTAAGCGCATTGTGCCTCCCATATTCTTAATGTTTTTTTGTTCTTCCATTAAGTTAATTACTGGGAATACTGTTTTTTCATCCATTTCAAAGCTGTTAGCTCCAGAAAGCCCAAGCACGTTTCTTCCAAATTCGATAACAGCACATTGCATACCTAAACAGATTCCAAAGAAAGGGATTTTATTTTCACGAATATACCGAATGGTTTGTAGCTTGCCTTCGAGACCTCTTTCTCCAAAACCTGGGGCCACAAGAACACCATCTAATCCGTCTAGTTTGTCGGCTACATTGTCATTGTTTATACTCTCTGCTGAAATGAGTTTAACTTTAACTTTTGTCTCATTTTTAGAGCCTGCATGTATAAAGGCTTCTGATATTGATTTATAGGCATCAGGAAGTTCTATGTATTTACCAACTAAGCCAATATTAACCTCATCAGTTGGATTTTTTAAACGTCCCAGAAAGGCTTTCCATAGTTCAAGATTCGGTTCGTTTTTGGTTGATAATTTTAATTTTGCGAGAACCGTTTTGTCTAATTGTTCCCTTAACATATTTAATGGGACATCATAAATAGTCGGAGCGTCAATTGATTCTACAACCGCATTAATATTGACGTTACAGAATAATGCTAATTTTTTACGAATATCCTGGTTTAGTTTATGTTCTGTTCTACAAACCAAAACATCAGGTTGAACCCCGTATTCTAATAAAGTTTTTACCGAGTGTTGGGTCGGTTTTGTTTTGAGTTCTCCTGCCGCGGCAAGGTATGGTACTAGGGTTAAATGAATTACCAACGAGTCGTTATTGCCCAACTCCCAGCGTAATTGTCTTACCGCTTCAATAAAAGGTAAGGATTCAATATCCCCTACGGTTCCACCTAACTCTGTAATGACGATATCAAATTCTCCACTTTGACCTAAGAGCATCATTCGACGTTTGATTTCATCGGTGATATGCGGAACAACCTGAACAGTCTTTCCTAAATAGGCTCCTGCACGTTCTTGTTCAATTACGTGGCTATAAATACGGCCAGTGGTGACATTATTTGCTTGAGATGTTGGTACGTTTAGGAAACGTTCATAGTGTCCTAAGTCTAAGTCTGTTTCTGCCCCATCTTCGGTTACATAGCATTCGCCATGTTCGTAAGGGTTCAACGTTCCTGGATCAATATTGATGTACGGGTCAAATTTCTGAATGGTGACTTTAAAACCACGCGCTTGGAGAAGCTTGGCAAGGGAGGCTGCAATAATGCCTTTCCCTAACGACGAAGTTACGCCGCCCGTAACAAAGATGTATTTAGTCATAACGTTTTTGATGGATTTCTAAAGGTAGATAGACTGTTTTTCATTCAGTTAATCTGCTCTATGTACGGGATACAAAGGTACGAAATTTATTAAATATGACCTAATAAAAACGACCTTATATATGAGTTAATTTAATTTTGTTAGTGAGTTGATTGACAACATTGTATTTGTTAAAAACAAAAGTCTTCTTTTATTTGAATACAATTTAATGAATTATTTTGATTGTTAATCTGTAGAAATATTGGGAGGATGATTCTGAAAATCTGAATAAAAAAATAAGGGCTAAGCAGAAAGCAGAGCCCTTAAATATATTTTTTGTATAAAACTTAAACTCTTTTAGTTTTGATACGTGCAGCTTTTCCTGTAAGTCCGCGCAAATAGAATAATTTAGCACGACGCACTTTACCAATGCTGTGAACTTCAATTTTAACAATGTTCGGAGAGTTGATTGGGAAGATACGTTCTACACCAATACCATTTGAGATTTTACGTACGGTGAATGTTGTGTTGGTACTTTCACTGTTAAGTTGAATTACTACCCCTTGGTACACCTGTACACGCTCTTTGTTTCCTTCGCGAATTTTATAATGAACGCTGATGGTATCTCCTCCTTTGAAAGCGGGAACTTCATTCTTTACTACCGCTTGTTCTTCTACAAATTTTACTAAATCCATGATTCTGAGTAATTAATAACGATATTTAACCTGTAAAAATCGGAATGCAATATTACAGCTTTGTTTTGATATTTAAAAATTCTATTTATACTTTTTTATTCCTCGCTAGAAGAATGCTTGCAAAAGTAGATAAAATGAATTGAATTTCCATAATTCTTTTAAATTTTCTTTTAAATTCTTGTCTTAGGAGAATGCTGGTAAAAATAATACTCATAAAATGAGATCGTTAGTGTTTTTTATGTAAAAAAAACTTGACAAATTTGATTTTCCCCGTATATTTGTCCCATCAAAAAAAGGAGATACCTTTTCGGGGTGTAGCGTAGCCCGGTATCGCGCCACATTTGGGATGTGGAGGTCGTAGGTTCGAATCCTGCCACCCCGACAACACTTACACTAAGTAAGGTCGAAAACCCGCAAATTCATAGAATTTGCGGGTTTTTTGTTTTATATCATATCAAGAAACTCCAAAGAATATCAATGTAAATGTGAGTAAAACGGTGAGTCATTTTAAGTTTTAAATTTACTCACCTAATAGCTTATAAATAACTGTAAATCATTTGTTTAATACATTTATTTTGATGCTGTTTATAATTGTTTGACTTCTTCACTTGATTCCACCCTATGGTTGGAATTTGAGAATTGCTCCAAAGAGTATGAGTTGAACATAAAATAAATGGATATGAAGAGTAAAAACACCTTTGGGATTCAATTCGTGTTACGGTTACCCAAGAACAAGAAAGACGAGATGGCTGTTGTTTATGCAAGAATTACAGTAAACGGCCGTAGAGCTGAAATTTCCTTAAAAAGTAAAGTGTCAATTAATAATTGGGATGAAGCAAAAGGAAGAGCGAAGGGAAAACGAGATGAAATCATAAAATTGAACAGTCACATGGAACAAGTGCGTTCATTGATTTTTGATAGCTATCAAGAATTGATACAGCAAAACAAACCAGTTTCGGTGGATGCCGTTAAAGCCAAGTACCTTGGTGAGGATATAGAAGAAACGATGACCTTGTTAAAGATGATTGAGTATCATAAGCAAGTAGCTATTGGAAAACTTGCACCAGGCACCATGAAGAACTATTACACGACAGAGAACTATCTCAAAAAGTTTGTTAAACATCAATATAACAAAAGCGATATATCACTGGATGAACTCAACTATAGATTCATTTTGGATTTTGAAAACTTCCTTATTAATTATGAATCGGTTGATCATCATAAATCTCTTAATAATAATGGAGTGATGAAACATATGGAACGTTTGCGAAAAATCGTAAATATGGCTGTTATGATGGACTTACTGGAGAAGGATCCTTTTTCCAAATATAAACTCCACTTTGATAAAGTAGAACGAGGTCATCTTACAAAAGAGGAACTAAAGGTACTAAGCAAGAAAAACTTTAAACGGGGAAGTCTACCATTGTTTGCTGTGCCGTTTTCAAGTACATTTCTAAAGTTGTAGTAGGTGAATAGCTTATTCTTTAGAACGTATTTACAAGCTTTATCAAACTCTTCCACAGGGAAGTCACGTTTTAACCTGAATATACCATCACAGCTCCGGAAGAGTTGTTCTGGGTAACGGGCGCGCTCAAAAAGAGCTTGCAGAAGTTCATGGAGCTCCATAGAGTGAGCTCTTGCCTTTGCTAAATAGTTTTCATGAGATCGCTTCTTATACGCTTGGTGTTCCGATTTTAAGTGTGCCGCAAGAGTTGTGTAGGCATTTTCCTTATAGCTGCGTATATGTGTAGCTATCTGCTTGCCTTGGCAATAGATTGATATCATACTACGTGTGTAAATAATTTTGACCTTTATCCCGATGTAGACAAATGGTACACTGTAATAATGTTTGTTGCGTTGAAGGTATATATGACCATTGTTGCCTACTTTTAACTCCGTGTAATATTTTAGTTCAAACCGTTCGAGCGGAAGTTCATGTAATGTAGATTTTTCGACACTTAAGAACCGTTCCTCACGACAATATGGTTTTTGCTGCATCCGAGTCTGATTATGTTTTAATATACAAGCGCTGACAGCATCATTAAGCGAATGAATATCAAAGAACTGCCTATTTCTCAGTGGGGCAAAAACACGTGTGTAGATCATTTTTACCTGATTCTCTACCAGTGATTTATCCTTTGGTCGTCCTGCACGGGCAGGTACTACAACTGTACCATAATGGTTAGCAAAGTCTTCCATAGACTGGTTTAAAATCGGTTCGTATTTATCTGCTTTGATGACAGCGGCTTTCAGATTGTCTGGAACAATCGCATTAGGAACACCTCCCATAGCTTCCAAGCAACGACTCAAAGCATACAAAAAGTCAGGGGTTTGCTGAGAGGGCACTGCAATAGCAAACCCATAGTCTGAAAAAGGTAGGCAAGCTACAAAAACCTCACAAGCAACGAGCTCTCCGGTGGATCGGTCAATATAGTGAAGCTTTTTACCTGAAAAGTCGATATACAGCTTGTCTCCAGCGGTGTGTTCCATTACCATGCTACCTTTGCGGGAGACGAGCTGTTGTCTTAAATGATAGTTGAATTGTGGATAGCTATAACCGGTAGGATCATTTTCGATATACTCCTGCCAGAGCAACAATTTGGTGACCCCAGTGCGCTTAAGCTCCTTTTCATAATAGTCAAGACGGCTTTTAAGGTATTCAAACTTATCCGTTTTGTAAGCAGGGTTACCTGTATGAAAGGATTTTTCGAGTAGAGGGTCATCCTGTTTCAGAAGTTCGCCTGTGTTGAAGCCACCATCGACCATCTTTTTAAGATAAGACTTCACGGTATTCTTACTCATCCCAAGGATGCGGGCAATTGTTTTTATTCCGCTACCACCTTGGTACAATCTAATTAATTGCTTTATCTGACTCATTTGTTTTGGTTTTCCAGCCATCAGTGATCCAAATTGATTGATCACTAAGTAACAAAAACTACTTGCAAAGGGGTCAGTATGCTCCAGCGCAATAAACTGAAAATGTATTTAGGGGGTCAACATCAGCCAGTATGGCAGTCGAATATGGGCTTTAAACGCCATATCACACTCTAAATATTATTCAATTTTGAGGGGTCAGCTTGCTCCAGTATATCCATTAAGTGAACTCGCAATATAAAATGACAAGTCAAACCCTTCAAAAATATTACAATTTTACCAGTTAAACAAAAATAGATGGTATATAATTTAGTGCTAGATATTGATTTGAGAATTTATTAGGACGGAGGTTGCAGAGGGTTGTCTGCCCCATACACATGAATGGGCGTTAGTAATTCATGATATACATGCCTTCATGGGCGCTTGCTGATAAACAGCATCAATGCCTAAGCCTATATAAACACAGCAGTTTTGGAATTCAGAAAGAATGCTATTACCCTTTGTCTTTTTTTAACTTCAGGCTTTTCTTCTGGTTGTAGCGGTTCATTTTATCGGTAGTGCCGCATGCTTTGATACTACACCATTTCCTACTGGCGTTTTTGGTTTCGTCCAAGAAAACCCAGCCACACATAGGGCACTCTTTGATTCGTTTTGTCTCATGGTCGGTTAAAAGTTCCGACAACGATTGCACCGCTTTCCAAACAGGGGACAGTAAGTCGTTTGCGGAATCTATTTGACTCATAGTGAATTTGCCATCTACATAAAGTAAACGCTGTCTTGATATCGCATCCACAATCAAAAGATTGGCAGCAGGCAAATAGGCTGATTTTTTA
This sequence comes from Sphingobacterium sp. GQ94, assembly GCF_059758715.1. Classification (NCBI taxonomy): domain Bacteria; kingdom Pseudomonadati; phylum Bacteroidota; class Sphingobacteriia; order Sphingobacteriales; family Sphingobacteriaceae; genus Sphingobacterium; species Sphingobacterium sp. GQ94. The sequence continues at coordinate 358,664 of NZ_JCAXEC010000003.1, forward strand.
TCATTATCATCTTGTGCTACAGCAGAAATCAGCCCTTGTATTACTTTGCGTATTTCTTTGATGCGATGTAAAGCGATCAAAGCTTGCTCGGGCTGTTCATTTGCTAATTCTTTTAAGCTTTCAAGACGTTCTCGTGGAGAAATTTCCAATTTATAACACCATGCAATGAAATCATCATATACAGCAAAATAGTCATAGTTTTTAGCGGTTTTCCAGGTACTGACAGTATTGACGAAATTACAGCACAATACAGTGCTGTCGATACTCAATGTCTCAATACTACGAAATTTCCCCATAAGACAAAGTTATGCTATTTACTACTTAAACCTAAGGATACAACTTAAAATGTTTAATAATGTGACCGTATCTCTATCAAAAGCTTTAGCACCGATATATTCATTTCTAAATTATGGTGACTGAATAAAATTTTTACGGTTAGTGTTGTCCGTATTTTAAAAATATGTAAATTTACCATCTAAATCAAAATAGTTGGTAAATATTTTTAGATTGGTGTAGCGTTTTTAGTGTGGAGGTCGTATTAGTCTAAAATTTTAATCACTTAAAAACTTAAAAAAAAATGAAAACAAATTTAATTTATGCAGCCTTCGCATTGCTTTTTTGCTTTGCTATTACTTCATGTGAAAAATCCGACAACAATCCGGAAACAGTTCTTGAAAACAATCTGCTGAGGAGTGCCGAAAAATATGCGGAACTGGTAGAGAAAAGAAATGATGGAGATTTCAATATTGAAGACATTAAGAGAAATGGTAACATGCTAACCATTAAAGTTAAAGGTGGTTGCAATCAAGACGATTTCCATGTCGTGTGGGACGGATCTATAATGTTTTCCAACCCCGGGCAGATCAATCTTGTGCTCAATAACAAATCTCAAGAAGACTGTGGCTTAGAAAAACAATTTGATATCAACGTAGACCTTAGCAAGGTTGTTGGAAAGTACGACGCCAAGGACTTTATTTTCAACGTAGCCAATGGTTCAAAAAAACAGGATAAATCATTAAATCCAAATGGATCCATTACAGTCAAGTAAAATTTGTCCCATTAGGTCATATTCACTGTAGTAGTGTATTCGTCAGGTTTAATTCTGTATTACAAAATTGGCTTGACGAATTGTAAGACTGCTAAACCTTTTTAAACCTGATACTTAAATTTCATTTCAAATATTAATATTAAATGGAAGCAACCACCACCAAGTTCCAACAAACGATCAAGGAATTAACGGAAATGTTAGAAGCTTTTAGTACTGAACAGCTAAATAAAATTCCTTTTCCAAACAGTTGGACAGCAGGTCAGGTCGGTGATCATCTTTTAAAATCGTATGGTTCATGGAAAATCTTCAAAGGCGAGACAGAGTTTGCCGATAGACCGTATGACGAGAGCTGCAAAACACTAAGCGACCTTTTTTTGAATTTCAATATAAAACTAATCGCAGAGCATTCGGATGCTATCTATCCGTCAGAGGGATATATTGAAAAGGAAAACTTGATTTTGAATATACAGACTGTAAGTGACCGTATCATTAGCTTCTCCAGCCGAAACGATCTCAGGGTGATATGCTTAGATTTTGAATTTCCAACATTGGGACATATGACACGGTTTGAATGGTTGCATTTTTATGTTGTGCATACTCAAAGACATATTAAACAATTGACAAAAATTTTTAACATTTTAAATAGCCTTAAATGAATAAGCCCCTTATCGTCAGCAAAGAAAAGATAATAGATGCAACGCAACCTGAAGTTTGGGAAGTAATCACAACTCCTGAATATTTTAAAGATTGGATGCTTGTACCTGCAAAAACCAAAGATGAAAAAGCCATTGGATTAGGAAGTAAAATTTATTGGATCAATGATAATGACATCGTTTACCTTGAAGGTGAAATCATAACATTTGTTCCGAATACAAAACTGGTTATTTCATTACTCGATATCAGTTGGGAAAAAAAGGTTCCGAAGGACAGTGTAACGTATGAATTTCATCTAACGGGAACGAAAAGCGGAACGCTGATCAAGTTTCTCTTAGGTGACCTTTCAATAGACCCAGAAGGTGAATCTTGGTATAATTCTTATAAAGACAGTGACGAAATAGGTTCCATAGAAAAAGTGATTAAAGTTAGAAAGATTAGGCAAACCAGCCGTACATAACATTTTAATCATCTCATACGGTCAGTCATAATATTTGAATAACATTATATAAACTTAGAAATGCGTAACCTGGTTGTTTTTGAATGCCCTTCAAATTTAGGTCTCAAAAGAATGTCGTATGCTAAAGAACCTGGAGTAAAAAAATTTCCTGTCCTGCTTAATCAATCGGGATTTTATACTGCTATAGGCTCTACCAAGACAATTCATATTAAAGCGCCCAAACACTCAATGGAAATTGATCCAATAACAAATATCAGAAATGCCCGAAGTATAATTAATTATTCACTCCTTCAAGCAGATGTAATTGGAAAACAAATAAGCAAGGATACTTTTCTGTTGATATTAGGGGGTGATTGTAGCATACTGATAGGGAGTGCAATTGCATTTAAAAAGAAAGGGCGTTTTGGTTTATTTTTTCTTGACGGCCATACGGATTACATGATTCCAGAGTGCTCACATACACATGGTGCTGCCGGAATGGACTTAGCTATTGTTTGTGGATATGGTCATGACAATCTAACAAATATAGATAATCTAAGTCCTTATTTTGAAGCTCAAAACGTTTTTTGCGTCGGAAACAGGGAGTATGACGAAGAATATGAGAAACCAATTAGAGGTTCTGAAATTCATTATTTCCCTCTAAATGAATTACGGAAAATGGGCATTCAAAATGTAATAAACCAGTTTTTTGCCATATTATCTAAAAACCAACTTGATGGTTTTTTCATCCATTTCGATGTAGATGTATTGGATGATGCAATAATGCCAGCCGTAGATAGTAGGCAATGTGGCGGATTATCCTATGCCGAATTGAAGGAAATATTAACCCTCTTATTCAACCATGATAAGATTTCCGGAATGGAAATTACAATTTTTGACCCCGATTTAGATCCTGATAAAGAATAATGCGTTTATGATGAACATGATACCTATTATTAATAAAATTAAAACTAAATGAAACTTTACGGAACTTCTGTTTTACTATTATTATTCATGCTTTTATCATGTGGTCAAAAATATGGTGCAAATCTCCCTTTCAATTCACAACAAGCATCAAAAGATTCAGCAACATTATTTGCAGACGGGATTATTTCAACCCATCTGAATGAATATAATATAACTTTTTCACCAGACGGAAATGTGGTGTTATTTACCATTGCAAATACCACTACCGCAAACAGGTTCTACACAATTTTCATTACAAAAAAGGAAGAAGGCAAATGGACAAAACCTCAAATCGCCCCATTCTCGGGACAATTTAGTGACGCCGATCCCTTTTTTGCTCCGGATGGGGAAAAGCTCTACTATATATCAACCAGGCCGATTTTACAAGGACAACCAAAATCGGATTTCGATATTTGGTGCGTAGATTATGCAAATGGAGATTTCAGCAAACCAAAACATTTGGGTAACGAAATCAATTCGGAAAAAGACGAGCTTTATCCAGCTATCTCAAAAAAAGGGAATTTATTTTTTTCCGCTGTAAATGGCGAAAACGGATATGATATAATGCTATCTAAATATAGTAACGGTAAGTATCTACCTCGTGTAAGTTTGAGTGGCTCCCTTAATACAACGAATATTGAATTTGATGCATTTGTTCATCCTGATGAAAAATATATAATTTATACGGGGATAGGATATAAAGATAGTTATGGAAGCGGAGACTTATACATAAGCTATAATAGAGAAGATCTTTGGACACACGGAAAGAATATGGGAAAGAAAGTCAATTCGTTGCATATGGATCAATGTCCGATGGTTTCAACTGATGGTAAATACCTGTTCTTTACTTCTTTTAGGGATGGTCAACCTTATAATAGCAAAGAACCAATGACCACAAAAGAATACCTCGATATGTTAAACTCGCCCTTAAACGGGCTTGGAAATATTTTTTGGATTGATTTTCCAAAAGCTTTCCAATAAGGAAAATTATACAAATAAATAATCTATAATTGAAATGCGAATAGCTACAGAAAGACTTACCTTATCGCCATTATCAGAAAAAGATACAACTTTTGTTTTTGAGCTTTTAAATACTGATGGATGGATCAAGAATATTGGTGACCGTAACATTCATTCAGAAAAAGATGCAAGGGAGTACATCCAAAAAGTGAATAGTAATCCGCATATCACCTATTGGATAGTAAAGTTAAAACAAGAAGGATTGCCCATCGGTCTGGTGACCATCATAAAGCGGGACTATCTACCATCTAAAGATGTAGGTTTTGCCTTCCTACCCAAGTTCTCAAATAAGGGCTATGCATTTGAAGCGACCAAAGCTGTTTTGCTGGCTTTGGTAAGTAGCAATGCCTTTGAAATTATCCATGCGATCAGCCTGCCGGATAATAAAATATCGATAAAGCTGATTGAGAAACTCGGTCTGAAATTTGAAAATACGATTGCTCATGAGAATAGTATTCTTGGTGTTTACAAGGCATCAAAGGAAGAATTGATTTCCGAGTTACTTGAACCAGATAATGAAGCAGGAATTTCTTGCCATACGATAACTTGACCTGAAGAAAGTTGTGATAATTTTATACTATTAAACTTGAACGGATGAATAAATCGAAAACTAATAGAGATGCGTAATACTTTCTGTTGGAGAAGATAAAGAGTATAACTGCGGAATGATGACCGCAGTTATCAAAACTAATGAATTTGAAAAAGCAAGACACTTTATAAACTTATAAAGCTAAATGGAACCAATAAAAATATTATTCGCTCATAGCGGTGGTGGACAGGGAAGTAAAGGACAAGGTAGTTTTGACTTAGTAGAGTACCTAAAGAATGAATTGGGAGACGAATTTGAAATTCTTTACCCGATTATTGATGACCCAGAAGCTCCAACCTATCAAATGTGGAAAAATCTTTTCACGAAAGAGTTTAAGAAGTCAGACCAACCAACTATCCTAATTGGACATTCATTAGGAGGTTCAATGTTACTAAAATTTATTTCAGAAGAAAAACCAAATGTTTTGATTTCATCACTGCATTTAGTTGCGACACCTCTTTGGGGAAAGAATGGCTGGGACGTGAACGACTTTGAACTGAAGGAAAACTTTGAAGTGGAACTCAAACAAATAAAAAGGATATTTCTCTATCAATGTAATGACGATGCAATTGTCCCTTTCAACCATTTGAATTTCTATAAAAAAGCTTTTCCCAATTCAACCGTAAGAGTTTTGAAAGGAACAGACCACGCATTTGCGAATGGGCTATATGAATTGGCTGACGACATTAAACAAACATTCGTGTTTAAAAAATAAAAGAAGGAACAACGACCCACTAACAACAGCTAAGTGGTTATCGTAACTCACAACCTTAAAAAGGATAGAAATAACAAATTAAATGAAATTGATATGCAAACAAATCATCAATCAAAGTATCAGACCATTATCAAAGCACCAGTTGATAAAGTATGGGAGGCATTGACCAATCCCGAAATGGTAAAGCAATATTTTTTCGGCTCGAACCAGGAAACGGATTGGAATGTTGGCAGTAAAATCCTGTGGACAGGGGAATATGAGGGAACGACCTACATAGACAAAGGCGTGGTTCTGGATTATTCGCCCAACGAGAAACTTTCGTATAGTTATTTAAGCAGTTGGAGCGGATTGGACGATAAGCCCGAAAACTATCTTTTGGTTTCTTATGAAGTAACTCCAACTGAAAGCGGAACTGAGCTAATCATTTCGCAATCAAACTATGATGAGGAGAAAGCAAAACATTCTTCCGAAAATTGGAAGATAGTCGTAGACGGATTAAAAAATCTTATTGAATAAAAAGTTACAGATGAAAATTTCACTAATCTTCTTATTTGTAGTCTTTTATGCATCATTAACTTTTGGACAGAAGCCAATACCCGAACAAACAGGTGTTGTCAAACCCTTTATTCTCGGTGTGATTGATGAAATACAGTCAAACGAACTGAATGAAAAAAGGATATTGAATATCTATCTGCCGGAAGGCTACAACCCGAAAGATACGATACGTTACCCTGTCATTTATTTACTTGACGGTTCAGCAGATGAGGATTTTATCCATATCGTAGGGCTTGTGCAGTTCAATAGTTTTGAATGGGTTAACCAAGCTCCAAAATCAATAGTAGTTGGTATCGCAACGGTGGACAGGAGAAGGGATTTCACATTCCCTACAAATGTAACTGAAGATAAAAGTGCAAATCCGACCTCAGGGCATTCCAACAGATTTATATCGTTCATTGAAAAAGAGCTGCAACCGTATATACAGGAAAAGTATAAGACCAGTTCTTCAAAAACCATTATCGGGCAATCGTTAGGCGGGCTTTTGGCAACTGAAATCCTGTTTAAAAAACCGGAACTTTTTAACAAGTATATCATCGTCAGCCCCAGTTTGTGGTGGGATAATGGGTCGTTATTAAACCAACCTCTTGCTCGTTTTGAACACAAAGATATTTATATCGGAGTTGGAAAAGAAGGTTTGGCTCCCACTAAAATTCCCTGGGTAATGGAAGTAGATGCAAATGTTCTAGCTGATAAAATCAAAAACCTGAAAAACAGGAATGTGAACGTTTACTTTGATTATTTGCCACTGGAAAACCACGCAACAATAATGCATCAGGCGGTTTTCAATTCATTTAGACTTTTTTACCCATGATTTTAACTAAATAGGATTAAACCTAAATGGAAGCCTTTTTTTACTTAAACAACATGTTTATTCGGAAACTAAGGAATGTTAGTGATTATAAATAAGCCTACTGAATAATAACATAAAAAAACTTAAATTAAAATCAATGTATGCAATTCTAATTCAATTAACAATAAACCCTCAATTTGCTTCAGAAGCAGCAACCACTTTCACGAATAGTATATTACCCAAGGTCAAAAGTGCACCGGGTTTTATCGCGGGGTATTGGGTAGATCCGGTCAATGACGAAGGTTTTGGATTTATTCTATTTGAGAATGCGGATCAAGCTAAATCTGTTTTGCCTCCTACGATTGATTGGGCAGCCCCAGGAGTGATTATAAATAAATTTGACATGAGAAGGGTGGCAGTTTCAATTCCTTGATAATCGATTAAAAATGGGAGCCAAAAGACAAAAAAATCAATAAAATTGAAGACGGATTACCAAGTCTGATTAAAAGATATCAAAAAAATGGATGAAAATATCACATTGATTTTTTTACCACAGGAAAACCATGAAACATTAATTCACCAAGCTATTTCGAATTTCGCAACAAGAAGAATTGCGGTCTTATTTAGACAGGAGGTGCGTTAACAAAAATAGTATACTGTTAACAGCAATCTTAAAATTTAAAATAAAAATAGGATGAAGAGTAAATTATTAGAAATGAACAACGTTGGTATCGTTGTAGAAAATCTTGATAAAGCAATTGGTTTTTTTACAGAAATAGGGCTTACACTGGAAGGGCGTATGATAGTTGAAGATGAATGGGCTGGCCGTGTAACTGGACTTGGAAATCAATCTGTGGAAATTGCGATGATGGTGACACCCGATGGTCACAGTCGCCTAGAACTTTCAAAATTTCTTACTCCTGCAACAATTTCAGACCACAGGACAGCACCAGTTAATTCACTTGGCTATCTCCGTATTATGTTCAGGGTCAATAATATTGAAGAACTGTTATTCAGACTTTTGAAACTCGGTGCTGAACTCGTTGGAGAAGTGGTAAACTACCAGAACGTCTATCGGCTATGTTATATAAGAGGAACAGAAGGGCTTCTGATTGGATTAGCCCAGCAACTTGGTGAGCAAACAACGAAAGATATCTTAGAAAATTCTTGACATTTAATGAGAAAATTGCTGCGACCAACGATACCAAAAGTATGTGCTTAGCGACAGATGTAAAGATTATTTATCTAATTTTCAGTTGTTTATAATTAAATTTAAAAATAATTTCAAAAAAAATTTGACCCTAACGTTACGTCATATCATACCTTTGTACAGTCGATAAATAATAAGAAAGAATGAAAACTCTTACAGTTAAAAAATTGGCGGAAATATCGGGTGTGAGCGTACGCACACTTCATTATTATGATCAAATCGGCTTGCTCCGTCCATCAGTAAGAACCGAGAAGAAGTACAGGCTTTATGGAAATGACGAGTTATTGCGCTTGCAGCAAATTCTGTTTTTCCGTGAACTGGACTTTCCACTCAAGGATATTGTAGAAATGATGGACGAGCCTGACTACGATCTGGTTAAAGCGCTGATGCAGCACAAGTCGGCACTGCTCAACCGTAAAAGAAGGATTTCTGACTTATTGAAAACGATCGACATCACTATTAATAATCTTAAAAAAGGAGAAATGATGAAAGATCCAGAAGAATTGTATAAAGGTTTTCCCAAAGAAGTTGGAACGGCCTACAGGAAAGAAGCAATTAACAAGTACGGCGCACAAACCGTTGAACAATCTGAAAAAGAGCTAATGAAGCTTGGCAAGGCGGGTGTTGAAGCGCTTCAAAAGGAAATGGAAAACGTTTTCAGCGAACTATTTGCACTGAGAAACGACTGTCCGGAATCGGACATCGTACAGCAACAGATTGCAAGGCATTATGGGATAATTAGCAAATTTTGGGGCAATTCAGTTGTGCCAGATCAAAAAGCTTGTGCTTATGCGGGGCTTGGTGATCTTTTAGTAAATGACGAGCGCTATTTAGCTAATGTTACAGACGGAAATCCGCAACCTGAATTTCCGCTGTTCTTGCAGAAAGCAATGAAATATTTTGCTGAAAACAATTTGGAAAAATAATGTAAGCAAAAAACAGTTAGGGAAAGTCCTGATAACATCGGGCTTTCCCTTATCCTAATAAAAGATTGAAATATGAATGAAATAGATCTAATTAAGGAATTTCAACACATTGAAGACAACTTCAACCGGGCGGTTGTCACAAATGACATCGCAGAAATAAAAAAATGTATCACATCCGATTGGGTGTTGGTAGACAGTCAAGGTGGAATTATACCACAAGAGCGGTTTTTTGAAGTTCTGAAACAAGGGTTGCTATCCCATTGGGCGATGAGCAAAGAAGTGTTGCGGGTAAAAATGTACGGAGGTGTAGCACTGGTAACTGGCCGGGGGCAAAATACCGGAACCTGGCAAGGAGAACCAATGGAAGCTGATGAATGGATTACAGATGTGTACAAAAAAGACGGTGACGAATGGTTGTGTGTACTGACCCATTTGACCCCGGTAAAAAAAATAATTAGTTATGGTAACAGTTGAAAAATTGCTGAAACTGGCACTTTCCTTTCCCGAAACGACGGAAGAGCCCCACTTCGAAAAGACTTCTTTCAGGGTGAAGAAAAAAATATTTGCAACGTATGATGATAAGCTAAAAAGAGTTACCGTCAAGTTATCAGAAATAGATCAGGATATTTTTTCTTCCGCAGATAAATCTGCCATTTATCCGGTTAAAAACAAGTGGGGCAAGCAGGGCTGGACTATAATAGAGCTCGAAATGGTAAGTTGGGAGCTTTTCGTTGAAGTTTTGGCAACGGCGTGCTGCGAAGTCGCACCCGAAAAACTAGGCGCCTTAGTTAGATCAGATAAAAATGGACTAAATAACTAAATATACGCTTGCATGGCCATTGAATTTACTGATATAAGCAACCAAAAGCTACTATTAAAACGGCTAACTGAAAAAGATGCTATTGCATTTCACAGTTTGTATTTCCAAAAAGACGGGCAGGAAAGTGAAAAAGTCGAATCAAAGGAGAACAGCAGAGCAGCTTTCGAGTTTACTGAAAATATCATTTCACAATGCAATGATATTTTCACAATACGCACCACCGTAAACCCAGAAAAAATCATTGGAGATTGCGCATTGCACCATTGGGACAAACTGAGGAACGAAATTGAAATCGGCGGCTCCCTGCTTCCCGACTATTGGGGAAAAGGTTTGATGGCAACAGCCTTTCTCTTATTGATCCCCTATGCACAGCGGGAATATGCAATAAACAAAGTCGTAGCGAATACAACCGCTGAAAATATAAACGCATTAAATTTCGCCGAAAAACTAGGTTTCAGAATAGTAGGAACGATGGAAAACAATGTACTGTTAGAAAAAGATTTATGAGGTTTTCTGGCAAATTAATTTAAGACCGAACAATGACAAAACGTGAAGAAATTATAAAAAATTATGTTGACGGCTATAATGCATTCGACATTGACAAGATGGTCCGGGATTTTAACGAAGCTATCATTTTTAAAAACATCAATAATGATGAGGTTACGATGGTGTTAAACGGGATTGAAGCGTTTAGAAAACAAGCTGACCAGGCAAAATCCTATTTTGAAAGCCGGCTGCAAACCATAAAATCTTTCAAGCATAAGGGCGATACCACCGAAATTGAAATAGATTACATTGCAACTTTAGCTTCTGATCTTCCCAACGGATTAAAAAAAGGCGAGCAAATTGATTTAAGCGGAAGATCCATATTCAAATTTTCTGAGGATCAAATTGTTGAGTTAATCGATATAGCTTAGTAAGCGGTACAGATACGAACCATTTAAAAAATTGATCTGACAATGACAATTGAAACACACCATACCAACAGTTTAAAAATAGCTGAAATTATTTCTGACGAAATTATTTTAAGATCTGTCAAAGACGGATTGGATCTATTGGGCGATCTTTACTATCAGGGATTTGATAAGATTCTTATTCATGAAAAGAACATTACGCTCGATTTTTTTGATTTAAAAACCAAACTTGCAGGTGAGATACTCCAAAAATTTGCTCAGTACCGAATGCCTTTAATCATTATAGGTGATTTTTCAAAATGTGAACCCCAAAGTTTAACGGACTTCATTTATGAAAGCAACAAAGGCCGACAGATCAATTTCGTTGGCTCTCTGTCGGAAGCAATAAAACGATAACTCATCGGTACTTTGGGATTTGCCATTTTAAGAAAAGAAATCTGATTTCGAAAGTGAAACACAGCAAAATAAATGAAAAACATGTAAATAAAATACGATGAGAAAAGTAATTGCAACAATCAATACGACACTAGACGGTGTTTGCGACCATACTGCAGGAATTCCTGATGATGAAATACATCAACATTACACAGATTTACTGCGCCATGCGGATGCTATTCTGTTTGGGAGGGTAACGTATCAGCTTATGGAATTTTGGCGGACTTTAGTTGAAAAACCCTCCGGCGAAAAATCAATGGACGACTTTGCCGCGGTTATAGATAATATCCCAAAAATTGTTTTTTCCAGAACCCTCGAAAGCGTAGACTGGAAAAGTGCAAGGTTGGCGGATCAAAATATAGAAAAAGAGATATTAAAGCTTAAACAGCAAACGGGGAAAGACATCCTTATTGGTAGCCGAAGCCTGATATTACAACTGATGAAACTTGATTTGATTGACCAGTACCAGCTCTGTATACACCCTATGGTGGCAGGAGGCGGTTTGCCGTTGTTTGAAGACATAGACAGAACTGTTTTTAAACTCAATAAAACAAAAATATTCGGCAATGGAGCCGTAATGCTTTACTATGAACCGACAACGAAAAGCGCTACAAAAGGCCAATGACATCCATCATGTTAACCATCTTATAACAAAGAGAAATGTCAGAGAAGTTACAATCAGTGCTCAAAATGTTTTCCGACTTTGACGAAAACCAGCTGGTTAGAATATTAAGTTGTTTTAAGCGAAAATGCGTCAGCAAAAATGATGTTTTATTACATGAGGGAAGCATTTGCAAAGAATTTTACTTTGTGAAAACCGGTTGTGTACGTATATTTTTTGTAGATAAAAACGGGCATGAAAAGACAAGATACATTATGCTCGATAATCATATTGGAACAGCTTTAACAAGTTTCATTTCTCAAAAGCCCTCCATAGAAATGATAGAAGCGCTTGAAGATACCGAGCTTTTAGCAATCAGTCATGCGGATTTTTATCGTCTGAATAGCCAAATGGATAATTGGAGAAATTTTTATCAGCGGATTTTGGAAATGGCTTATTCGTTTCAAAACAGGAAAATTGAGCAAAGGGTAACCCTAACAGCGAAGCAACGATATGAAATTATTTTGAATGAAAATCCTGCCTTAGTTCAACAGGTATCCAACAAGATATTGGCGTCTTATCTGGATATCCGGGAGGAAACTTTAAGTAGGCTTAAATCAAAATAGAACGATTTTGACCTATGTCAATAGCAATATGTGTAAGACTAAGCATTTTTGCATTTACAAAACGCAATGCAATGGAAAAACTCACACAACACAATTATTGGACAATAATCGCAACGGGACTGATAGCATTGGTTCTCAGTGGAATTTGGTACAGCCCGATGGTTTTCGGCGAAATATGGGAGACATACCGAAACCCGCCAAACCCCGAAATACCCAGATGGACGATGGCGTTTGCTCCCTTAAGAGAATTGATTGTTGCATATGTGCTGGCGAAATTAATTCTGCTATTGAATTTATCACAATATAAAGACACATTAAAGCTGGTTTTTCTATTGTGGATTTCCTTTCATGCTGTTGGAATGGCGGGAGCAGTTTTATGGGATCACATGCAATGGCAGTTAGGTGCTGTGCATGCTGGCGATTGGTTAATGAAAATGACATTTATGGGAATTGTGTTGACCAAATGGCTTAATAAGAAATCAATATCATTAAATAATCAATAATATGAAAGAATTTGTTTTATTGTTCCGAATGGACATAAAGAGCGCAGAAGCACAGCCTTCAAAAGAGCAAATGGAAATTTACATGAAACAGTGGATGGTGTGGATCAACGATATCGCAGAGAGAGGTATGCTCGCCGATGGTGGAAATCACTTTTCAAAAGATGGAAGAGTCCTAAAACCCAATGACAGAGTTATTCATCAACCTTATATTGCTGATGATGTATCGGTAGCGGGCTATATAATTATCCTGGCTGAAAACTTAGACGAAGCAACTAAAATAGCTAGGAAATGTCCAATACTAAATGGTCAAAACACAAGTGTTGAAATCAGGGAAACAGCAAAACCCGGCGAATAGAAATCTATGCGAAATACGAAAAAACCATATAAACGAGATATATTAAATCAGATTATAAATTTTTTCTGGACGGCACTCTGTTTTTCTCCTGTATTTTGGTTTTGGTTTCAGGAAGGAATAGACAATATTTACTTTTATGTATTTCTTGGCGTAGCGTTATTTTTTGGGGCTCTTCCAGGGAAGATATTAAGTAAGTTTACGTTAAGTGCAGATAAAAAGGTTTATGAAAAATATGGGATAAAATTCATCAGAAAATTTGTTCAAAATGGAGATATAGTCAATTCCCGAACAAACGGGCTCGGAGCCCCGTCAATAAAGGGTAAAGCTAAAGCGAGGGACTATTTGAAAACAATTGCCATGTATGAACGCTACCATTGGATCTGTCTGCTCTTTTTTCTATTGACGACCATTTATGGTTTTTTCAATGAACATTTTCTTTTGGGATTTTCTATTTTAGCAGCAAATTTTTTATACAACCTTATTCCAATCTTTTTACAGCAATATAATAAAATCAGAATTAAAAAAATAGTGGATTGAATTTGTAAATACTCTAACAAATATAAAATCTTTGAAAGTATAGTGATTGAGTACTATACTTTTTATTGACTAAAGATCTATAAGGAAATATGTTACTAAATGGTTACCAGTTATATATTACATTCATGTAAGATATTTTTTAAAAATCCAATTGAAGTTATATTAATCGTTTTGAAAAAAGCCCTAAAATGTATTGCCCATTGGGTTAAATTGGCTATATTTGCACCATCGAATCACAAATTATATGTGAGGAAAACGGTGAGTAGTTCTTCAACAAAGAAGTCAATTTATTGATTAATAGATATTTGAAGGGTAATGGATTCGTCCTGCCACCCCGACTTAAGGAGAAAGTAGTTAACTACTTTCTCCTTTTTTTATGGTAATAAAAATCTGTGAC
>NZ_JCAXEC010000030.1:0-12983 GCF_059758715.1 Sphingobacterium sp. GQ94
TTGTTCTATTGGTGAAGCATCTCCTGAGACCATTCGTGAGTACATACTCAATCAGGGGTAGTCGATTACATCCCACAGGCTAAAGACCTCTGGGTTTTACGCTCTATTTTATAAATGCAGTCAACATTTTGCTACGCCAATGTGGTGGTTTCAATCGCCTTTTGGATTTAAAAAGTATATTGATGAGGTGTTACAGTTGATCATGGTACCTTACCTGGGTATTTTTTCAATGAAGTCAGCGCAGATCAAGGCGCATTATTTGGTTTTCATCGAATGAATGCGTTTGCCTCATTAGAAAAGTTAGATTCCTTTCATTTTCATGGTGTAGAGAAAAGTGCAGATGTTGATCGAGACATAAAATTATATCACAAATACCTAGAAAATGTATTCGGTTTAGTAACCCATAGTTCAAAAAACAAATCGAATTTTCGATGATTAAATCTTAAATTACCACACGAATTAAAAAAGACCATTTAATTTTTAATTAATGACAAATTGGGTTAGTTTAAGAAAAATATTAATTCCATATGCTTACAATATTCTTGGAAGCTTAGAGGATAGCAAAGACGTTATACAAAATGTATTCATCAAATTCAATCAAAAAAACGACATTTCGAATGAAAAAGCGTATTTGATTAAGGCGGTCATCAATGAATCCATTAACTATAGGAAAAACAAGCGTCATTTATTACAAAAGAAGATTTGGTTGCCTGAACCGATTGTTACCAATGCAGGAGAAAAGAGATTAGAGCAAAGGGATATATTGCAATATTCAATGTTAGTGCTTCTGGAAACATTACACATTAAGGAAAGGGCTGTATTTTTATTAAGAGAGGTTTTTGAGTATAGCCATACTGAAATATCTGATGCATTAGGCATCACTGAAGAAAATTCGAGGAAGTTATTAAGTCGGGCTAAATTAAAATTAAAAAACAGAAAGCAAACTGCCCCTAAAGCAAATAAAGTAAATCTCAATTTTCTCACAAAATACATCTATACTATTCGAGAGGGAGACGTACTTACTTTGGAGAATCTATTATCTCAGGAAATTCAGGTGTTAGCCGATGGAGGAGAGAACTTAAAAGTGGTAGCCGATGGAGGAGAGAACTTAAAAGTGGTAGCCGAATTTACCTCTGGAATATCTAAAACGGTGGAATTAATTCTGTCTGTTTATAACAATTATCAAAAAGATTTTAAAATCATTATTGGGGAGGTGAATCATCAATCAGCCTTGTATTTCTTTCAAGATTCAACACTAATCAATTGTCAGATTTTTGAGGTTGATGAACATCAAAAAATCACTCAGATATTCTCTGTCGTAGATCCCCTGAAATTAAAAAATCTAACTATTTTAAATTAATTGTCACATTTAATCCAATCGTATTGTCTTACTAGTATCAATTACATTTAAAAAAACAAAAAAATGATTTCAGTTAAAGTAACCTACAGCGTAAAAAAGGAATACGCTCAGACAAACAAGCAAAAGATAGCAACATTTCTAAATGACTTTCAAAAATTGGATTCTTCTCAATTCAACTACACCATTTTTCAAAAAGAAGATGGTTCAAGCTTCCTACATCTTTCTCAATACGAAAATGCACAAATTCAGCAGGAACTATTACAAGTACCTTCCTTTATAGCTTTTCAAAAGTCAAGGGATGAGCATATAGAAGTGCAACCTACCATCGAAATATTAGATTTTATAGGTTCACCAAAACAGGTGTTTTAAGTTCGAAAAAAGCAGTATCAAATGGTACTGCTTTAAAAATAATTTACAGGAAAAAAAAACTAAATAGTTGATTTTAAAAGACATAGAATTACCTTGAACTTTTACAAGCGGTTAGACTAGATCTATTCAAGGGTGTAATGCATAAACTAGCCGCAATACTGCATTATTTTTGTTTTTAATTCCTCAATGAGTTTTGCATGCGTTAATATTGTTTCCTCAAGCTGCAATGTACCTCCTAAAATGAACATTTCTCTGTGTTCAAACCTCTTCCCAAGCCTATCCTCTAAAAGTATTGTTCGCATACTTTGTCCTATTCCAAGTAAATTTAACTCATCAGTTGAATAACCAGAGGTACAAATTACAATACCATACTTTACAACTTTCATTTTTTTTAAATACTTACTATCTCCATAAGCATAACCAAGCGAGAAAACTCGATCAAACCATCCCTTGAGTTTCGCTGGGCAATCGCTCCACCAAACTGGGTAAAGAAAAATAATGCAGTCTGCATTTTCTATCTTTTGGTGTTCTAATAATACATCTTCAGAAATCGGCAATGTGGTGTTTCCAAGACCTTCCCTTTCGTATTCCTGTTCAGTCATATCGCATTGAAAATTCATAGAATACAAATCGGAAACCTCAACTTTCCAACGCTGATCCGCAAACATCCGTTTCAGTCTATCCAACAATTGAAAGGTGTAGGATTTATTACTGGGATGAGCATAGACAATTAAAATATTCATTGTAAATTTCAATTTATTGTTGATTCTCCAATACCTTACTTCTTAAGTGACGGCATCATGAGTCATTCTTTGTTTAATCAATTAACTCTTCGCTTGAGTCTTAGGTTCTGGAATTCTATATATTTTGTCCAAAAGTGAGTAGATTACCATCCGGATCCAGTAAAGAAAACTCCCGTTGTCCCCATGGCTTGTTCTGCAAATGACCATGAGGGTGGATGGTAATTTTATTATCAAGCAGCCATTGATAAAACGTATTTATTTCTTGAATTCTAATGTAAACTTGTCCATAGTTTTCTAATGGATTAAGTTCCTTAAATTCAAAAAAATGGATTTCAAGATTGTCTTTTTCAAACAATAAATAATCGCCATAGTCACCAAGTTCTTTGAAATTTAAACTATTTAAATAAAAGTCCTTTGTTAATGCCTTCTCACGCATTGGCAATTTTGGTATAATCTTTACAAACATATTCGTCCAACTACTATTTAAAAAATAAAAAATCGGTTTACAAATCAAAATAACTAATTTATGTTATTAGAAATAAATAAACTAGAAAATAGCATCAAATTATTCAGCAAAATAGCTCCGGGAGTATCCTTGATACTTAACGATTTGCAAGACTAGAAACCGGGAATATGTATGGAGAGTGACTTGAAAAGGAAATCAGGTTGATAAAATTAGGTAGTTTAACTAAGTATTAATTTTGATCTACAAAAAGATCATCGAATAATAACTTGTTCAGTCCATAAACCAAGCTTTTCTTCCCTAGCTTGTTTTTGAAATTTAATAAACAAATCAACATATTTAACATTAGGTGGGAATGTGCTAACAACAGCGTATCCTTGCTCGACGAGTTTAGCATTTAAAAACGTGCCGTCCTTCAAAAAGATATAAGCCAGGTGTCTGTTATATTTATCTTTTTTTTGAATATCCCATTCCAACCTTACACATTTTTTTTCTGTTAACTTTTTAACATACTCCTTTGCCTGTTGAGCATAGAATCCCTTTTGCTTAAACCTAGTATTCGATGTTTCAGGAGCATCCACACCAATAAACCTAACCTTGAATTGCTCAATTCCATTATCTACCCAAAAAGTATCTCCATCTATTACCCTAGTGACAAGCACATATCCATCATTTCTTTGAATTGTATCTTGAACCGCAGTTTCAGATTCAACCGCACCAAAATAGTGTTCATAGGCATAAACACTATCAACGCTTGTCGCGAGAAAAATAGATAGACGGAAGATAAGAACAAACATTTTTGAGCTCAATTGACTAAATTTATTGTTAAAGATCATTTTCATTCCGGCGAAGTTAAGTGGAATATTTATCAAAAAATTATATATACTTGAGTTTCTCACCGATGAGCTATAAACTATTTTATTTCTGATTGATTAGTTGGACTACTAAAAAGAATTGAAATAATTTATTACCCTCTCCTACTCATTTACCAAACTCCATATCTCAAGATAACTGGTGTCAAAAATTATTAAAAAATTTGCGTAGTTAAATAACTACACTTATATTTGTAGCCAAATAGCTACATGATGAAAACAAGAAGAGATGCATTTCAAGCCATAGCGGACCCAACAAGAAGAGCTATACTATTATTAATTGCCACCCAATCAATGACCGCAGGTGCAATAGCTTCAAATTTCCAAACAGCTAGGCCAACAGTATCCAAACATCTACAAATATTAACCGAGTGTGAACTTCTCAAGCAAGAACAAATAGGGAGGGAAATTTATTACCATATAAACGCATCACAATTGCAAGAAATTGCAGAATTTTTGGAACCGTTTCGCAAAATGTGGGATGAAAAATTCAACACATTAGAAAGCATAATGAAAGCGTTTCAAAATAAAAAATAAAATCATGGAACAAAAAACAAAATTAATTGCTCAGCAAGGTAAGCAGGAAATTATCATTATCAGGGATTTTGAATTACCTTTAAATCTACTTTTTAAAGCCTATGTTGATTCTGAACTTGTTGAGCAATGGATGGGAACAAAAGTTATTAAGTTGGAAAATAAAATGCATGGTAGTTTTCAATTTGAAACAACTGATCCAATGGGAAATAAACATGGCTTTAACGGAACCATACACGAATTTCTTGAAAATCAGAAAATAACCAGAACTTTTCAAATGGAGGGGGCTCCCCTGCCCGTCCAGTTGGAATTCTTAACTTTTGAAGAAACCTCTGAGCAAACCAGCAAGCTTACTATGCATATCATTTACAAATCAATAGCCGATCGCGACTATATGCTCAAATTACCCTTTGCTAAAGGAATTAATATGGCTCATAACAGAATAGAAAACCTATTAAGTGAATTAAAATTTACAGAAAATGTCAAAAAGAAATAGAATAATCTATTGGGTAGCCACCATTTGGCTTTCCTTAGGCATGTTATCAACTGGAATCGTACAAATTGTAACCATGGATGAAGAAGTCTTACGGATGAAAGAATTAGGATATCCCCTGATTTTCCTATATATCTTGGGTACCTGGAAGATATTGGGAGTCATCGCCGTACTTATCCCTAAATTCCCTATTGTAAAAGAATGGGCATATGCTGGTTTTTTCTTTCTAACCACTGGTGCCATTATTTCGCATATTGCCTCCTGGAGTGCCGGATCAGAATATTTTGGTCCAATTTTATTATTAATTTTAACCTGCATTTCTTATTGGTTTAGACCCGATGGAAGGAAAGTAACTAACAGCATTGGATTATGAATGGAATGAACCCTAAGGCGGACTGGTTTTTTGAAAAAGAATCAAAATGGAAAACCGAATACACTACATTGAGAACCTTAGTACTAGAATGTGGAATAAACGAAGAAATAAAATGGGGCGTCCCATGTTACACCTATTCAAAAGCTAATATTGTATTAATACATGGATTTAAAGAATATTGCGCCTTGTTATTGCCTAAGGGTGTTTTACTGAAAAATAAGGAAAACCTTTTAATTCAACAAACCGAAAACGTTCAATCAGCAAGACAAATTCGCTTTAAAAACTTAGAAGATATTATCAAAAACAGAAATTTGTTAAAAACCTATATTTTTGAAGCTATTGAAGTGGAAAAAGCCGGCTTGAAAGTAACATTTAAAACAATAACCGACATTCCAATAGAATTTCAGCAGACACTCGATCAGAATAAAGACCTAGAAGTAGCCTTTAAGCAGCTGACTCCAGGCAGACAAAGAGCATATCTTTTTTACTTCAGCCAGGCAAAACAATCAAAAACTCGTCAAGCTAGAATTGAGAAATACACTAAAACTATTTTAAGCGGTAAAGGTATCGATGATTAGGGCTACCCTTTTATAAAACACTCAGTCCTAGCACTATTGAATCTTGATGGACAAACGAGTAAAATTATTACCACTTTTATAATTAGACTATTACCTTAAATATTTTAAGAAAAAAAATTAATGACTTTAAGATGTTATAAAGTAAAAGAAAAAAAATCGACTTTTGTTTAACACTATTAAATCATTTATGCTAGTAAAGCATGGGAAGTAAAGAACGTATTCAGCGTCTAAAGGACGAAAACAGAAGCAATATCCTCGAGGCCTCTCTTCAAATTGTAAAACAAGAAGGTTGGCAAGCATTAAGTATGCGTAAAATTGCGGATATAATTGAATATACTGCTCCTATGATTTATGAATATTTCCCTAGCAAAGATGCAATACTTGTTGAGTTGACCACTCAGGGATTCCGATTATTGACACAAAAAGTAAAACTAGCAAAATCAGAACAGGCTGACCTAGAAAATCAATTGGAAGCCATGTGGTTCAGCTATTGGGATTTTGCATTTCAAGAACGCGAACTGTACCAATTAATGTTCGGTGTAGGTACGCCCTGCTGCGGATATAAATCGAATGAGAAATGGGGTGAAACTCACGGAAAAATCATTAGTGATGTCATACGTGAAATCATGATTGAAAAGCAGCCCTCAGATGAATTAATTTGCAGGAAATACTTTACGTTCTGGTCAATTATTCATGGATTAATTTCGATCAATCTGGTAAATCAAGGAAACGGAGATATCACAAATCAACAGGTACTCAAAGACGCTATTCATGGTATCACAAGAACGTTAACAGATTAAATTTTTTTGCTCAAAAATAAACATTGTTAAGCAATTTAACAGTGTTAAATAAACAATAACTCAATCTTCAACACACAATGAAAAATTATCTATTTCCAGATTCTCTTAAGAAACATCGGTTAGTATTTAACGCTGTTAAACAACTTAACTATAGTAAACTAATGCTTTTTATCCCTGTTTTATTTCTATACAGTTGCACTACAGGAACAAGTAAACCCGTCGATCAAGCTCCATCAAACCTGCCCGTTATAACCATAGATAGTGGCGACGAAACGGTTTATCAAGAATACCCAGCAAGTATTGAAGCTTCAGCAAACATTGAAATACGTCCTCAAGTTCAGGGAATCTTGGAGCGTATCTATGTCGACGAGGGAGCGAAGGTAACGAAAGGACAAGCTCTTTTCAAAATTAACGATCAACCCTTCCAAGAGCAACTCAACCAAGCTAAAGCGAATTTGTTATCCGCCCAAGCAGCACTCGAGAACGCCGATTTAGAGGTAGAGAAAAAAACAAAGTTAGTGCAGAATAAAGTTTTGACTGACTTCCAGCTGAAAACAGCTCAAAGCGCTCAAAATGCGGCAAAAGCAAATGTACAATTAGCAGTTTCTGCGGTTCAAGCCGCTAAGATTAACCTAGGTTATACCCTAATTCGGGCAACAAGCGATGGATACATAGGTCGGTTACAAAAAAAACAAGGAAGTTTAGTTAATCCAACAGATGTAGAACCTCTCACGTCCTTATCTAATGTAAAAGAACTTCACGTTTACTTTTCGCTTGGAGAAAATGACTTTATCGCGTTTAAAAACAACACTTCTGGTCAAAATTTACAAGAAAAGTTAGCAAATCTCGATCCCATAAGTCTGGTATTATCTGACCAAAGTATTTACGATTACCTAGGTAAAATTGACATGGTCGATGGTCAGTTTGATAAAAATACCGGATCTATAACGCTTCGTGCTACATTTAAAAACCCCGAAGGCATATTGCGTAATGGCAACACAGGTCGGGTAAGACTGCAAAAAAAATACGACAAAACATTTTTAGTGCCTCAATTAGCCACGCTAGAAATACAAGACAAGATTTTCGTCTATACAGTTAACAAAGAGAATAAGGTTGTCCAACAGCCCATCGAAATTATTGGCAAGAGTGGAGCAAACTATTTGGTGAACAAGGGCATCAAACAAGGAGATCGTATTGTTTATAAAGGAATTGATCTTTTGCAAGATGGTCAACAAATAACTCCTCAAAAACTCGAAACAGATAGCATCAACTAATCAAACACACTAAAGATAATGTTTAAAAAATTTATAGAAAGACCTGTACTTGCAACGGTAATTTCAATACTGCTTGTGATTTTAGGGGTTATTGGCATATTGAAACTGCCATTACAACAATTCCCTGATATAGCTCCGCCAGCCGTCCAAGTAACCGCTCTTTACCCCGGAGCAAATGCTCAGACCGTATTGCGAGCGGTAGCACCTTCACTGGAAGAGTCTATCAACGGCGTAGAGAATATGAGTTACATGAGCTCAACCGCCAGCAATGATGGTTCACTTATGATAACCGTCTATTTTAAATTGGGAACAGATCCGGATCAAGCGGCTGTAAATGTTCAGAATCGAGTTGCCCAAGCAACCAGCCAATTACCTGCAGAAGTTGTTCAAGCCGGTATCACAACAGCAAAACAACAAAACAGCTTAATCATGGTATTGGATCTATATACTGAGGATGAAAGCAAATATGATCAGACCTTTATTAGCAACTATGCTCAGATAAATATCATTCCCGAACTCAAACGGATTACGGGGGTTGGTCAAGCGGTTGCATTTGGAGGGAGTAAAGATTATTCAATGCGTGTTTGGCTTAAACCAAACCAGATGGCAACCTATAAGCTAACCCCTGAGGAGATCATGGCCGCTATTCAAGACAAAAATATAGAAGCTGCTCCAGGTAAATTTGGCGAAAGTAGTAAGGAAGCTTTTGAATTCGTGATTAAATACAAAGGAAAACTCAACCAAGCCAGTGAATATGAAAATATAATCATTCGGGCAAACGCTGATGGATCAATGTTAAGACTTAAAGATGTAGCGCGAGTAGAGTTGGGATCTTACACCTATGCTAGCCATACACGCATCGATGGTAAGGCTGGACTTAATATTGGTGTTATGCAATTGGCTGGATCCAATGCAAATGAGATTCAAATTGAAATCCAGAAATTTATGGAAAAGGCTTCTGCTAACTTTCCAAAAGGTGTAAAATATCTGGTTCTTTACAATACTAAAGATGCATTAGATCAATCAATTGATCAGGTGAAACAGACTTTGATAGAAGCATTTATTCTTGTTTTCTTAGTTGTTTTTATATTCCTCCAAGACTTCAGATCTACCCTAATACCTGCAATAGCCGTTCCTGTTGCAATTATTGGAACATTTTTCTTTATGCAGCTTTTCGGATTCTCAATCAATCTATTAACCTTATTTGCCCTTGTCTTAGCAATTGGCATTGTGGTAGATGATGCTATAGTAGTTGTGGAAGCGGTACATGCTAAGATGGAAAACGAGCATCTATCACCTAAGGTAGCGACAACTTCCGCAATGAGTGAAATTACAGGAGCCATTATTTCCATTACCTTAGTAATGTCAGCGGTATTTATTCCCATTGGGTTTATGGAAGGGTCTACCGGTGTGTTTTATCGACAATTTGCCTTCACTCTGGCGATTGCTATCGTTATCTCTGCTGTAAATGCTTTAACATTAAGCCCTGCATTATGTGCCCTTTTTCTTAAACCAATTCATACCCATAATTCCAATGGTAAAAAGCTCAATTTTAAGGAACGATTCTTCACAGG
This sequence comes from Sphingobacterium sp. GQ94, assembly GCF_059758715.1. Taxonomy (NCBI): domain Bacteria; kingdom Pseudomonadati; phylum Bacteroidota; class Sphingobacteriia; order Sphingobacteriales; family Sphingobacteriaceae; genus Sphingobacterium; species Sphingobacterium sp. GQ94. Next base: position 9,434 of record NZ_JCAXEC010000030.1, read on the forward strand.
ATTCAATGTTGGGTTTGAACGTTTAAGTAAAAATTATTTGGGGAGTTTACGCTTCCTATTTCGTCACAAATGGGTCGGATTTAGTGCTCTTGGTGTTATTTTATTAGTCACCTTCATCATGATTCGAAAAACACCAACCGGTTTCATTCCATCTGAAGATCAAGGTTTTGTGGCGGTATCTCTTTCTATGCCAGCAGGCGCATCATTGGATCGGACCTCGAGTGCACTAGCAGAAGCTGAACAGCAATTACAGCATGCTGAATTTACTAAGACTTTAAATATCCTTGCCGGTTTTAATATTTTAACGCAATCTACGAGTCCATCAGCAGGGGTCGCCTTTATCCTACTTAAACCCTATAAACAAAGGGGAAAAATTAAGGACATAGATGGTATAATGGCTAATATCAACCAAAAATTATCCAAAGTAAAGGGTGCCAATTTTTTCGTTTTCACCTTTCCAACAGTACCGGGATTTAGCAACGTAGATGGTCTAGATATGGTTCTACAGGATCGAACGGGCGGCGAGTTAGATAAATTCAGTACGGTTGGACAACATTTTATTGGGGAATTAATGAAACGTCCTGAAATCCTTATGGCCTTTTCAACTTTCAAGGCAGATTATCCGCAATATGAACTTCAAGTAGATGACATTAAAGCTGAGCAGCTCGGAGTGAGTACTAAAAGCATCTTGAATACGATGCAAGCTTATTTTGGTAGTGCGCAGGCCTCAGATTTCAATCGATTCGGAAAGTATTATCGGGTGATGATCCAAGCCGACGTTAAAGACCGAAGTGATCCCTCCTCTATGGATGGAATTTTTGTCAAAAATCGTTCTGGAGATATGGTCCCGATAAACACTTTAGTAAAACTCCATCGGGTATATGGACCAGAAACGGCCTCAAGATATAATCTATTTAATTCAATAGGAATCAATGCTATCCCCAAGCCGGGGTACAGTACCGGGGACGCAATTAAAGCCGTGGAAGAGGTGTCAAAAGCGCAATTATCAAAAGGCTATACTTATGAATTTTCAGGTATGACAAAAGAAGAGATTGTCTCAGGAGGTCAGTCTACCCTGATCTTTATTTTGTGTTTAATCTTCGTGTACTTTCTGTTGGCTGCGCAGTATGAGAGCTACATTATCCCATTAGCCGTAATTCTTTCCATCCCAACAGGAATATTTGGCGTATTTGCAGCAATTGGCTTAACAGATATTTCCAATAATATTTATGTACAAGTAGCCTTGGTCATGCTTATAGGGCTTTTGGCTAAGAACGCAATTTTAATAGTAGAATTTGCCATACATGGCCGCAAACGAGGTTTAACTATAGTAAATGCGGCACTGGAAGCAGCCAAATTACGTTTAAGACCTATCATCATGACGTCACTTGCCTTTATCGTAGGTATGATTCCTATGATGACTGCAATTGGTCCATCTGCTCAAGGAAATCATTCCATTAGCATAGCCGCTGCCGGAGGAATGTTATCTGGAGTAGCACTTGGTTTATTTATCATACCTGTACTCTTTATCTTTTTTCAGAATATTCATGAGAGATTAAGTTCGAAGAGAATTGAGGACCAGGTTTTAGCAAGCACCAATAGTGAAAAATCACCTATAAATGCTTAAACCTACTTTAAAATCATAAAAATGAAACTCAAAAAAATCATACCCTTTACCCTCATCATACCGCTATTGTTTGATTCCTGCAACACTGGGAAGTTAAATCATAACAAAAATTTTGCGCCAAACCTAACCAATAAATACAGGGATCAGGGAGTCGTAGAACAGAATAGTAATGTGGCGACAATCCATTGGCGAGATTTCTTTCAAGATCCTATCTTAAAGAATCTCATTGATACCGCATTAAATCATAATATGGACATGCAATTGGCCATAAAAAATATTGAATCATCTGAATTAATGCTTAAACAAGCTAAAGCTAATCAATTGCCTAGTTTGCAAATGAACTTAAATGCTAATAGCACTAATCCTTCTCAAAATAGTGTCAATGGATTAAACCTTGGTCAAGTCCTAGGGCAAAATCACGTTGAAGATTACACCGCCTCCCTGAGCTTATCTTGGGAAGCAGATATATGGGGAAAAATTAAAAGTCAAAAAACAGTTGCTTTGGTTTCCTATTTACAAACCCAAGAAGCCAAAAAAGCTATACAAACGCGGCTAGTATCACAAATTGCTCAAGGTTATTACCAATTACTGATGCTCCACGAGCTTCATGAAATCGCACAAACTAATTTAAATTTAAGCGATAGTACATTGCGAATTGTTAAACTACAATACGAAGTCGGTGATATAAATTTACTTGCATTGGAGCAATTCCAGGCGCAAAGATTGGCAGCAGCTTCGCTGATTCCAGATTTCGAAAGACAAATTCACTTGCAGCAAAACGCAATACAAATCCTAAGCGGAAAATTACCTAAAGAAATTGAGACGAACGCAGAACTCTCTGATCTTAAAATGCCCAAAGAAATTGCAACAGGAATACCCGCAGATCTATTAAGTCTTAGACCTGATGTAAAACAAGCAGAACTCGCTATTACCAGCGCTCAGGCATATCAACATTATGCTAAAACAAAAATGTATCCCTCATTAATTATCACTGCAGAAGCAGGGGTTAATGCATTTAAAGCCAGTAACTGGTTTAACATACCGGCATCACTTTTTGGAGCAATTGCAGGCAGTTTAACACAACCTATTTTTCAGCGAAAAGCATTAAAAACTCAGTATGAACAGGCTCGTATTGAACAAGAAAAAAACATAATTCAATTTAAACAAAAAGTCATTACAGCCGTAGCTGAAGTCTCGGACGCATTGATATCCATTGAAAAATTAAAAGAAAAACAAAAGATAACCCAGCAAAGAACTAGTCGATTAAAAGAAGCAATAAATCATGCGAATTTACTTTTTGAAACAGGAATGGCAACCTATTTAGAGGTTATCACTGCGCAGAGTAATCTTTTACAAAGTGAATTGGAACTCGCGCAGGTTAAAAAAGCAGAATTAGCCTCAGTAGTAGATCTATACCGATCTTTAGGCGGAGGTTGGTCGAATTGATGGACCACTTAAAAATGTAACGAAAATAAAACTAACATGCCAATGTTAGATAGATAGCCTTACTCAAGTTTAAAACAAAGTAACTAGTTCCCTACACTTTATAGGTATATGGGACTAGTTATTTTCAAAACTTAATGATTTTGTTTGTGATTTCTCCCCCTCAAGGAGCTCTAAGGTTAAAGAAGACTATTTACTGCAGTATGACAATAGCATACCCTATCAGGTATAAATAATGCCAAAACCAATTAATTATACTCTATCGGGTATAGTATACCTCTCTAAACGTATTAGAATAACCGTATTTCAATTATTTGAATTTAATTGCAAATAATTGAGTTAAAAAACACTTATCACCGTGTTTTATCCTAAAAAAACCAAAAAAAATAATTAAACGACTAATTATAATGGCAATTTTTAAATTCTAGGGATAGAAAATTTAAAAATTGCCATTTTATTTAACATTAAATCATAACAATG
>NZ_JCAXEC010000031.1:0-10310 GCF_059758715.1 Sphingobacterium sp. GQ94
ATTTAATTTACACATTGTGTAAATTATTTTAGGGACTTTGATCCCTCAATGATTGAATCTACAACTGTAGGATCTTGTAATGTAGAAGTATCTCCTAAGCTTGAAATCTCACCTTCTGCAATCTTCCGTAAGATACGTCGCATAATTTTTCCAGATCGAGTTTTTGGTAAATCTTTTACAAATTGAATTATATCTGGTTTAGCAATCGCACCTATGATTCTGGTAACTGTTTGCAATACGTCCTGACGAGTCTTTTCTTCATCGATGTGATGATTTGCAATTACATAAGCGTAAATCCCCTGTCCTTTAACTGGGTGCGGATACCCAACAATTGCTGACTCCACAACATCAGAATGCATGTTAATTGCATTTTCAACCTCAGCTGTTCCAATTCGATGTCCAGAAACATTCAACACATCATCAACACGACCAGTGATGCGGTAATTTCCTTCTGGATCACGATAACATCCATCGCCTGTGAAATACATGTCCTTGTAGGTTGAGAAATAGGTTAGTTTACAACGTTCGTGATCTCCCCATGTTGTTCTTAACATACCAGGCCAAGGGTATTTTATACATAAATTTCCTGAGACATCATTTCCGATTATTTCTTCCCCATTTTCATCCATTAGACATGGTTGAATTCCAGGTAAAGGTAACATCGCATAACCTGGTATTTCAGGAGTAATACCAGCTATTGGGGAAATCAAATGTCCTCCATTTTCAGTTTGCCACCATGTGTCTACAATCGGACAGTTGCCTTTTCCGATTTCCTTGTGGTACCAGTTCCAAGCCTCTTCATTAATAGGTTCACCTACTGAACCTAATACACGTAATGAAGTTAGTTTTTTATTTTCTAGATACTCCGGTCCGAAGGCCATTAATGAACGAATTGCTGTTGGTGCAGTGTACAGAATATTTACGTTGTATTTATCAACAATATCCCAAAATCGACCTGCATCAGGGTACGTTGGTATTCCCTCAAACATTAATGAAGTTGCGCCTTGTGAAAGGGGACCGTATACAATATAACTATGGCCTGTAATCCAACCAATGTCAGCGGTACAGAAAAATACTTCTGCTGGTTTGTATTGGAATGTGTTTGCAAAAGTATAGCCAGTGTAAATCATATATCCAGCGGTAGTGTGAACAACCCCTTTTGGCTTCCCAGTTGATCCTGATGTATATAAAATAAATAGGGTATCCTCTGCATCCATTTCTTCAGCTGGACATGCTGGATTTCCTTGAGTTTCTACCTTCTTAATTTCATCTTCCCACCATACATCACGACCTTTGATCATCGATATAGGTGTTCTTGTGCGCGTTAGAACAATTACTTTTTCTACAGATTTGCACTGCATAAGCGCATCGTCAACAATCGTTTTTAGCTCAAGAATCTTCTTTCCACGAAAACCACCATCTGAGGTGATAACTAATTTGCATTCTGCATCATTGATACGATCTGCGATGGATTGCGCTGAAAACCCACCAAAAACTACAGAATGTATTGCCCCTATCCGTGCACAAGCTAATACAGCAATAACTAATTCAGGAACCATAGGAAGATAAATACAAACTCGGTCACCCTTTCGAATGTTGTTATTTTTTAATACGTTAGCAAATTGCTCTACTTTTTGAAGTAATTGTTTGTAGGTTAATACCCGGTGCGATTCCTGTGGATCGTTTGGTTCCCAAATAATGGCAGGTTGATCTCCTAACTGATAAATATGTCGGTCTAAACAGTTTTCAGTAATGTTTAGTTTTCCTCCTTCAAACCATTTAATATTAGGTTCAGTAAAATTCCATTTTAGTACATTACTCCACTTTCTTTTCCAAAAGAAACTTTCTGCTATTTCTCCCCAAAAGGCTTCGGGCTCATCTACACTTTTTTTGTAAGCTTGTTGATACTCATCAAATGATTTAATTTGAAAACTCATTTTTGTATTAAAATTATAGGTCTACATTAACTTTACAAGAATTAATTATCTATTTCAGCCAATAAGTTATTGGTAACAGAAAAATCAGCTTGTTGTTAAGCTAATTTAATTTATTTTCGATTGAAATACTAATTTTTGTGATCAGATTGGGAATTAGTTGCATATTTGAGGGACCATTGGATGAAAATTATTAAGCTCATATATTACTTTTTCGTCAACACAAATCTGTTGATTGCTGGAGCAGCCATTGCGCAATGTGCTCTAACTTATATTATTCTAAACCTTCCCGTAAATGGTTATATATTGTTGATCGAAGGAAGTACCACTTTATTATTGTATAATTTAAGCTTGTACCTATCCAAGCCCAATAACCCTTCAAAATCACCATTTCAAAGGACCCGTTGGGTGTTCAGATATATAGCTTTATTTTGGACCTTAAGCATAATTTCACTTCTCATCTTATTATATGCTTTGTTACACGTTCATTTATTAACCCTTTTTTATTTGGGTTTTATCGCTTTGATTTCTTTAGCATATGCCGTGCCTATAGTTAAGATTAATAATAAAAGGATCGGTATGAGGCAAGTGCCTGGTTTAAAGGTTTTTTATATAGCCTTAGTCTGGTCTTTAAGTAGCGTGGGTCTTCCTGTAACTGAACTATTCGCAAATGGTGAGACGATCAAATGGTTCGATGCAAATTATTTGGGTTTGGTGAAAATCGTCTTTTTGGTTTTATGTACACTTCCCTTTGACATTCGTGATTATGAACAAGATTCCCTTTATCAATTGAAGACCGTTCCTATACTTTTAGGAAAACAAAAAGCGATCCGTCTATCCTATGGAATAGCATTACTTCATATTTTTTTGGTCGTATTTTCTCCGTATACTTTGGCTATAAAATATGGGATGTTATGCACAACGCTCTTAATTCTCATTCTGCTTAAGTTTGTTATCTTCACTGAGAAAAAGCACTATCATCATGTTTATTTACTAGATTTAGCGTTAATTCTACAATGGTTACTGGTGTTAGTTTTCCTGTAAGAAGTTAATGATTTTTTGAGCTAGGATGTCAGATAACTTGAAGTAGCTTTGAAAAGTCCATCCGGCAACGTGAGGACTTAGAATTACGTTTTCCCTATCTTTTAACGCATTAAACCAAGGTTGTTCTAATAACGAAGGGAATTTCTCAACCGGTAACACATCGAATGCGGCACCTAGAATTTTCCCGTTATCTAGGGATTTTATCACAGCAGGTAAGTTCACAATACCTCCACGGGCACCCATGAGAAGGAAAATAGGGTTTCGGAAATGAAATAGGTATTCCTGGTCAACCAAACCTTGTGTTTCCTTGGTTAAAGGAATGTGGAAACTGACAACTTCAGCTAATTTTACAACTTCTTCCATCGAAACTTCTCGCGCATATTGATCTGAGAAACCTGTTTTGTATTTATCGTAAGCGATTACCTGAACATCAAATCCACTGAGTTTCTTGGCCATCGCTTGGCCGTTATAGCCATAGCCAATTAGGGCAACGGTTTTCCCTTTTAATTCGTGCCCTCTATTCTGTTCACGATTCCATTGTCCGTTTCTTATTTGTCGATCTGCAGTGTTTAGATTATTCATCAAACTTAGCAGCATGCCTATCATATGTTCGCCTACAGCATCACAGTTTCCTTCATTTGCAGGGAATAATTGAATGCCTTTCTCTCGAGCATAGCTTTCATCTATGTTATCCATCCCAGCTCCAGAGCGGCCAATGAATTTAAGTTGTGGAGCAAGGTCAATGAATTCTTGGTCGACCTGAAATTTGGATCGTATTATCAATCCGGAATATTCAGCTATTATCTTTTGAGCCTGTTCTCGAGTAATGTCCGGTCGGTAATCATATTTCAGTTTAGCTCGGTCGAATTTTTCTAACAGAATTTGATGGATATCATCTGCGATAAGTATATTCATGATATTTTTGTATTTATGGTCATGAAATCTTCTTTAAGTAATTTGTTAAGAGGAAGTTGATCAATTGTGGGGGGTAATATTTTTATGATGCTATTTCTTAAGAAAATTGTTGTTTTGTTGTCCCATTGACCAACCCGGCCGATAATCTTAGACATTTCTGTAATGTATTTGGTTCTTGATCTCCTTCTAGCATCAAATAGACTGAATGCCATGCACACATTTCTGTTTTTCTTTAGTTCATCAATAAGAACTGCAACATCTTCCAATGCTTGACAAGCACCTTGTCCCATGTTCGGAGTTGTTGCGTGAGCTGCATCTCCCATTAATAGAATGTTGCCCTTTGCAAAACGTCTTATTGGTTTAATGTCAAAAATATCGTTCCAAATCAAGTCTTCCTCTTTTGTCTGTTCTAATATCTCCAGTATAGGGGAATGGTATTGAGAAAAGTTTTCTTTCAGATCCTTTAGTTTGTAATTTTTGAATAGTGTGCTGTTGACTCCGACATTTATGCATGCATACCAATAGATTCGATTATTTACTAAGGGAGACATACCAAATCTTCCTTTATTTCCCCATGTTTCTGTGCCTTTATTGAGGTGAATCTGGCTATTGTCGATTGTTGCTCGCCAGCAGGTATATCCAGCAAACCTTGGTGTTGATTTTGGGAACATTTGTTCTCGTAATTTTGATCTTACGCCATCGGCAATTAATAAGTATTTAGCGCGATGTACTCTTCCATCTTGGAAATACACCAATATGGATTCTTCTTCTTGCTTAAAATGAGTTACCTGAGCATCTAATTTTAGATTTTCTGTCTCTAATTTAGATAAAAGATGTTGATGAAGATCTGCACGGTGGATTATATAGTTTTCATGTTGATATTTCTCGACAAGAGTTTCAGTATCTGGGTCCACTAAAGTTTGACCTTTTTGATCTAATATGGTGTAGGATTTTATTGGAAAAGCAATGTCTTTTATTTCATCAGCTAGACCTAAATGACTTAGGGCTTGCATGGCATTGGATCCTAAACCAAAACCTGCGCCTATCCCTCTAATCTCCTTAGCCTTTTCAAATAAATGGAAGTTCCGACCTAGTTTTTGAAGAGCGACTGCAGTTGTTAGACCGCATATTCCCGCTCCTATGATTGCAAATTCACTTGAAGTTATCATATCATTCTTTGTTCGATATTTCATTTGTTAAACTCATGAAATCCTCTACACTCAGACGTTCAGCTCGCAATTCATAAAGGGGATTATCACTCATTTTATCCTTGGGAATTACACCAGAAAGAGAATTACGTAAGGTTTTACGACGTTGGTTGAACCCTGCTTTAACCACTCTCCAAAAAAGTTTTTCGTCGCAATCTAGGGTTTCTCGTTCGTTTCGAACCATTCGCATTACACCAGAGAGAACTTTTGGAGGGGGACTAAAAGCGCCAGCTTTTACTGTGAATAAATAAGTTACATTGTAATAAGCCTGAAGAAAAACGCTTAATATACCATATTCTTTACTGCCTGGTTTTGCAACGCATCGCTCTGCTACTTCTTTTTGAAACATACCCACCATTTCTACAACACGGTGTCTTTCATCAAGGATTTTGAATAAAATTTGAGAAGAAATATTATACGGAAAATTACCGATGATAGCTAACTTATTCGTAAAATAATTATCAAAATCTAAAGCTAAAAAATCACCTAAAATAAGTCTTTCTTTAATTTGAGGATATTTATTTTGAAGAAACACAACTGATTCCTCATCAATATCAATTAGAAATGTCTCGTAATCTTCCTTGAGTAATAAAAAGTCTGTAAGCACGCCCATTCCCGGACCAACTTCTAATACTTGTTTATACCCAAGGGATGGTTGTAAAGAGTCGACAATCCGCTGTGCCGCATTTTTATCGTTAAGGAAATGTTGACCTAAATGTTTCTTTGCACGTACTGAACCCATAAGTTGTATTTGTTTACAAAGATACTATTTTTACTAAGGCTAATATTTAAGAATATTCCTTAGTCGAATCAAAATAGCAACTATCCCCTCCATATTTGCGTTTTTTTACTATTTTTGACTATCTAAAGAGCAAATTTGATGAGCGATAAACTTAAAATTGGTATTTCAATTGGTGATATAAATGGAATAGGGTTAGAGGTGATAATAAAATCTCTAATGGATAGTCGTGTGTTGGACTATTTTACACCTATTGTTTATGGGAATACAAAAGTTGCCTCTTTTCATCGTAAAGCCATTGGCGTTAATGATTTCAGTTTTAACGTAATCAACTCTGCGGATCTTGCAAATCCTAAACGGGCCAACATGATAAACTGTTGGCAAGAGGATGTGAAAATCAGTTTGGGAGAACAAAATGAACTCGGAGGTAAATATGCATTTGAATCCTTGAAATATGCCACCCAAGATCTAAAAGCAGGATTGATTGATGCCTTGGTTACTGCCCCTATCAATAAACACAATATACAACAGGAGGGTTTTAACTTTCCTGGACACACTGAATACCTTCAAAATGCCTTTCAAGCTGAAAACGTTTTGATGTTTATGGTGAGTGAAGATTTACGTATAGGTGTGGTTACCGGCCATATACCAGTTAAGGATGTTTCAAGTTCAATTACTCCGGAAGGGATTATTCAAAAGCTAAAAATGATGAATGATAGTTTAAAGAATGACTTTTGGATTCAAAAGCCTAAAATTGCTGTTTTGGGTCTCAACCCACACGCAGGAGACGATGGGTTAATTGGACAAGAGGATAACGAAATTATCAGACCTGCAATTGAAAAAGCTTATGATGAAGGGATTTTCTGTTTTGGGCCATTCCCTGCTGATGGATTTTTTGCTTCGGATGCTTATACTAAATTTGATGCGGTCTTAGCTATGTATCATGATCAGGGCTTGATTCCATTTAAACATATCGCCTCCCGATCAGGAGTAAACTTTACAGCGGGTTTGCCCGTCGTTAGGACTTCCCCTGACCACGGGACTGGATACGATATAGCTGGAAAAAATATAGCTTCCCATGACTCTTTTCTAGAGGCCCTATTCGAGGCTGTCCATATCGTGCAAAGACGTAGGGAACAAGGAATTCTGAAACAAAACCCTCTTCTTTTCCGCCGATTATCAAAAGATAGAGATTAGAAAACTTTAATATTTCCAGGATGAAGGAAGGTTTGTTGTCTATAAAATAATTACTTTTGCACTTTGTTGCTATGAGTGAAAATTTAAGTCATCCCATTTTTCCCATTATTAAGGATTTGGCTAAACAGGAAGGTGTTCTCTGTTATGTCATTGGTGGATATGTTCGTGATCGAATTATGAGGCGTCCATTTAAGGATGATATAGACATTCTTATTTTAGGGAGTGGAATTGCTTTTGCAAGTAAGCTTGGTGAAAAACTAAGTACCAAAGTTGCTGTGTATAAATCCTTTGGTACTGCAATGTTGGTTTACCAAGGGTTACAAATTGAATTCGTAGGTGCTCGAAGGGAATCCTATAGGACCGACTCGCGAAAACCTATAGTTGAGGATGGAACTCTAGAAGATGATCAAAATAGACGTGATTTTACAATAAATGCGATGGCATTCTCTTTAAACGAAGAGAATTATGGAGAATTATTAGATCCTTTCAATGGTGTCAGTGATATTGAAAAAAAGATTATTCGCACCCCACTTGAACCCAGTATTACCTTTTCCGATGATCCTTTACGCATGATGCGTGCAATTCGTTTTGCAAGCCAGTTAAATTTTAGGATTGACGTACCGGCTTTAAATGCCATTGCAGCACAATCTGCTAGAATAGAGATTATTTCTAAAGAAAGGATTACTGACGAACTCAATAAGATTATACTTTCTGAGGTCCCATCTATTGGATTTAAATACCTTTTCGATACAGGGCTTCTTGAAAGAATTTTTCCCGCTATGGTTGACTTATATGGGGTTGATTATATAGATGGTAAAGGCCATAAAGATAATTTTTACCATACTTTAGAAGTTTTGGATAATGTAGCTAAAACTTCTAGTGATCTTTGGTTGAGATGGGCTGCCATTATGCATGATATTGCGAAACCGGCAACCAAACGATTTGATAAGAAGGTGGGTTGGACTTTTCATGGTCATGAAGATCGAGGTGCCAAGATGGTACCTAAATTGTTTTCTGAACTTAAGCTTCCTTTAAATGAAAAAATGAAGTTCGTTCAAAAACTTGTTTTATTACACCTTCGGCCTATTGTATTAGCTAAAGATATTGTCACCGATTCAGCTGTCCGTCGACTGTTGTTTGAGGCTGCGGATGACATTGATTCATTAATGTTGCTCTGCCATGCCGATGTTACAACAAAAAATGAATACAAGAAAAAGAAATACCGAGACAATTTTGATTTGGTTAAACAAAAACTGAAAGATGTTGAAGAACGTGACCATCTTCGTAATTGGCAACCGCCTATTGATGGAGATGATATCATGAGAGCTTTCGATATTGGTCCTGGACGATTTGTTGGAATGATTAAAAATTCAATCCGTGAGGCAATTTTGGAAGGCGAGATACCAAACTCAAGAAAGGATGCGTTTAACTATATGATTGAAAAAGGGAAAACCTTAGGTTTAACTTTGAGAGCCTAGGTTTAAATATTTCAAAAATTATGTAACTTTAAAGCTTGAAAAATTAGATTAAAAACGAAATATTATAATGGCAATTTATAGATTTAGGGTTTCTTTTGAGGATTATGAAGATGTATATCGTGAACTTGATATGCCTTCCAAAAGTACTTTTATGGATTTACATGAAGCAATTCATAAATCAATTGGCTATGATGTTGAGCGTTCCTCTTCCTTTTATGTGAGTAATGATCAATGGAAAAAAGGAACAGAAATAGCTTATATGCCAAATGCCAGGAAAAAAGACCAAGGAGTATTATTGGTGGAAGATATTCGTTTAAGTAAATTTATTGATGATCCACATCAAAAATTTTATTATATATACAATTTTGATCGACCTTATGAATTCCATGTTGAGCTAATTAAAATTTTAAAAGAAGAAGAAGGGAAAGTATATCCAACTTTATTTAAAAAAGTAGGGGAGGCCCCAAAAAATCTTGCTGCTTCAAATTTTCCGTTAGTAGACGAAGATGAAATAGATGAGGATGATTTTATTGAGGAAATCGAGGAAGAGTATGGTGTCGATGAAGAAGATGAATTTGATATGTTTGATGATGAATCATCTGGTGAATCTCAAGGAGGAAAATCAACAGAAGGTTCCGAAGATTATTAATCCACTAAAATATTAAGGTATAAAAGATGATGGATTTAGCTGTCATCTTTTTTTTTGTTAATAGAACATCAGTTATTGAAGAATGAGTAATCAAAAAATATTAATTGTCGTTGTTGGACCTACAGCAGTAGGTAAAACGGAGTTGGCAATTGCTCTAGCTAATCGATTTAATACGGCTATAATTTCTGCGGATTCTAGACAATTTTATCGTGAATTGAATATAGGGACAGCCAAACCCAGTGAATATGAACTCTCTCAAGCAAAACATTATTTTATTAATTCTCATTCTATTGCGGAAGACTATTCTGCTGGCGATTATGAAAGAGAGGCGTTGTGTAAATTGAATGAGTTGTTTGAAGATCATAACCTTGTTGTAGCGGTAGGAGGCTCCGGATTATTTGTCAAGGCTTTATGTGAAGGTTTAGATGATTTACCTAAAGCACCTATTGAGACTCGAACTAAATTGAACGAGGAACTTAAAAATTTGGGACTAGCCGTTTTGAAACAACGATTAGAAGCTATCGATCCTGAGTATTATTCGTATGCAGATATTGATAATCCGCAGCGAGTAATTCGCGCCTTGGAAGTATTTCAAGCCACTGGGCGACCTATCTCTTTTTACTTAAAAAATCAATCTAATAAAAGTCGTTCTTTTCAAGTAATAACAATTGGTCTAAATATGGATCGTGAAGCCCTGTATGATAGAATCAACAGGAGGGTTGATATGATGATCCAAAATGGTCTATTGGATGAGGTAAAAAAACTTATCCCATTTCGTTATAAATCAGCTTTATTGACTGTTGGATACGTTGAACTTTTCAGTTACCTAGATCGTAAACTGAGTTTGGAGGATGCTATTGGGCAAATTAAACAGAACTCTAGGAGATATGCTAAAAGACAAATAACTTGGTTTAAAAAATATGGTCAGACGACTTGGTTTAATCCTGATAATTACAAAGAAATACTTGCCCATATTAATAGTGTTATCCATTAAAATAACACAGTTTAATTACCATTACCATAATTGTTCATAATTTTTTATTTTTTCTAGGTTTGAATTTTGAGATATATAAGTGCCCTTTTCTTTTATGGAATCAAAAAGTGTTTCTGTGTTTTCGAGATTTGAATGTCTTTTCTAAAAATGAA
>NZ_JCAXEC010000032.1:0-3091 GCF_059758715.1 Sphingobacterium sp. GQ94
TAAAGACTCATTACCTTGACATTGTATTGAAAGAAAAAAAACAAAAAGAGAGAGGACAACAGTTCTATCTGCATTGGAAAGCTTCGGGCTATTAGTATCACTTGGCTTTGATCTTTCAACCTTTACACCTATGACCTATCAACGTTGTCATCTCCAACGACCCTTATGAGGAAGTCTCATCTTGTGGCTAGTTTCGCACTTAGATGCTTTCAGCGCTTATCTATTCCGAACGTAGCTACCCTGCCGTACACCTGGCGGCATAACAGGTTCACCAGCGGTCCGTCCAACCCGGTCCTCTCGTACTAAGGTCAGATCCACTCAAACTTCCAGCGCCCACAACAGATAGGGACCGAACTGTCTCGCGACGTTCTGAACCCAGCTCGCGTGCCACTTTAATGGGCGAACAGCCCAACCCTTGGGACCTTCTCCAGCCCCAGGATGTGACGAGCCGACATCGAGGTGCCAAACCTCCCCGTCGATATGAGCTCTTGGGGGAGATCAGCCTGTTATCCCCAGAGTACCTTTTATCCTTTGAGCGATGGCCCTTCCATACAGAACCACCGGATCACTATGTCCGTCTTTCGACCCTGGTCGACTTGTTGGTCTCACAGTCAAGCAAGCTTATGCCATTGCACTCCTCGTACGGTTACCAAGCGTACTGAGCTTACCTTTGAAAGCCTCCGTTACCTTTTTGGAGGCGACCACCCCAGTCAAACTACCCACCAAACAATGTCCTCGGCATAGCCGAGTTAGAAACCGAATACAGAAAGGGCGGTATTTCAAGGGTGTATCCTCGATTCCTGGCGAAACCGATTCATTTACTCCCGCCTATCCTACACATCCTGTAACCAATTTCAATGTTAAGCTATAGTGAAGGTTCATGGGGTCTTTCCGTCCCGTTGCGGGTAATCGGCGTCTTCACCGATACCACAATTTCACCGAGCTCATGGCTGAGACAGTGCCCAGATCGTTACACCATTCGTGCAGGTCGGAACTTACCCGACAAGGAATTTCGCTACCTTAGGACCGTTATAGTTACGGCCGCCGTTTACTGGGGCTTCGATTCAATGCTTCTCCTTGCGGATGACATCCCCTCTTAACCTTCCAGCACCGGGCAGGTGTCAGGCCTTATACCTCATCTTTCGATTTCGCAAAGCCATATGTTTTTGCTAAACAGTCGCCTGGGCCTTTTCGCTGCGGCTTCTCTACTTGCGTAGAGGAAGCGCCCCTTCTCCCGAAGTTACAGGGCCATTTTGCCGAGTTCCTTAGCCATGATTCACTCGAGCACCTTAGGATTCTCTCCTCGACTACCTGTGTCGGTTTACGGTACGGGTATTTATAACCTGAAGCTTAGCGGGTTTTCTTGGAAGTCTGATTACCTGCGCTATCAGCGCACCCGAAGGTTTGCTGTACTATCGGACTTTAGCTGTACCGGCGGATTTGCCTACCGGTCCAATACCTTTGTCCTTCAACGAACTATTCCGTCAGTTCGCGGCAGTGTCACTACTCCGTCACCACATCGCAGTTATAAATAGTACGGGATTATTAACCCGTTGTCCATCGGCTACCTCCTCTCGGATGCGCCTTAGGTCCCGACTAACCCTGATCCGATTAGCGTTGATCAGGAAACCTTAGTCTTTCGGTGGGCGGGTTTCTCACCCGCCTTATCGTTACTTATGCCTACATTTGCTTTTCCATAAAGTCCACAACAAATCGCCTTGCTGCTTCACCCCCTATGGAATGCTCCCCTACCAGTGTATATAAATATACAATCCATAGCTTCGGTACTGTTCTTGATGCCCGTTTATTATCCACGCCCGGTCGCTCGACTAGTGAGCTGTTACGCACTCTTTAAATGAATGGCTGCTTCCAAGCCAACATCCTAGCTGTCTAGGCAACCGGACCTCGTTAGTTCAACTTAGAACAAATTTAGGGACCTTAGCTGATGGTCTGGGTTCTTTCCCTCTCGGCCTTGGACCTTAGCACCCAAAGCCTCACTGCCGACCATATCTTACAGCATTCGGAGTTCGTCTGGATTTGGTAGGATTTGACTCCCCCGCACCCAATCGGTAGCTCTACCTCTGCAAGACTCTATGTCGACGCTGTTCCTAAAAACATTTCGGGGAGTACGAGCTATTTCCCAGTTTGATTGGCCTTTCACCCCTACCCTCAGGTCATCCGGAAACTTTTCAACGTTTATCGGTTCGGTCCTCCAGTACGTGTTACCGCACCTTCAACCTGCCCAAGGGTAGATCACAAGGTTTCGCGTCTACCTCATCCGACTATACGCCCTATTCAGACTCGCTTTCGCTTCGGCTCCTTGACTTAATCAATTAACCTTGCCGGACAAGAGTAACTCGTAGGCTCATTATGCAAAAGGCACGCCGTCACCCCACTAAAGGGCTCCGACCGCTTGTAAGCACTTGGTTTCAGGATCTATTTCACTCCTTTATTCAAGGTTCTTTTCACCTTTCCCTCACGGTACTAGTTCACTATCGGTCTCTCAGGAGTATTTAGCCTTTCCAGATGGTGCTGGTAGATTCCCACAGGATTTCTCCGGTCCCGCGGTACTCAGGATCCCACTAGCCCAAAGTTGAATACGTGTACGGGACTATCACCCATATTGTACGGCTTCCCATCCGTTTCCACTTCGCTTCTTTGATGACTTATTGTGGTCCTACAACCCCGGTACTGCCGTAACAGTACCGGTTTGGGCTCTTTCCCGTTCGCTCGCCACTACTTGGGAAATCATTATTATTTTCTTCTCCTACGCCTACTTAGATGTTTCAGTTCAGCGCGTTCGCGTGTTATACGATATACCTTCAGTATATCAGGTTGCCCCATTCGGAAATCTACGGATCAATTCGCATTTGCCAATCCCCGTAGCTTATCGCAGCTTATCACGTCCTTCATCGCCTCTGAGAGCCTAGGCATTCCCCAAGTGCTCTTATTTACTTTCTTCACACATTGCCCCTTTTGCTAGGCAATGGTTGCTTTTGCGGTATAACCATGTAAACATGACCATACCACTGTTGTCTTCTCTTGTGTCTTTTTTCTTCCAATATGTCAAAGAACTCTTCTGCGTATTATC
>NZ_JCAXEC010000033.1:0-1723 GCF_059758715.1 Sphingobacterium sp. GQ94
TGGGTATTTCGGAGTGATGATGCCAGTGATTTCGGTCAAACCGTGCCACTTAAAAGATCATACAATTATATAAAAAAGTTGGGATTATTCCTTTTTCAATATTCCTTTTCTCTGGGATTCGCCTTTCAGATCAATTCGGTGCGAGGAGTTTACAATCCGGTCTAAAATAGCATCTGCAATGGTTCCTTCGCCCCCGATTATTTCATACCATGCCGATACCGGTATTTGAGAAGATATAATAGTTGACCTTTTTCCATGCCGATCATCTATGATATCCATCAGTGTTTCGCGGTCCTGATTATCGAACGCTTGCAGGCCAAAGTCATCAAGTATCAACAGTTCCGCTTTGGTTAGTTTTTCTAACTCTTTGAGGTAAGTTCCATCAACTTTACTCAACTTCAGCTTTTTTATCAGTCTACCGGTCACTGTATAGAGTGTTTTTATTCCTGTAAGGCATGCTTGATTCCCCAGGGCTTGTGATAGATAACTTTTCCCCGTACCTGATGCGCCGCATATTATAATATTTTCTTTTCGCAGCACAAAGTCCAGTGTACCAAGGCGTGCGAACATGTTTTTATCCAGATTTCTTTCAGCGATGTAGTTTATATCGCCAAGACTTGCGTTCTGCCTAAAGTTCGCCAGCTTCAACAGCCTGTCAATTTTATTGTTTTCCCGTTCTTCCCATTGATGATCAGTAAGCAAGGACAGGTATTCGTCGCATGTAATACCTTCGAACCTGTTTTCCTTGACATACTGTTGATGTAATTGAGCCATAGCGCCCAAGCGCATGTTACGTAGTTTCTCAACTGTCTGATTGTTCATATTTCTGATTTTAGATTGTCATTATTCATATGCGGAAGCACCGCGTATATTACTATGAAAAGGTATATGGGGCTGTTCCTGTTCAACGGGTTCATCACAAAGAGGTAACTTGTCCATATTATTTTTAAGTATATTCTTTATCCGCAAGTAGGAACATGCGTCTGTATCCAAAGCTCTTTTGCAGGCATTATTGAGCCTCTTTGAGCCATAAGCGCGGTGCAACTGTATAATCCCTAGAGATCGCTTATAGGTTATTTCGGGGTAATCCTGAGAAGCCAGTAGTTTTTCAATACATGCTAAAACATATTCACCATGTGGCACAGCTTTTTTCTTAAAGAACTCAGGATTCCACTCCGAATAAAACTTATGTGTGCTGCTCAGATGATCTGTGTTTGTAATGTAACTCCCTTTGATTAGGTTTCGCTGATGGAGAGCAATCCGTTCCTGGTTGTAAAACACTTCAACTCGGCTTTTGGTATAGTGTATAGCAGTCTCTCTTCCAATGTAACGATATGGGACACTATAGTAACTTTTATCGGGAGAAAAGTACACATAACCCATCTTCTGGACCTTTGCTCTTTTGTAGTCCTTAAGTTCATATTCGTCAACCGGTAAGGCTTTGAGGTACTGTCGTTCGATACTCTGGAACAGTTCAATACGACTGGATTCCTTTCGTTTGAACAATAGGCTATTGTAGCGTTCCAGTAAGACGGTAATTTCTCTGTTGAGATCTCTCAGTGAGAAGAAAGTCATCTCGCGTAACGGATAGTATATACGCTGATAGGCCAAGTGTACCGCATTCTCAACCAGAGCTTTATCCTGCGGGGAATAGCTACGCGTCGGATTGATAACACAGTTATAATGGCGGGCAAAGTCTTTAAAGCTACGGTTGATATCAGCT
>NZ_JCAXEC010000034.1:0-1592 GCF_059758715.1 Sphingobacterium sp. GQ94
TATTTTAACAAGACGATTCTATTTTTATAAATAGTCTCGATCTTACACTTCATTTTACAATGGAGAGTTTGATCCTGGCTCAGGATGAACGCTAGCGGCAGGCCTAATACATGCAAGTCGGACGGGATCCATGAGTAGCTTGCTACTTATGGTGAGAGTGGCGCACGGGTGCGTAACGCGTGAGCAACCTACCCATATCAGGGGGATAGCCCGAAGAAATTCGGATTAACACCGCATATTACCATTAAATGGCATCATTATATGGTTAAATATTTATAGGATATGGATGGGCTCGCGTGACATTAGCTAGTTGGTGAGGTAACGGCTCACCAAGGCGACGATGTCTAGGGGCTCTGAGAGGAGAATCCCCCACACTGGTACTGAGACACGGACCAGACTCCTACGGGAGGCAGCAGTAAGGAATATTGGTCAATGGGGGCAACCCTGAACCAGCCATGCCGCGTGCAGGATGACTGCCCTACGGGTTGTAAACTGCTTTTATCGGGGAATAACCCCTTCTACGAGTAGGAGGCTGAATGTACCCGAAGAATAAGGATCGGCTAACTCCGTGCCAGCAGCCGCGGTAATACGGAGGATCCAAGCGTTATCCGGATTTATTGGGTTTAAAGGGTGCGTAGGCGGCTTTTTAAGTCAGGGGTGAAATACGGCAGCTTAACTGTCGCAGTGCCTTTGATACTGAAGAGCTTGAATGCGTTTGAAGACGGCGGAATGAGACAAGTAGCGGTGAAATGCATAGATATGTCTCAGAACACCAATTGCGAAGGCAGCTGTCTAAGTCGTTATTGACGCTGATGCACGAAAGCGTGGGGATCGAACAGGATTAGATACCCTGGTAGTCCACGCCCTAAACGATGATAACTCGATGTTTGCGATATACAGTAAGCGTCCAAGCGAAAGCGTTAAGTTATCCACCTGGGGAGTACGCCCGCAAGGGTGAAACTCAAAGGAATTGACGGGGGCCCGCACAAGCGGAGGAGCATGTGGTTTAATTCGATGATACGCGAGGAACCTTACCCGGGCTTGAAAGTTAGTGAAGGGAGCAGAGACGCTTCCGTCCTTCGGGACACGAAACTAGGTGCTGCATGGCTGTCGTCAGCTCGTGCCGTGAGGTGTTGGGTTAAGTCCCGCAACGAGCGCAACCCCTATGTTTAGTTGCCAGCACATTATGGTGGGGACTCTAAACAGACTGCCTGCGTAAGCAGAGAGGAAGGTGGGGACGACGTCAAGTCATCATGGCCCTTACGTCCGGGGCTACACACGTGCTACAATGGATGGTACAGCGGGCAGCTACACAGCAATGTGATGCGAATCTCGAAAAGCCATTCACAGTTCGGATCGGGGTCTGCAACTCGACCCCGTGAAGTTGGATTCGCTAGTAATCGCGTATCAGCAATGACGCGGTGAATACGTTCCCGGGCCTTGTACACACCGCCCGTCAAGCCATGAAAGCTGGGGGTACCTAAAGCATGTAACCGCAAGGAGCGTGTTAGGGTAAAACCGGTAATTGGGGCTAAGTCGTAACAAGGTAGCCGTACCGGAAGGTGCGGCTGGAATACCTCCTTTCTAGAGAC
>NZ_JCAXEC010000035.1:0-1422 GCF_059758715.1 Sphingobacterium sp. GQ94
GGATCAGTTTCAAAACCTGTGGACTAAGCAAATAATTTGGTCAATCTGAACAGGAAGAAATTGATATCGCCTACACCTCTAAACTGACTTCTGAAAGCCTTTATTTTTGCATTGAATGATTCTGCCGACGCATTTGTACTCTTGTTGTCGAAGTAGTTCAATATCTTCTTGTGGTGGATATTTATGGTTCTGGAGACGGTATTGAAGGATTTAAAGCCTGCTTGTTCTACTTTATCCGCCCACTTTGCAAGTCTTGTAAAGGCGTAGATCTTATCCAAGGTACTGTTGAATATCCAAGAAAGCTCTTGGGACAACCTATAAGCTTTTTCGATATCCGGGAACCTTTCAAATAGCACTAAAGCTCTTTCTTTCTGCTCACAGGTCCATTTATGCTCACTCTTATAGAGTAGGTACCGACTTCTTGCCAGTAGCTGTTTTAGTGTGTCTCCATTGAACAGGATTTCTGGAAAATAGGTTTCTTTAGCTTTTTTGCAAGCCTCAATCGTCTGGTTCTCATTATCTATGGCTTCCCATCGGTGCTTTATTCGGATTTCCTGCAGTGCTTCGGTAGCTAACTGCTGGACATGGAACCTATCGATAACCTGCACGGCATTTGGAAAGCACCTCTTGGCTATGAGTCCCATATTACCCGCTAGGTCAAGCGTTATTTCCTGAACTTTGTTGCGTAATCTCTGGGGGATCTTTTGAATCAGGGGGATGATATTCTCAGACCTGGTTCCATTTAGTATAGCTACAATAGTTCCCTTTTTACCATGTGCTTCTTTGTTGGTCACAACGGTATATAGCTCGCCATGGGAAAGACAGGTCTCATCAATCGACAGTCTTGAGCTAATATTCTGGGGAAAGATCAATCCTTCTTTTGCGTTTTCACGGTGTTCCCATTCTTGAAAACCACTGAGCTTATTTCTATAATATCTCCTTAGTTTACTGGCTGATATACCATAGAACGAACTGATGGTTTGGATGCTATGAGCCTGGTTGTCCGCTGATACCTTTTAAAAAAGCAGCGAAATCCTGTGTGATACGCGTCCCTTTTGCTACTAATTCCCAGTTCCTGTAAACTACTTTATCGGTATCTTGATTGAGCCATCTGCGGCGTTTCACATGCAGGTAAACCTGTTGGCCACGAATAGGAAAATCTTGCAGGGTAACAGGCTCAAAGAAACCTTTGGAGATCAGCTTATTCTTTTGAAACTCTTCCGGAATAGCATTCATCTCTTCTAGAAAGATATCCAACCGACCCTCTCCTTGGGAATAGTGGGTCATCTCAAAATAATCGGAAACTCCTTCAGGAATGATTAGGGGCATTAAAGCTTTAAATGAATCGTGCATCTCTATATAAGTTCGAAGCACAAATATCTAATTATTTTTTATCCCCTCCACAACTTTTGTACATGATCC
>NZ_JCAXEC010000036.1:0-1229 GCF_059758715.1 Sphingobacterium sp. GQ94
TACACAAAAACATTTATATATGGATTATTACCAAATAGAGGAGTTTTTTACTCCGGAGCATTTGTTGATTAGAGACTCAGTTCGTTCCGTGGTTAAATCGGAAATCCTTCCGATTATAGATCAATGCGCCCAAGAGCAAATACAGGTGCCAGGTTTGATGAAAAAATTAGGAGATTGGGGAGTGCTAGGCTCATTTATTCCAGGGGAATTTGGAGGAGCAGGATTGGATCAAATTTCTTATGGGCTCATGATGCAAGAGTTGGAATATGGCGATTCAAGTATCAGGTCGGCTGCTTCTGTACAGTCCTCTTTGGTGATGTATCCTATTTATAGATATGGCAGTCTTGAGCAAAAACATAAATTCTTGCCTAGGTTAGCCCAAGGAAATTTGATTGGAGCGTTCGGGTTGACCGAACCGGATCATGGTTCTAATCCTTCTGGGATGGAAACTAAGTTGATCAAAGATGGTCAAGGATATCGGTTGACGGGGGCAAAAATGTGGATTACAAATGCGCCAACATGTGATATTGCAATAGTTTGGGCCAGAGATGAGAATCAACAAATAAGGGGTGTTATCGTTGAAAGAGGTGTGGACGGTTTTTCTACCCCTGAAACAAAAAATAAATGGTCTTTGCGTGCGTCTAGAACGGGTGAACTGATTTTTGATCAGGTCTATATTCCAAAAGAAAACGTACTTCCTGATGTTAACAGCATGAGGGGCCCACTGTCTTGTTTAGATTCTGCACGATACGGTATCTCATGGGGAGCAATAGGTGTTGCGCTTGACTGTTATCAAACTGCTTTAGGATATGCAAAGCAACGCAAACAATTTGGGAAACCAATCGCATCTTTTCAGTTGCAACAGAAGAAACTATCAGAAATGATTTCTGAGATTACCAAAGCGCAGCTGCTCTCTTGGCGGTTAGGGGTGTTGAAAAATGAAAATCGGGCGAGTACTGCGCAAATTTCGATGGCCAAGAGAAATAATGTCAACATGGCTCTGCAAGTGGCTAGAGAAGCCAGGCAGATACTTGGTGCAATGGGGATTGTCGGGGATTTTCCAATCATGAGACATATGATGAATTTGGAATCAGTCATTACTTATGAAGGTACACATGATATACATCTTTTAATCACAGGTCACGATATCACCGGCATCAGCGCCTTTTGATTTTTCTATATACATGATATATAAGGATGCTGAATATATAAGGATGCTGATTTCAGGG
>NZ_JCAXEC010000037.1:0-1037 GCF_059758715.1 Sphingobacterium sp. GQ94
AAAAAATACAACAAAAACACCCATTAACTGAGATTTCTAAATTCGCAAATTTGATTTAATAGAACTCATTCCTTTCGAGGTAGGAGTTGAATTAAGTCATCATTCCTACTTTTTCTTTTTTTAAAATTTCTTTTTTCTAAGAAAACTAATTATGCTGAACAAATACTTTTAGGAAAAAAATCAGATATACTGGAATCACATAGGTTACTTATGAAAGTTGTATAATGATCTATTAGTTCATTGTACTATTATCGAAGAGAGGATACTGACGTGCTGTATAAGAAGAAAAGCCCCACCTTGCCAATTATAGATATTCCGAAACACGAATCCAATTCAACAAGAAATTTTATTTGGGTGATTTTGAGGGGATATCGCTTTTACTTCCTATGAAATACATTAACGAATATAAAGAAAAAAGAAAAAAAATTGCCGGTTGATTTTGTTTTTGACAGTTACACACAAAGCAGTATTGCCGTGAAGAGATTGTGCAACCTTTGTCAGAGTGAGAGTGTCGTTAATCTGTTCTCCCGTTTCCTCGTCTTGATTATACACCTTTACGACATCAGCCAAAAACCTAACATGACCGGTTCACACCCCAAGGTTTTTATGCTTCTGTCCAAACTGCATGCGCTTTTACATAGCGAGAACTTATGAAATTTAATTCTTTCACCACCACTTTGTTGCCAATCTATTATTTTCGTTAATATTTAAACTCTTTTTCGTCGTTGTTAAAGGCTATATGTCTAAAAATATTTAATCATTTATCCATAATACCTAATCACAAAATTTATTGTACAATTGCTAAAGATCAAGGAAAAGTATTGCGATGGAGAATTTGACTAACGTTCGATTTACCATGAAAAAGAATCCTACAGACGGTAATGGAAGGTCAAAATACCACCTTGCTTACGATCTTTATAAATAGAACTAAAAAATCCTATATGTAGCAATATTTTATATTTCACATTTTAAATTCCTGCTGTGAGCATCGTTTATTAACTTATACAAATTTCTCATCAAAGCATACTGCCCGTTTA
>NZ_JCAXEC010000038.1:0-814 GCF_059758715.1 Sphingobacterium sp. GQ94
TTTTTGCTTGATATCTGGTATATGTCTGGATAAAGCCTGATTTTGTTTTCTTATGAACCTTTCCGATTGATGTCATTTGCTGGCCCATTGGACAGACCACCACATCGAGTTCTTTATTGTAAAACAGTTTGTCAGAACTGAATGGCTTCTTGTTATTATAGGAGTGCTGTTGTTGTTTATCGAACATGCCATACTTCACATAGGCTTGGGTACCTAAGTTCTCTAAGAGCTCGAAGTTCTCCTGTGAACCATATCCTGCATCGGCAACAAGGATTTTAGGGGCTGCACCATAGGATTCAATATGTTGTTCTAAATGGGATCTTAAGGTATTGGTATCCGTCGCATCAGGATGGATGCTGTAGTTTACAATAAACTGATTGCAGGTTGATATTTGAACATTATAGCCTGGCTTGAGCTGGCCATTGAGCATATGATCTTCCTTCATGCGCATAAAAGTCGCATCTGTATCCGTTTTACTATAGCTATTGCGCTCACCCAGTGTTTCCTCCTGCCTGTCATACTTCTCCAGGTTATTGCCAAAGTTTTTCTTGATGTATAGAAGTTTTGCCCGATGTTTCTTGTCCACCTTTTTGCTGCTACCAAGAACTTCATTTATTCGCTCAACAGTAGCCTCTAGATTTTCCTTATTAAGTTCTCTGTTTGTTGGGGGTTCCGGTGGGAGCTCCCCATCTTCCTTTTGGGCTATAACCGAAGCGTAATCCCAGATGTCCTGCAATTGCTGTTTCATCTTAAGCTTGTTGGTCTGAATGGCCTTTTTCCAAACAAAGGTATACTTGCCTGCATTGGCTTCGAT
>NZ_JCAXEC010000039.1:0-496 GCF_059758715.1 Sphingobacterium sp. GQ94
CACAGAACACCTGAGCATAGACGAGACCAGTTTCAGTAACGGTGAGCTTTATACCATCGTGAGCAGCAAGGCCGCTAAAGGTAAAAAGGGCACCATCTTGGCAACTATTAAGGGTACAAAAGCCGAGGACATCACCCAAGCCTTAGAACGTATTCCATTGCGCAACAGGAATAAAGTCAGGGAAGTCACCATGGATATGGCTCCCAATATGGCCAAGGCAGTCCGTCGGTGTTTTAGAAATGCCAAGCGGGTAATCGATCGGTTTCATGTACAGAAACTGGCCTATGATGCCGTTCAAGAACTGCGCATCAGATATCGCTGGGAGGTATTGGATCAGGAGAGCCAGAAAATTGCGCTAGCCCGCAAACAGGGAGTTTCCTATGATCCTGAGCTATTACCTAACGGGGACACACTCAAACAGCTTTTGGCAAGATCACGACACTTGCTGTTCAAGCACCCTACAAGATGGACTGAAAGTCAAAAACATCGTTCAGAA